>NZ_JBKBVB010000002.1:0-105070 GCF_046289595.1 Pseudorhodoplanes sp.
CCGCCTCCACCCCTTTTTTTTTCCTGGTTGGGAACGCCCCCCTCCCCCCGCTTCTTTTGTTGCACGGCACCGGCGCGGACGAGAACGACCTGATCCCGCTTGGGGAAATGCTGTCGCCGGGCTCGGCGCTGCTATCCCCGCGCGGCAGGGTGCTGGAAGACGGTATGCCGCGTTTCTTCATGCGCGACGAAACCGGACGCTGGGACCTCGACGACTTCGCAACCCGCACGGCGGAGCTTGCGGCTTTCGTTGCGCAGGCGCAGGAGACTTACGGTATCGGACCGCCGGTCGTGCTCGGCTTTTCAAACGGCGCCAATATCGGCTGGGGACTGGTGCGGCATGAGCCGTCGCTGCTCGCAGGCGCGCTCCTGCTGCGCGCATCGCTGCCGTTCGATCCGCGTCCCCTTCCCGATCTGACCGGCTTTCCGATCCTGCTTCTGTCGGGCAAGAACGATCCGTTGGTGCCGTCGGACCGGCCGCCCTATTTCGCCGCGCTGTTCGGGGAGGTCGGAGCCGACGTGACCCTCGAACTCCTGCCGGCCGGACATGCGCTCACCCGGCAGGACCTCGTCTTCGCCCATGCCTGGCTGGAACGGATATTCGGATCAGTCGGGACGTAGCACCAGATTGGCGAGCAGCAGCCCGAGCGTTGCAGAGGCGCCGGTAACGAAGGCGCCCCAGATGATGTCGACCACCGTCACCGGCCAGGTCCAGCCCTTCAACAGCGCCAGCGCTGTCAGATCGAAGGTCGCGTAGCAGAAGATGCCGAACAGCGCGCCGTAAAGCAGCGCATGCTGCCAGTTCTGGCCCGCCGCATAACTCGCGAAAATCACGATGCCGATCGGGTAGCCCAGATAGAAAATCGCGGCAGGAACAATGCGCACGTCGCCAAGGAGCGGGCCGACCTGCGACTGGAAGAAATTCTTGGCGATCACGCCGAGGAACAGGAAATCCAGCGGCAGCATGACGATCAGGGTCGTGAAATAGAGAACGATGGCGCGCTTCATGACGGTCCCCGTTACGATCTGGATGGAAAATACGCACGTCCCCCGTTCCGGTTTCACCGTGATGCGAGACTTTTCTTTCGCTTTTCCCGCGCGCTCGACTGTGGCAAGCCGACTCCGCCCATTGCTCTCGCCAAGATGAAACCATGCGCCAGGATCGCCAGCCGCCCTTTGCCGATACACTCGGGATCAAGGTCATCAGCATACAGCCAGACCGGATCGAGGCCGAATTGCCGGTGCGGCCGCAGCTGGGCAACCGCAACGGCAACCTGCATGGCGGTGCGGTGATGGCCTTTGCCGACGACCTCGGCGGCGCCGCCACCATCGTCAATCTGCCCGAGGGCTCCACCACCGCCACCATCGAAAGCAAGACCAACTTTTTCGCCGCGATTGCGGTCGGCGATGTGGCGCGCGCCGAGTGTACCGCTCTGCACAAAGGCAAGACTACGATGGTCTGGCAGACCCGCATCACGCGGGCGAGCGACGGACGCCTTGCGGCGATCGTGACCCAGACCCAGCTCGTGATTGCGGGCACATTCGGAACGCGAGGCCCTCATGGCTGATGAGCCGCCCCTGTCAGCCATCGTCTGGTTTCGCGACGACCTGCGGCTTGCCGATCATCCGGCGCTGACCGCGGGCACAAAGGCCGCTGCCCTCACCTGCGTCTATGTACTGGATGAAGAGAGCGCAGGGCTGCGCGCCCATGGCGGGGCCTCGCGCTGGTGGCTCGCGCAATCGCTGCGCGCGCTGGGTGCGGATTTGAAGATGTACGGTCAACGGCTGGTTCTTCGCCGTGGCAAGGCGGCGAAGGTGATCCCGGCCCTCGCAAGGGATGTCCAGGCGACGCAGGTCTGCTGGAACCGGCGCTACGACCAGGCCGGCATCGCTACCGACGACGCGGTGATCGCGCAGCTTCGCGCGGAGGGCGTGAACGGCGGCACCTTTCCAGGAAATCTCCTCGTCGAACCTGACCGGATTGCGAACAAGGATGGTGGTCCGATCCGGGTGTTCACGCCATTCTGGAAGCGCGTCCTCGCACTGGGCGATCCGCGAAAGCCGTTGGATGAACCAAGTCACCTGCCGCCGCCTGTCGAGGTTTCCTCGGACAGTCTCGACGACTGGCACCTCGAACCGTCCAGGCCCGATTGGGCTGGCGGATTGCGCAAGACCTGGCGCCCCGGAGAAGGCGCGGCGCGGGAACGGCTGTCCGGTTTCCTCGACAATATCCGCGGATATGCAGACAACCGCGACCGTCCGGACAAGCCCGCCACATCGCGGCTTTCCCCTCACCTGCGCTTCGGCGAAATCAGCCCGGTCGAGATTGCCCATGCCGCACGATTTGCGGCGGATGGCGGTGCGCCATCGCGCGATGTCGAGAAGTTTTTGAGCGAACTCGGCTGGCGCGAATTTTCCTATCATCTGCTGCACCATTTCCCGGATCTTGCGACAGAAAACCTGCAGTCACGCTTCGACGCCTTTCCATGGCGCAACGACGCTGCGGCGCTGAAGGCGTGGCAACGCGGCCTTACCGGCTATCCGATCGTCGATGCCGGCATGCGCGAACTCTGGCAGACGGGCTGGATGCATAACCGCGTGCGCATGGTGGCGGCGTCGTTCCTGATCAAGCATCTGTTGATTGACTGGCGCATTGGCGAGCAATGGTTCTGGGACACGCTGGTCGATGCCGACCCCGCCAACAACACTGCGAGCTGGCAATGGGTGGCGGGCTCGGGCGCCGATGCCGCGCCCTATTTCCGCATCTTCAATCCGGTGCTGCAGGGCGAGAAATTCGACCCGCAGGGTGAGTATGTGCGGCGCTGGGTGCCGGAAATCGCAGCCCTCCCCGACCGCTTCATCCACAAGCCGTGGATGGCCTCGCCCCTCGAACTGGCGGAAGCGAAAATTGCTTTGGGCAAAACCTATCCGGAGCCGATCGTCGATCACGACATGGCGCGCAAACGCGCGCTCGCGGCGTTCGAGGCGCTTAAGGCCTGAGGGCGCCGCGGCTGACCATGAACACGCCTGCCGCGCATAGCACCATGCCGGCAATCGCGGGCGCGTTCAGCGTTTCGCCGAACATCAGGAAGGCGAAGGCCGCCGTGGTCGCGGGGACGAGATAAAAGAGGCTTGCGACCCTCGATGCGGGGATCCGGCGGATCAGCCAGTACATCAGCGCGATGGTAAGCACCGACAGGACGATCACCGACCAGCCAAGCGCCGCAATGAAATGGATGTCCCAGTCGATGGGTCGTGTTTCGAACAGCCACGCTGCGACGCCGAATACGACGGCCGAGCCGGCGAACTGAAACAGATTGCCGGAGCGCCAGTCGATCGCGCCGCAATAGCGCTTCTGGTAGAGCGTGCCCAGCGTGATGCCGAGCAGGGAGACAACGCTGGCCGTCCATCCAAGCGCGGTGCCGGTCATGGTGACGTTGCGGTCGTTGAGGACCAGAAGCACGCCGACCAGCCCCAGCGCAAAGCCGCCCCATTGCAAGGCCGTCACGCGCTCGCCGAGAAAGCGGCCGGCCAGCGTGGCGGTCAGGATCGGCTGCAGACCGGGGAGCAGCGCGGATATGCCGGCGGGCACCCCGTGCGACAGCGCGACGAACACGCCGCCGAGATAGAGCGTCTGCAGCAAAAAGCCTGCGACCAGACTGTGAAACGCGTCGACCAGCTTGGGCAACCTGACCCGCATCACCATCACGATCAGCGCAAGCACGACCACGACCATCCACATCCGGGTGAACAGGAAGGTCAGCGGCCCGGCATAAGGCAGCCCGTATTTCGCCGCGATGAAGCCGGTGCTCCAGAGGAATACGAAGGTCAGCGGCGCCGAGCGGATGGCGAGATCGGCAAGGAAGGGTTTCAAAAGGCAATATCCGGCAGGCAGGTCTTGATCGGCGCGCGGCGTCGCGCAAAACCGGTACCACGCGAGCGGGTTTACCGGACTGCTGCCGCAAAGTCATTGCGCCTTGTGTTGATCCGGGCCATCAATCGGGCGAATACATGCCCCTTGTGACTCGTGGCGAAGGACGGAGACCGGAACATGGATGTGCGTGCGGCGGTGGCGGTCGAGGCGGGCAAGCCGCTGGAAATCATGACGGTGCAGCTCGAAGGCCCGAAGGCCGGCGAAGTGCTGGTCGAGATCAAGGCAACCGGGATCTGCCACACCGACGATTTCACGCTGTCGGGCGCCGATCCGGAGGGCATTTTCCCCTCGATCCTCGGCCATGAGGGCGCGGGCGTGGTGGTCGATATCGGCCCCGGCGTCACCAGCGTCAAGAAGGGCGACCATGTCATCCCGCTCTATACCCCGGAATGCCGGCAATGCCCGTCCTGCCTGTCGCGCAAGACAAATCTCTGCACCGCGATCCGTGCCACCCAGGGCAAAGGTGTGATGCCGGACGGCACCTCGCGCTTTTCGATGGGCGGCAAGCCGATCCATCATTATATGGGCTGCTCGACCTTTTCGAATTTCACGGTGCTGCCGGAAATTGCGGTCGCGAAAGTGCGCGAGGACGCGCCCTTCGACAAGATCTGCTATATCGGCTGCGGCGTCACCACCGGGATCGGCGCCGTTTTCAACACCGCCAAGGTCGAGATCGGAGCCAAGGCGATCGTGTTCGGTCTTGGCGGCATCGGCCTCAACGTCATCCAGGGGCTGAAGCTCGCCGGCGCCGACATGATCATCGGCGTCGACATCAACAACGACCGCAAGGCCTGGGGCGAACGCTTCGGCATGACGCATTTCGTCAATCCGAAGGAGGTTGGGAACGACCTTGTGGCCCATCTCGTCGACATGACCAAGACGCCGGCCGACCAGATCGGCGGCGCCGATTACACCTTCGACTGCACCGGCAACGTCACCGTGATGCGCCAGGCACTTGAAGCCTGCCATCGCGGCTGGGGTGTCTCGGTCATCATCGGAGTCGCGCCGGCAGGCGCCGAAATTTCCACGCGGCCGTTCCAGCTGGTGACCGGCCGGGTCTGGAAAGGCACCGCCTTCGGCGGCGCAAGGGGCCGTACCGACGTGCCGAAAATCGTCGACTGGTACATGGACAAGAAGATCGAGATCGATCCGATGATCACGCACATTCTGCCCCTGTCCGACATCAACAGGGGTTTCGACCTGATGCACAAGGGTGAAAGCATCCGCAGCGTTGTGGTCTATTGACGCTGCGGGGAAACGGCGCCTTGCCGCGTGGCGCCGCCGCAAAGGCTTCGTCGTTATGCGGCGTCGTCGGGCCGTTGCGCTTCGAGACGGTGGATGTGATCCGTGAAATCCTTCACGCGTTCGCGAATGGTACCGGCCTGGCGTGTCACCTCGCCGGCCGCCTGACTGAACTGCGCGATCGCAATTGCGCTTTGCGACATCACGGCCTCGATTTCTGAAACGCTTTGGGCGAGACGTCCCACCCCGAGCGTCGCGGTATTGACGTTGCCTGCGATCTCGCGCGTCGCAATCGCCTGCTGCTGGACCGCCGACGCAATGCGCGTGTGCGACGCATCGAGCTCGCGGATGACGCCGTCGATCGTCTGAATTGCCGCGACCGAGCGGCCGGTCGCCTCCTGGATCGCTGCGATCCGGCGGGCGATGTCTTGAGTGGCGCTCGCGGTCTGGGCAGCGAGCGCTTTCACCTCCTGCGCGACCACGGCAAATCCGCGGCCCGCCTCGCCCGCGCGCGCCGCTTCGATCGTGGCATTCAACGCCAAGAGATTGGTCTGGCTGGCGATCGCGCTGATGAGTTCGGTAACCTTGCCAATCTCGTCGGCAACGGCGGCAAGCTCGTCGATGGTGGCGCTGGCGCGCGCGGCCTCTTCGACCGCCGTACTCGCAAGATGCAGCGACTGGGTCGCGTTGGCCTCGACCTCGGTGACCGTGACCGCCAGTTCGTCGCCGGCCTGCGCCGCGAGCCGGACGCGCCCGGAGGTGTCCTCAGCCGTGACCAGCGCCGTCGAAGTTTGCGCTTTGGAGCGGACAGACGCCGCCTCAAGCGTACTGGCATTGCTGTGCAAAACACGCGCGGCCTCGTGCAGAAGCGCGATGGATTGCGACATTTCCTGCTCGAAAACCTGCAACAATTCCTCGACCGACCTGGCCCGTTGTCTGGTCTGGGTCAGGTCGCGACCACGCTGGTCGAACACATGCTGGAGCTGCTCGGCGGCCTGTTCGGCGGCATTGCGTGCGATTTGCGCCTGCTGAAACGCGGTGCGGATGGTCCAGCCGATGCCGGCGAGCATCACCGTCTCGACGACGACGACAAAGGCATGCAGCGCAACGCGGCCATAGTCGGTCCCGCCCGGGTAAATCGCCGCGGGAAAGAGCTCGTTGAAGCCGAGATGCTGCACGGCGATCAGGCCGGCCGCGAGCAACAGAACCCGCAGATCGCAAAAGCCCGACAGCATCGCCAGGATCGCAAAATAATAGAAATGGGTTTCCACCTGCCAGGGATGTCCCTGCATCAGGAAAACCAGAAGCGAGGTCTGGGCGATCAGGACAATGGCGAGCGCCGCTGCAACGGAACCAATCGGGCGCCGCACAAGCATCAGACCGGCCGGCGCCGCGGCAAAAAACAGGGCAAGGACTGTGACCGCCAGCACGTCAAAGCCGCGCAGACCCGCAAGAACCGCAAGAACGGGAACGTGAATGAAGGCGAGTGCGCATAGTGCGATCGCGACGAGCCGCCGCAGACTTTGCAGACTATCGATCTTGGTCATGGCTTGACTTCGCGCCACGGCAGGCACGCGGCCAGCTTGCGCGGATCGAGCGCCGCAAGCGCGCCCTGCCGGGCGATCCGCTCGGAGAAATCCACCCGGTCCGGTTCGGTAATGACGATGAAGGGAAACGCCCCGAAGCGGACAATCCGGCCGCCCGCTTCCGCGACGCGCAGCATCGCCGTGTCAGCGGTTGTCCAGGGCGCGAACATGATTGCGACGACTCCGCCGGCGGCGGCATCCGCCGGCCGTTCAAGCCCTCGGATCTGCACAAGCAGGGTGGCGCCCAGCAAAACGGCGAGGACCGCACCATCCAGCCAGCGGCCATTCTTGGCCAACATCATTCTTTCCAACCCCAAATGCTCGCCTTCAATAGGATTTGAGCCGTTTCCAGACCATTAACGATGCATCGCAGCAGCGTCCTTAGCCTCGGCAATGGGAGGCCCGCGTGAGACCGGCCCATGCTTGATCCGTGTCAATACGGCGCAGGCGGCTTGGCCTATTTTCTTCGAAAAGCCGAAGGGAGAGGATCATGAACGCAAGCGATGTCATGACGGTGCGCGTCGTTACCATCGAGCCGCATGCGACCGTCCAGGATGCCGCCAAGCTGATGCTTGAACGCGGCATCAGCGCCTTGCCGGTCGTCGACAAGGCGGGAAATCTCGTCGGCATTATATCCGAGGGCGATCTGATCCGGCGTGCCGAAACCGGCACCGAGCGCAAACCATCCTGGTGGCTGACAGCGATTTCAGGCGCGGACCAGCTGGCCTACGATTTCGTCAAATCGCACGGCACCAAGGTTTCCGACGTCATGACACCGGACGTCGTGGTTGCAAAGCCCGATACGCCGCTCAACGAAGTGGCGCGCCTTCTCGAAAAGAACCGGATCAAACGGGTTCCGGTTGTCGAGGGTGACCTGATCGTTGGAATCGTCAGCCGGGCCAATCTGCTGCAGGCGCTGGCCAGCGCCAAGCCTCGTCCCGCCAGCGCCCAGCCGTCGGACTCGGAACTGCGCGACATCATCATGGACAAGCTCGCGGCCCAACCGTGGTCGCATCCCGCCCTGCTCAATCCGATCGTAACCGACGGGGTCGTCGAGCTCTGGGGCATGGTGCTGAACCAGACCGAGCACAACGCGGTGCGGGTTCTGGTCGAGGAGACCCCGGGAGTGCGCGGCGTCAACAGCCATCTTGCGGTCCGTCCGATGCCAAGCGGTATCTGACCACGGGAGGCAGCCGCCGACTCACGATTTTTGGAAGAACGGCGCGGTCGTTCCGCGACGCGGCCGTGCCGGCAGTACGCGGCGGTATGCCGCCGTATGCTTAACGGATTGAAAACCGGATTTCGTCAAAGTCCTGCCCAGCTGAGGCCGTTGATGGGCTTCAGTAGTCGTCAGCGTATTGTTTGCGTTCCGGGGTGGGTATGCGTCGCTTGGGGGTTGCGATTGCGGCCTTATGTGTTTCGGCCGCGTCGGCGTCTGCCGACTTGCGCATCACGCGCGATCACGGCGGAGAAGTCGAGAAATACAAGGCGAAGTATCGTCAGATCGCGGCGCGCGGCGAGCGCGTCATCATCGACGGGATCTGCAATTCCGCCTGCACGCTGGTGATCGGCATCGTGCCGCACAACAAGATCTGCGTCACACCGCGGGCGAGCCTCGGCTTTCACAAGGCCTATACGATGGTGAACTGGCCGATCAAGAAGAAGGTCATTCACGAGGCCGGAACCCGCGATCTGCTCTCCTATTATTCAGAGCCGGTACTCGACTGGATCGAGCGCAATGGCGGGCTGACGCCGCAGATGAAGACGGTGAAGAACGGTCCCGAACTCTGGGCAATGCTGCATCCCTGCCCGGAGGAATGGTAGGTCACTCGAACATCTTGTCGATCGGCACGCGATAGCCGTTCGCCAGCCGGTTGGTCTCGTTGGCCATCCCGGTAACCGCCATCACCTCGCCGAACATTGCGTCCGTCATGCCGGCCTTGCGCGCGGCGGCGGTGTGGCTCGCGATGCAATAGCCGCAGCCATTGGTGACGCTGACAGCGAGATAGATCATCTCTTTCGTCAGTGGATCGAGTGCGCCCGGCGCCATCACCTCCTTGACGCTCTCCCAGGTGCGTTTCAGCAAGGCCGGATCGCGCGCCAGATATTTCCAGAAATTGTTCACGTCCGGCACATTGCGCGAGGTCTTGATGTCGTCGAACACGGCACGAACCTCGGCGGAGGCCTCGTCGTAGTTGATGGCAGCTGCCGGCATGGATCTTCCCTGTTGGCGTTGCGATGAAGGCGCTTAACGAACGGCGCATGGTTAACGAGGGTGCGACAATCTGGCCTACCCCGTCATGGTCCGGATGGCCGTCCGGCCTTGAACCTACAGCATTTTCGGCGTCGCGCGCATGGCACGCGCCGGCAACCGCGGTGGAAAACGGCGCCGCCTGTTAACCTCTTGCCCTTCACCCGCCACATTTGCATCGGGAATTGTCGCGGTATGCGACGGGGGTCCTGCGTAGTGTTGCGTCGCATTTGATTATCGATTTGTGCGGCAAGACATTTGGGGGGACACATGCGGACAGGATTCGCATCACTCTTGCTTGCGTGCGCATTCTTGGCCGCACATTCAGCCGGCAACCCGGCACAGGCCAGCCGGGCGCCTGTCGAAGTGCAGAAGGTGGCGCTCGGCGACCCGGTCAATCGCAGCCGCGACATCGCCTATGAGACCGACCTCTATTGCCTGACGCTGGCCGTCTATTTCGAGGGCGGTTCCACTGATGAGTCCGAGGAAGGCCAGCGGCACATCGCGCAGGTCGTAGCCGAGCGCGCCAAGGCCAACCGGAAAATCTGGGGTGGCAACAAGATTTGCGACGTCGTCTTCTACAAGCGCGGCAAGGTCTGCCAGTTTTCCTTCGCATGCCTTGCGATCGAGAAGCGCACGGCGCGCGGCGGCAAGGCCTGGGCCTATTCGATGCAGATTGCGCGCGACGAACTCGAAGGCCGCAGCGGCCTCGAGGACCGACTCCTGCGCTATTACATGAATGCCGCCCTCACCCCGCCGAAAAATGCCTGCCGGTTCCGAAAGGAATTTGTCCCGGTGGTGCAGGCAGGGCGCCACGAATTCTTCCGCGAGGCGACGCGCGCCGAACGCCGCGCGCTGGAGAAAGCCGAGCATGAGGAATGCAAAAAGTATGAGGCCTCGCTGAAAAAGAAGAAGCAGGCTCGAAACACGAAGATCGCCAAGAGCGCCAGAAAGGACGCCAAGCTCGCGAAGAAGACAGCGCCTGCGAAGGCCAACAACGCCGTGACTGCCGCCCGGAAGTCCGCGGTGGCGGCCGCGAAGCAGGCCGGTCCTGCGGCGCAAAAAAAGGCTGCGCCGCGGGCGGTGGCGAAGCGATAGGCTCGGCGGCCAGTTAGAACGAATAGCGCTTCCCGACGGCGGTCGGGGCCAGAACTCCATCGCTGAAAGCGTTGGCGAGCGCGGTCATGGCCCGCCAGCCTGTGCAATGACCGGCCGCGATCGTGATCAGGCCGAACTGCCTGAGATCGGCGACGGTTTGCGGGATCACCGCTTCGTTCGCGCCGGACAGATGCAAGCCGCCAAGAATGGCGTAGAGCGGTACATCAGGAAAACTCTGGCGCGCGTGATGCAGCACATTGACGATGCCGGCATGCGAGCAGGCTGACAGCACGACAAGTCCTTTGCCCTTCACGTGCACGCCGAGCCAACGTTCGTCGAGCAGGAGTTCGTCGGGCTCCCACCCCTCCCCGTCCAGCGTGCGGCGGACCTGACCGGGATAGCCGCGCTCATAATCGGTGACGCGTGGAATTTCTCCGCTGACATGCACCAGGCCGCCGAGCAAGGTATGCGGCTCGCAGCTGCTCACGACCTTTGCGCCGAACGCCGTGAGATCCTCGATCGAGGGGATGTCCTCCATCTGGCGCAACTTGCCATTCGGCATTTTCACCGCGCGGGTGCGGAACATGTCCGGATGCGCATCGAAGAGAATTTCGCGGCCGCCGTTGCGGCCGCGGATCATGGTCAGCGCCAGCAGCATGGCGCCCGCATGGTCCCAGTGCCCATGCGACAGCATGATGGCCTCAACGGGAGACAGATCGGCGGCAAGCCGCGTGACATTGCGCTCGAACGCATATTCCTCCGGACCGGAATCGAACAGCATGGTCCGGCGCACACCGTCCCGCTCGACGGTAATGAGGCAGGAGAGACCATGCGCGGCGCAGCACAGGCATTTGCCGCCCATCATGCGCACGCCGCGCCGCATCAATCCGGCGCCCTCGCCTTCTACATGCGCGGGCGTCGAGGAGAGCATATCGGTCGCATTGTCGACGAGGACGAGGATTTCCAGCGAGTCGACTGCCTCCAGCATGCCGCACTACCAGCCCATCAAGGCCTTGGTGCTGACCTCGTTTTCTTTCAGGAATTTAACGTAGGCATCGCCCTTGATGACGCGCGGCTCAAGCGACAATTGTTTTGCCTTCTGCTGGTGCTCGGCAGAGTTCAGCGTCTTTTCCAGCGCCGCCGTCAGCGTGTCCTGCACAGCCTTCGGCAATCCGGCGGGCGCGGCAATGCCGCGGGACACCGACCAGACCTGGTCGAAGCCCTGTTCCCTGAAGGTCGGCACGTTCGGCAGGAATGGCGAGCGTTCGGGTGCCATCACGCCAAGGACACGGATTGTGCCGGCGCGCGCTTCTTCGGCGACTTCGGAAATATTGGCGCCCAGCACCTGGATATGTCCGCCGAGCGCACCGGTCTTGGCGTCGGCCGTCGACTTGTGATGCACGGTGATCAGCTTGATTCCGTTCTCCTTCTGCATCGAGAGGATGGCGAGATGATCGTCCGAGCCCGCGCCGAAGGCCGAGACGCTGATGGTTTCGGGCGCATTCTTTGCGGCCTCGACAATGTCCTTGACCGACTTGAAGGGCGAATCCGCCTTCACCGCCCAGACATTGTAGTCGAGCACATGGTTCATCAGCGGCGTGAAGCTGTCGAGCGACTCAGAGCGGTTATACTGGCGATCCAGATAACCGGCATACATCGACGGGACATTGAGATAGCCGATGGTGTAGCCGTCGGGGGCGGCTTTCGCCAGTGCGCCCCACCCGACCCAGCCGCCGCCGCCGGCGCGATTTTCCACGGTGACCGGCTTGCCGAGCACGGCTTCGAGATCCTTTGCCAGCATGCGTGCGGTGATGTCGGTGCCGCCGCCTGCGCCATAGGGCACGATCAGCGTGACCGGGCGTTCGGGATATTGCGACACCGCAGGCGTTGAAACGGTACATGCGATCAAGGCAAGCGCGAACGGCGTCGCGCGCAGTGAAGCAACGATCATGACGTCCTCCCGTCCGCCGCTTGATGCGGCGTTACCGGTTCAAGACTGCTCCCGCCCGATCGGCCCTGCAAGCGCAAACGACTCCGCGCGGCAAATCCTGCAAGCCCGCAGGCGTGCAAATTCGACAATCAGAAATCCAGCTTGTCCTGCACCGCCGCGATCCCGGCCTTGGCGCAGGCGTCATCGGCATCGCCGCCGGGCGCGCCGGACACGCCGACCGCGCCAACCGTGACACCGGCCGCCTCGACGCGCACCCCGCCGCCGAGGATCACCGCGCCGGGCAGATCGCGCAGGCCCGCCTGCGGCATGCCGGGCCCGCTGATGCCGATCAGGTCGGTGGTATTGGTGCGGAAGCTGACCGCGGTCCAGCCTTTGCCTGCCGCGGTCGCGGGCGTATGCGGACCGGCAAAGCGGTCGCGCAGCATCACCTGGGTCTGGCCGAACCGGTCCACCACAGCGACTGCGACCTGGAAGCCGCGCTTGCGGCAATCCTCGAGCGCCGCCCGCGCGATTTCGAGCGCGGTCTCGGGACTGAGGCTGCGATACGTCACCAGCGCCTCCTGCCCGCTGGCGGGCCGGCAGGCGATGAGCGTGAGGCAAATCATCATCGCGGAGACGAAAGCTGTACGGTTGCGGATCATGAATGACCTCCCTGCCCATTCCTCAGTGCGGCACAATATGCCGCCAACATTTTCTCCTACTTGAATGCGTAAGGACGAGCCGCACGTTGCGCCGGATCAATCCGCCGCCATGGCATCCGCTGGCAGCAAAAACGGCTATTGCCCCGGCACACCGATCGATACCGGCCGTACCGGCGAACCCGAGCTGCCCCTGGAGCGCAGCGGCAGGATCATGGTGCAGGACAGCCAGACCCGGTCCTTCGCCAGTTCGCCGAGATTGGCGTTCTGGATATTATGAATGCCGGCGACCACCAGATTGTGGTGATGGATCGCGAAAGGCAGCCCGGGCGGCGTGCCGGGCGCGGGGTCGGCCTTGCCGATCAGCATGCCGTCCGGCACCGGATCGGTGAACGGATTGTCGAGTGCGACCAGGACGATCTGCTTGCCTTCGATGTATTTGGCCGCGTCGTAAGAGAGGCCCGGCCCCTTGGTGTAATAGGTCTTTGCAGTATCCGGATCGATCCAGCCGTCGCCCCAGCCGGTATAGATGTAGAGCACATCGCCCGGCAGCAGGCCACGCTTGTCGAGCCCCTGCGCCTTCAGCATCGCCTCGATATCGGCGGCCGTGACAAGCGCGCCCGGCTCCATCGGCTTGCCCTTGCCGAGATGGGTCCTGGCGTCGAGCAGGATCGCGGTGGTGAGGATCGGCGGCACCTTCTCGATGCCGAGCTTCTGCAGCGGCGAATCCGGCGTCGGCTTCACCTCCTGCTGCTTGAAGCCGCCGTAATAGGTAGCGCGGCCGGAAGGAAATTCGCTTTTGCCGTCCCAGGGTTCGGGCAGCACTGCGAAATGGCCAAGCGCATCCATCTGCGTGCCCTGTGCGCCGGGTTCGCCGCTCACTGTCTCCTCGCCATTGAAGGCGTGGCGGGTGCCGGGAATGCCGACGGTCGGGCGGTATTTCTCGACCAGCGGCGTGCCGAACGGCGATTGCGGCATGGTGTTGGAGCGGATGTGCGAGATTTCGTAGGACTTCGCCTTGGGGTCGGCGAGCAGCGGCGCGCAGCGCGCCCAGGTGGCGGGACCGAGATTGTTCGCCATGCCGATTTCGTCGCCCGCAGGCCAGCGCGATTGCGCGGCGGCGGAACCAGAAATAAGCACAAGACCGAGAAGAGTGAGGCCGAGCCGTCGCATCGTAGCACCTCGTGATTTGCGTACCCGGACCGATTGGACAACAGCGTCGCAGGCGCTTCAAGTCCGGGAACTCCCCGCATCCCCGGCCGTTTGCTCAACGGTCATCCAAAACATGCGACGATGGTAACGGAGCCAAGCATGCAGACGCCGCACGACCGCATTCCGCCCACGGAGGCAGCCCAGCCCGATCCGCAATTGCAGCTCTCCCATGGCCGCGCAGGCATCGGGCAAGTCGCGATGGCGGCGTTCGTATGCGTGGCAGTAATCGGCGTGACGATCTACGGCCTTGGACGCCCCTCGCCGACGGACGGATTCCAGAATGCTTCGGCGTCGGCAGTCGAGGAAACAACGGGCGCCGCGACACCTGCCGAGCCGGAGGCACCGCAGGCAGGCGGCGAGACGGCCGCACCGGCTGCCGAACTGCCTGAACAGCAGCCTACGGTTGAGGAGCCGGTGCCGCAACTGCAGAAGCCTGACGCCGTTGAGGACGACGCGAACCGCTAATCCTTGGCGCGTTGCCGTTGATCCCGATCAAGGCGGGTTACGGCGCTTTTTGTCAGATTTTCTTTCGAACAAGAGCTTCGGGAGGAAATCCCATGACTGCGAGACAGGCACAATGGCCCGCGATCCGTTCGCTGATCGACTGGTTCAAGCCGAGCCCCTATCAGCGCGATCTGGACTTTCTCGAAAAAGCACGCGGCGAGGAGATGGATCGGCTGCGCGCCCATGTGCGCGGACGCCCTGAGGATTTGCGCTGGCTGGTGGGGCGCGAGCCGGGCTCGACCGAACTTCTCTGCCACATGATGGCGTTGACGGGCGTCGACGAGCGCCGCCTGCCGAAAGGCACGATGCGCGAACTGGAATCCAATTGCGCGAGCTGCACCGCCAAGCTGCATTGCGCCGACGAGATCGGCTATGGCCGTGCCGCGCAGAGCTTTGCCGATTATTGCCCGAATGCGCCGGTGCTGAAGCGGCTGCAGACGTAACGGCCCCGGGACACTCCGGGCGGGAGTTGCGCGCGCCGGTCCCCGGCGCGCGCAGCTTTTTTTATGGCTCAGAAGCGATCCCGTCGAACAGATTAAGGCTCAGCATCCAAACATCGGGCGTCGTCGCCAGCGCGCTCCGCTACGCGGCCGGCGCCGGAAAAAAGCGCTGAATCATTTCCGGATCGGTAATCGCCGGTCCGATCTCAAGAGCAAGGATGATCGGCTGAGCATGCTGCGGAAAGCGCTTTGTCATTGCATCGACGATTGCCGCTCGTCGCCATCTAGGCACCCGGTATTAGGTGTTTATTCCTTGCAAATGCGTGGGACGACGGCTATTCTTTTCTGATGAATGCTCATGTAAGCATCAAACCACAAGCAGCCCGCGTCGGCTGCCAGCGCGGTTTGAACTGGCCGAAACGGATAATCGGCTCATATGGTTCTTACATGCAGTATCCAAAATTCGATGTCTCGACCTCTCTCGCTGAACGGCCGGAAGCCCTCGGCTCCAAAGAAAAGACTTGGATTGTGCCGAGTCCGGAACTCGGATTGCCGGACATACCTCACCTATTTAAAATCGGAAGACCCAACACAGGTGAAAACTGGTCCGAGAAGGCATGTTGCGAAATTTTGAAAACCATTGGCATCCCCTGCGCCGATTACAATCTCGCTGTATGCCTTGGCAAGGAAGGCGTCATCTCAGGCAGATTTTTTCCGGCTGGCGGGTCATTTGTTCCAGCGAACATGATCATTTCCGAGCTCGATGATGAATATGATGGGTCGGTTCGTTTCAAACAGGTTAGGTATAAATTGGTTGTGGCCCTTGCCCTCGTTAAGGCGCTGACCCTCAAACCGCCGCTCGGTGCCGAAAAACATATCCAGGCCTTACAGCGCAGGACTTTTTCGGCGGATATCTGCTATTCGACGCCCTCGTTGGTAACACAGACCGTCACCATGAAAACTGGGGCGTAGTAGTCCTCGATCGGGGAAACAATCAAACGGAATATCACTTGGCACCGACCTTCGATCACGCGTCCAGTCTTGGTCGCGAACTCACTGATGAAGCCAGGACCAAAAGACTGGAAACGTCAGACCCTCGCGCCACAGTCGAAGCTTACGCTGACCGAGCTCGGTCAGCCTTCTATGACGTAGGCCCACAGCCCAAAATCCTGACAACAAAAGAAACGGTTGCCGCCCTACGTCAAGCGACACCTACCGCGACGGCGTTTTGGGCGGAAAAGCTGGGCAATGTCGAATCACTGGTATTCGAAGATATCTTTGCTCGAATCGGGCCAAATGATATTTCATCGGAAGCGACGCAGTTTGCCTTACGAATGCTGGCGCACAATCAGAGCGTAATTCGGGAGGTTGGTCTTGGCTAATGCCCTGTACGTTGCTTGGCAGGATCAAACTTCACGCACTTGGCATACCGTTGCGCGATTGCGTAGAGTTAAGGACGAGTATGAGTTTGTCTTTACTCGTGGCGCTGAACGCCTTCGGAATGTCCCGTCTGAATTGTTTCGGATGGACGTGCGCAAGCGCTATCGTTCAAATGAATTAATTCCGTTATTCAGGAACCGGCTCCTTTCGAGCAGTCGCACCGACTATCACAAAATCTCCAACTGGCTAAATCTTAGCGGCGAGGAAGATGAGTTTGGCACGCTCATGAAGTTTGGTCTGATCCCGGGCACAGACTCAATTTTGATCTACCCGGAACCAACCTTGGTCAACAATAACTATGCCTTGGAGTTTTTTGTTCACGGACTTCGCCATATGCATCGCGACGCGATCAATTTGTGCCGCCTGATGAATCCGGGAGAAAGGCTCTTGCCGCTCTTAGACGTTCAAAATCCGTTCGATCCGAATGCTGTGGCGCTGCGCTGCCCTGAAAATACAATTATTATCGGATACGTTCCGACGTTCTATGCCGCTGATTTGCGCGACCTCCTCTCGCGCCCCACCGTCGCGAGGAATGCTCGAATTGTCATAGTCAAGAACAATACGGACGCGCCCGAACAATTGAGATTGCTTTGCAAAATTGAAGCTGTCGCTCCCGCAGGATTTCGGGCACTTAGCTCGGAAGATCATCAACCTCTTTTTGATGAAGCCGCTTAAGTACCCCTCACACCGGCAAATTGTCGTGCTTCCGCGCCGGCATCTCCACCTTCTTGGTCCGCAGCATCGCCAGCGCGCGGGCGATGCGCTTGCGCGTCGAGTGCGGCATGATCACGTCGTCGATATAGCCGCGCTCGGCGGCGACGAAGGGCGAGAGAAACCGCTCCTCGTATTCCTTGGTGCGCGCGGCGATCTTGTCGGGGTCGGCCATGTCGGCGCGGAAGATGATCTCCACCGCGCCTTTTGCGCCCATCACCGCGATCTGCGCCGACGGCCAAGCATAGTTGAGGTCGCCGCCGACATGCTTACTCGCCATCACGTCATAGGCGCCGCCGAAGGCCTTACGGGTGATGACGGTGACCAGCGGCACCGTCGCCTGCGAATACGCGAACAGAAGCTTGGCACCATGCTTGATCAGCCCGCCGTACTCCTGCGCGGTCCCCGGCAGGAAGCCCGGCACGTCGACGAAAGTCACGATCGGGATTTCGAACGCATCGCAGAAGCGCACGAAGCGCGCGGCTTTCCGTGACGCATCGGAATCGAGCACGCCCGCCAGCACCATCGGCTGGTTGGCGACAAAGCCGACCGAGCGGCCGGCGATGCGGCCGAAGCCGGTGACGATATTTTTCGCAAAGGTCGGGGAGATTTCGAAGAAGTCGCCCTCGTCCACGACCTTCAGGATCAGCTCCTTCATGTCGTAGGGCTTGTTCGGATTGTCAGGAATCAGCGTGTCGAGGGAATTGTCGATGCGGTCGGCCTCGTCGAGCGAGGGCCATTCCGGCACGCCCGATGTGCAGTTCGAGGGGAGAAAATCGATCAGCCGGCGCATCTGGAGAAGGCACTCGACATCGTTCTCGAATGCGCCGTCGGCGACCGAGGATTTGGTTGCATGCACCGAGGCGCCGCCGAGTTCTTCCGCGGTCACCACCTCGTTGGTCACGGTCTTCACCACGTCGGGGCCGGTGACGAACATGTAGCTCGTGTCCTTCACCATGAAGATGAAGTCCGTCATCGCCGGGGAATAGACGTCGCCGCCCGCGCACGGCCCCATGATCACGCTGATCTGCGGGATGACCCCGGACGCGATCACGTTGCGCTTGAAGACTTCACCATAGCCGCCGAGCGCCGCCACGCCTTCCTGGATTCGGGCACCGCCGGCATCGAACAGGCCGATGATCGGGGCGCGCGCCTTCAGCGCCATGTCTTGCACCTTGACGATCTTCTGCGCATGGGTCTCCGACAAGGAGCCGCCGAATACGGTGAAGTCCTTGGAGAACAGGAACACGGTGCGGCCGTTCACGGTACCCCAGCCGGTGACCACCCCATCGCCCGGGATCTTGGTCTTTTCCATGCCGAATTCGTTGGAGCGGTGCTCCACGAACATGTCGAATTCCTCGAACGAGCCCTTGTCGAGCAGGAGCTCGATGCGCTCGCGCGCGGTCAGTTTGCCGCGCTTGTGCTGCGCCTCGATGCGGGTCTGCCCGCCGCCGAGCCTGGCGTCCTTGCGGCGAAGATCGAGCTTTTCGATAATGTCTTTCATGGTGCCCCGTGCCTGATGACCGGCCTTGGTCATAGCACGAAGACCATTTTTTCGTCATGCCCGCCCTTGTGCCGGGCATCCGCGCCGTTGATCGCCGAACGGCGTGGATGGCCGGGACATCGGCGGGCGAAGCGACCCCGTCCTGCGGACGGCCACGCTCGGCCACGACGTGCCGGGGTCTCAGGCAGTGGTGAGCTGCCTGTTAAACGCCCGGAGCCCCATCGCGATGGCGATCAGGATCACCCCGGCCGCCAGCACCGAGAGCGCCTTGGCGCCGAGGATCGCGGTCCCGGCGCGCACCGCCGTGACGAAAAGGGCCGCGCGCGGCGAGCCGTCGTCGAGAATGAGCAGGCGTCCTGCGCCGGTCAGCGCGCCGATGATGATCAGGGTCTGCGAGAGCAGGTTCATCACCTCGCCGCGCATCCCGAGCAGCGCCAGGCCGATAGAGAACACCGCACCGCCGATGATGACGGCGGCTCCTGCGGTAAACTGGAACGCCGTGAGCAGGATGGCGACCGCGCCGGCGCTGGCCGCGATCACGCCGAAGCCGGTGAGGATGTTGAGGCCGAGATGGCCGGTCTCCTGCGCTGCGAGCGCCGAGGCGGTCGGCCTCCGCGGCGGTCAGTTTACCCTGCTCAACAAGTTTTGACAGGTCGAGGGTAATTTTCATCGAAAGTTTCCGCTGCAAAGTCAGCACGTCTATACCAAAGTCGGCAATTCCGGCCGATCGCACTTTGCGTCAACTCGCTTACATCCGCGTTGTGCTATCCAAAATCGATTTATCCGCCCTCGGAGATTTGCCATGAGCGCCGAAAAGACCAGAGCCCGCCTTGCCACCCCGACCGATCTCGGCGGCAACGCCACCAAGGATATCTCAGGCGCACTCAACGCGCTCCTGGCCGATACCTTCGCGCTGTATCTGAAGACCAAGAATTTCCACTGGCATGTCTCGGGCCCGAACTTCCGCGACTTCCATCTGATGTTCGACGAGCACGGCGACCAGCTCTTCGCCATGACCGACGAGATCGCCGAGCGGGTGCGCAAGATCGGCGGCACCACGTTGCGCTCGATCGGCGATATCGCCAGGCATCAGCGGATTTCCGACAACGACGCGGCCTATGTCGATGCGCAGGACATGCTGGCCGAGTTGCGCGAAGATAATCAGAGCATCATCAGAGCGATGCGGGAGGTGCATGACATCTGCGACGAGCACGGCGACGTCGCCACCGCCAGCCTTCTCGAAAACTATATCGATCAGGCCGAGAAGCGGGTGTGGTTCCTGTACGAAGCCGGCCGCGCCGCAACCGCGACGGGGCAATAGCAACCGCCCGTTACCCGTCATGGCCGGGCCTGTCCCGGCCATCCACGTCGTTCTTATGAGTTCCGCCACATAAGACGCGGATGCCCGCGACAAGCGCGGGCATAACCGGTTGAAACATCGTGACGCTCGGGCTACCGCGCCAGCCTCAGCACCGTCGCCGCCGCCTTCATCTCGGCTTCCCGATAGGCGCGCCGCTCCATGGCGAGGCTGTCGCGGCCCCATTGCTCCATTTGCCAGTCTTCGTCGACATGCGCGGCTTTCCAGACATCGTCGACCGACGCTGCATCACGTGCAAGTGCGAGTGCAAGGAGCGCCGATCCGGTCAATGTCATTGCCGAATGGACAGCGCCGAGAGTCCATGCATCGGCAGGGATCGCCCTCGCCGCCGCGGCGATCGCCTCTTCCGGCTGCATCGCATAGACGACGCCCTCCACCATGATGAACCGCGCACCGAGCGCATCCGCCGCCCAGCGCACGACCGGGTCGAAGGCCGCTGCCTGCCGCTCGATCAGTCCTTCGGGACCGTCGGCACGGTAAAACAGAAGATCGGAGCCCAGATATTTGACGATCTCGTCGCGGACCTCGTGCGGTTTGTCGGCGACACCGTCGACGATCGAGTTGGCGAGCCGGGTCAGCGGCATATGCGCGGGATCGATCACGTCTTTTTGCGCCTGCCACTCGTCGGCGATGGCCTGGGCCAATTCGCGCGTGGGCGCCGCCAGCAGCCTACGCGCCGGCGTGCGCACCGGCTTGCCGTCGAGGGTCACGGCATATGCATCGCCATCCTGTGCGACCGCAGCGTTCTCATAGAAGCGCCTGCGCAGAGTCGGCCGCACGTTGCGCCGCGCCGCCTCCATCGGGTCGAGGGGATTGCCCTTGAAAATGTCATCGAAAATATCGCGCATCCGTCTTGTCCAGCGGCGCTCGGCGGGAGCCCGCGCAATCATAAAAGAGTCGATGCGGCGTGCGAGTTCCGCAAAATCCGATACCAGGTCGGCGGCCCCGCTTCGCTGAAGCATCACATGCGGGTGATAGCCCCAGGTCACGCCGATCGCATGCACGCCAGCGGCGCGCGCCATTTCCATATCGTAGGTAGTATCGCCGACCATGAGCGTATCGTGCGGCTCAGTACCCGCCTCGCGCATGGCCTCAAGGATCATGCCGGGATGCGGCTTGGACGGTGCATCGTCGGCGGTTTTGAGCGTCGCAAAATACGGCAATAGTTCGTGGTGGGTCAGTATCGCGCGCAAGCCGCGCTGCGACTTGCCGGTCGCGATCCCCAGCAGGCAATCGTCGCGCGCGGCCAGGGCGTGCACGGTTTCGCGGGCACCGGGATAAAGCGGCTCATGATGCTCGAGCGAATGGCGCAGGTCGAAAAACGCCTGCTTATAGTGTTCGATCATGCCATCGACGGGGAAGCCATCATGCCCCTCGCCGAGCCGCTGGAATGCTTCCCGCAACGACAGGCCGACAATCGACAGCACCCGCTCGCGCGGCGGACAAGCGATGGCATGCGCATCGTAAGCCCGCTGCATGGCGGCGCAGATCATGTTCTGGCTGTCTACCAGGGTTCCGTCGCAATCGAAGATAATAAGTTTCAGTGTTCGTCTCCCCCGGTTTCCAGGGTCGCGGCAAGATCGGACGAGGCCCCGCGAATCTGCACTGGAACCATGCCACTTTCGTATGAGGCAGGTTTGTGCGCTGCACAAGCCCTGGAGCTGCGGGCTCTATTCACGCATGGATAGCAGCCATCAATGGCGCAAAAACCGGCCCAAACCGGCAGGCTTTTCGACTCATGAAATCCACCGCGCTGTCGCAAGGCATCGCGTGACCCGACGTCAACCATGTGCCGGAATTGCGCAACCGCGACAGTGCATCGGTGGCTTTTCAGAATTGGACTGACTACAATTTAGGTAAGAGTCGGGGGATAGAACACCGGCCCAACGGGGAATGAAATGCCAGCCTGCCGTTTGCGGCTCGCCGGTCCCAACAGAGCACAGGAAACCGAAGGGTTCCGGGACGCGTGCGAGAGGAGTCAATGAAACCGACTGACATCGGCGATCCGAATTATTTCCACAAAGTCGTGGACTGCCAGTGGGCATGCCCCGCGCACACGCCCGTTCCCGAATATATCCGCCTTATCGCGCAGGGGCGTTATACCGACGCCTACATGATCAACTGGAAATCGAATGTGTTTCCGGGAATTCTGGGCCGCACCTGCGACCGCCCCTGCGAGCCGGCCTGCCGGCGCGGCCGCGTCGAGAAGGACCCGGTCGCGATCTGCCGCCTGAAGCGCGTCGCCGCCGACTACAAGGACGACGTCTCGGCGCGCATGCCGAAAAGAGCGCGCGTCAAGAACGGCAGGCGTGTTGCGCTGGTTGGCGGCGGACCCGCCTCCCTCACCGTCGCACGCGACCTCGCTCCGCTCGGCTATGACTGTGTGGTATTCGACGGCGATCCGCAGCCCGGCGGCATGATGCGTACGCAGATCCCGAAATTCCGGCTGCCCGATTCCGTGATCGACGAGGAGACCGGCTATATCCTCGATCTCGGCGTCGAATTCCGCGGCGGCCGGCGCATCGACAGCATGAAGGCGCTGCTCGCCGAGAATTACGACGCGATCTTCGTCGGCTCAGGCGCGCCACGCGGCCGCGATCTCGATATTCCCGGGCGGAAGGAAGCCGCCGCCAATATCCATATCGGCATCGACTGGCTATCCTCCATCGCCTTTGGTCACATCGACAAGATCGGCAAACGCGTGATCGTCCTCGGCGGGGGCAATACCGCGATGGATTGCTGCCGCTCCGCGCGAAGGCTTGGCGGCGAAAGCGTGCAGGTCGTGGTGCGGTCGGGCTTCGAGGAAATGAAGGCGTCTCCCTGGGAGAAGGAAGACGCCATGCACGAGGATATTCCGATTCACAATTATCTCGTGCCGAAGGAATTCACCCACGAGAACGGCAAGCTGACCGGCATCACCTTCGAGAAGGTCAAGGCCGAATATGACGACAAGGGCCGGCGCAAGCTCGTTCCCGCCGGCGAGCCGGACCAGCACTTCCCGTGTGACGACGTTCTGGTCGCGGTTGGACAGGAGAATGCCTATCCGTGGATCGAGCGCGACATCGGCATCGCGTTCGACAAGTGGGACATGCCGGTGGTGGATGCGACCACGCTCGGCTCGACCCACCCGAAAGTGTTCTTCGGCGGCGACGCGGCGTTCGGACCGAAGAACATCATCTGGGCGGTCGCGCATGGCCATGACGCCGCCTTGTCGATCCACAAGATGCTGTCCGGCGAAAGTATCAGCGAGCGGCCGCTGCCGCATGTCGAGATCGTCAGCCAGAAAATGGGCATTCACGAATGGTCCTATGACAACGACGTCACGCTGGACCATCGCTATCGCGTTCCGCTGCGGGACAAGCAGGTGGCGCTGCGCGACATCAAGGCGGAGGTCGAGCTTGGCTATGACGTCAAGCTCGCGCTCGGCGAGGCGCATCGCTGCCTGAATTGCGACGTACAGACGGTGTTCGCCTCACAGCTCTGTATCGAATGCGATGCCTGCGTCGATATCTGTCCGATGGACTGCATCACCTTCACCCAGAATGGCGACGAAGCCGACCTGCGGCAGCGGCTCCAGGCCCCGGCTCTGAATCTGACACAGGACCTCTATGTTGAGGACGGGCTGAAGACCGGCCGGGTGATGGTGAAGGACGAGGATGTCTGCCTGCATTGCGGGCTGTGCGCCGAACGCTGTCCGACCGGCGCCTGGGACATGCAGAAATACCTGATCGAAATGACACATGCGGGTGATCGAGGATGTCAGGCGGCGCGCTCAGCAGCGTAAATGATTTCGTCATCCGCTTTGCCAATGTGAACGGCTCCGGCTCGGCAAGCGCGAACGAGATGTTCGCGCGCGCGGTGATGCGGATGGGCGTGCCGGTCTCGCCCCGCAATATCTTCCCATCCAACATCCAGGGATTGCCGACCTGGTATGAGGTGCGCGTTACCGAGGACGGCCATCTCGGTGCCCGCGGCGGCGTGGATTTCATGGTCGCGATGAACCCACAGACCTTCGACAAGGACGTCGCGATGATCGAGCCGGGAGGCTACCTCCTCTACGACTCGACCAAGCCCCTGCCGGCCTCAAAATTCCGCGAGGACATCAACGTCATCGGCGTGCCGCTGACCGCGATCTGCAACAAGGAATATACCGACCCGCGCCAGCGGCAGCTGTTCAAGAACATCATTTATCTCGGCGTGCTCTCGGCCCTGCTCGAGATGGACGCCACGGTGATCGAGACCCTGATCGGCGAGCAATATAAGGGCAAGGACAAGCTGATCGGCCCGAATGTGCATGCGCTGCATCTGGGCCGAGACTGGGCGCTTGCGAACCTGAAATGCCCGATCGGCCTGCGCATCCGCAAGGCCGACAAGGTCGGCGACCGCATTTTCATCGAAGGCAATGCGGCCGCGGCGCTCGGCGCGGTCTATGGCGGCGCGACCGTCTGCGCATGGTATCCGATCACGCCGTCATCCTCGCTGGCCGAGGCTTTCACCCGCTATTGCGCCAGGCTGCGCGTCGACAAGGATACCGGCGAGGCAAAATACGCCATCATCCAGGCCGAGGACGAACTCGCCTCGATCGGCATGGTGATCGGCGCCTCGTGGAACGGCGCCCGCGCCTTCACCTCGACTTCCGGGCCCGGCATATCGCTGATGCAGGAATTTCTGGGCCTCGCCTATTTCGCGGAAATCCCGTCGGTCATCTTCAACGTTCAGCGTGCTGGCCCCTCGACCGGCATGCCGACGCGCACACAGCAATGCGACCTGATCTCCTGCGCCTATGCCTCGCATGGCGATACCAAGCATGTGATGCTGTTCCCCGAGGATCCGCACGAGGCCTTCCGGTTCGGTGCCGATGCATTCGACCTCGCCGAGCGGCTGCAGACCCCGATCTTCGTCATGCTCGATCTCGACATCGGCATGAATCATCGCCTCTGCGCGCCGCTGACATGGGACGACAATCGCAAGTTCGACCGCGGCAAGGTCATGACCCGTGCCGAACTGGAGGCCGGCACCGAATTCGGCCGCTATCTCGATGTGCATGGCGACGGTATTCCGTTTCGCACCTATCCCGGCACGCATCCCACCAGAGGGTCGTTCTTCACCCGCGGCACTTCCCGCGACCGCTATGCGCGCTACACCGAGGAGGGCGGCCCTTACGTCGACAACATGCAGCGGCTCTTACGTAAGTTCGAGACCGCTAAGAATATCGTGCCGCGGCCGCTGATCGCCAATGCCGACAAGCCGACCAAATACGGGGTAATCTATTTCGGCTCGACCTCGCCGGCGATGGACGAGGCGATCGGGCTTCTGGAGAAGCGCGGACACGAGCTCGACCGCATGCGCATCCGCGCTTTCCCGTTCCATTCCAGCGTGAACTCTTTCGTCGCCGACCACGACTTCGTCTACGTGGTCGAGCAGAACCGCGACTCTCAGCTACGCTCACTCATCGTCAACGAATGCGGCGTCGATCCGGTGCGGCTTGTGCCGATCCTGCATTATGACGGCACCCCGATCACCGCGCGCTTCATCGCCGGCGCGATCGGGGATCATCTCGGCCGGATGAAGGTCAAGCCGATGCGGGTGGCGTCATGAAGTTTTCGCTCGCCATCACGGGCGCCCTCGCCGGCGTCCTGGTCGCGGCCGGCCCGGCGCTGGCGCAATTCAAGACGCCGGAAGCCGCGGTCGAAAGCCTTTATGCGATCTATACAAAGCAAGGCTCCGACGGGTTTTCGGACCGCGATGCGCCGCGCTTTCTGGACGCCCAGACGTTGAAATTGTGGCGCGCCGCCAGGCACAAGGATTCCGACTTTTTCATTCAGGGCCAGGACTTCGAACTGAAGGACGTAAGCGTCGCACCCGCCAGGATTGCCGGTGACAAGGCGGAGACGGTTGTCACCTTCCGCAATTTCGGCGAGCCGATGCGGATCACCTATGTCTTCGTCCAGGCCAAAGACGGCTGGCGCATCACCGATGCGCGCAGCAGCAGCGGAACCCTGCGGGCGGCGCTTAAGCGAGCGAGCAAACCATGACCTATCTCGCCAAACCGAAATTCCACCACCCCGCTCTGCCGAAGAATGCGCTGGGCTATACCCACCGCGATTACGAGGGCTCGATCTCCACGCTCTGCGCGGGCTGCGGCCACGATTCGATTACCGCGGCGATCATCGAAGCGTGTTTCGAACTCTCCATCGAGCCTCACCGGGTGGCGAAGATATCGGGCATCGGCTGCTCGTCCAAGACCCCGACCTATTTCCTGGGCAATTCGCACGGCTTCAATTCCGTACATGGCCGCATGCCCTCGGTGCTGACCGGCGCCAATCTCGCCAACCGCGACCTGATCTATCTTGGGATATCGGGCGACGGCGATTCCGCCTCCATCGGCTTTGGCCAGTTCGCGCACGCGCTTCGTCGCGCCGTCAACATGGTCTATATCGTCGAGAATAACGGCGTGTATGGCCTGACCAAAGGCCAGTTTTCCGCGACCGCCGACCGCGGATCAAAATCCAAGCGCGGCGTCATCAACACCGACAATTCGATCGATCTATGCGCCATGGCGCTGCAGCTCGGCGCAACCTTTGTCGCCCGCTCCTTCTCCGGCGACAAGAAGCAGCTGGTGCCGATCATCAAGGCCGCCATCGAGCACGAAGGCGCGGCTTTCCTCGATGTGATCTCGCCTTGCGTTGCCTTCAACAATCATGCGGGCTCCACCAAGAGCTTCGACTATGTGCGCGAACATAACGAGGCGGTGAACCGGCTCGACGTGATCGCAGGCCGCGCGCCGATCACGGTCGACTATGGCGAAGGCGAGGTCCAACTGGTGGAGCAGCATGACGGTTCGACGCTTGCGCTCCGCAAGCTCGGCGCCGATTACGACATCCACGACCGCACCGCGGCCATGGCTTTCCTGCAGCGCCACGCCGCCGAAGGCCAGATCGTCACCGGCGTCCTCTATATCGCCGAGGAACCGCAGGATCTGCACGCCTCGCTGAAGACGATCGCCAAGCCGCTCAACACGCTGGGCGAGGCCGAGCTCTGCCCCGGTTCGGCTGCGCTCGAGAAAATCAACGCCAGCCTGCGCTGAAGCCGTAAACATCGTAGCACCGGGCCTTGCCGCGCGCTGGAAGGCACGGCATGGTGAACGGCGTCCAATCAAGGAGAGCAGCGTGTATCGCCGAAAGCTCGGCCGCTCGGATCTTTCGATTGCCCCGATCGTGTTCGGCGGCAATGTGTTCGGCTGGAGCGCCGACGAAAAAACTTCGTTCGCGCTACTCGATGCCTTTGTCGATGCAGGCTTCAACGCCGTCGATACTGCGGACGCCTATTCGCGCTGGGTGCCCGGCAATTCCGGCGGCGAATCCGAAACCATCATCGGGCGCTGGCTGAAAGCGCGCGGACGCCGCGACGACGTTCTGATCTTTACCAAGGTCGGCAGCGACATGGGGTCCGGCAAGACCTTGAAGCGCGATTATGTGATGCGTGCTGCGGAAGCCTCCCTGCGGCGGCTGCAAACCGACTATATCGACCTGTATCAGACCCATTTCGACGACATCGACACCCCCGTTGAGGAAACGCTCGATGCTTATGCAACACTGATTGCGCAGGGCAAGGTGCGGGTCATCGGCGCGTCCAATGTCAGCCCGGATCGCCTGCGGGCCTCGCTCGATGCAAGCCGCAGGCTCGGCCTTCCGCGCTACGAATGCCTGCAGCCGCACTACAATCTCTGTGAGCGCTTTGGCTACGAGCACGACTACGAGGCGCTGTGCGGCGAAGAACAACTCGGCGTCATTACCTATTATGCGCTCGCAAGCGGCTTTCTGTCCGGCAAATACCGCTCCAAGGACGACCTTCCGAAGAGCGCCGCACGCGGCAGCGGGGTCGCCAAATATCTCGACGCGCGGGGTCTGCGCATTCTCGATGCGCTCGATACGGTCGCAGCGCGGCACGCGGCGACGCCCGCGCAGATCGCGCTGGCCTGGCAGCTGGCGCGGCCCGGCATCACAGCGCCCATTGTCAGCGCG
This sequence comes from Pseudorhodoplanes sp., assembly GCF_046289595.1. Classification (GTDB taxonomy): domain Bacteria; phylum Pseudomonadota; class Alphaproteobacteria; order Rhizobiales; family Xanthobacteraceae; genus Pseudorhodoplanes. The sequence goes on from NZ_JBKBVB010000002.1 coordinate 27,913, forward strand.
ACACGTCTCCCCCAGCTTGCCGAAATCCTGAAGGCGCCGGACATAGCGCTGACCGCCGAAGACATCGCTGTGCTCGATACGGCCAGCGCGGAAGCTTGATCGTGGAGCGCTTTACCGGTTCACGCAGTTCTGGGTGAAGCTTCCGATCTGGCCGGGGCCGACGCCCTGCCCAGTCCCGGACATGATGCAGTCGCGGGCGCGATCCTGGAAAGTCTGACCTGCCGGACGCGCCGGCGCGATCGCCGGCATACCGCCGGTGCCGGCTACACCCGGAACAGTCGCGGCAGGCGATGCCGGGTTGGCCATGCTCGGCGCGGTAGGCATCGGACGGACGGCGCCGGGCGGTGTCAGGGGTGAGCTGTGGGTCGGGATCGTGGACAGGGTGGATGAGCCACGCGGCGCGCGCCGGGAACCGGCTTTGGCCTTCTGCCGTGCGGGCTGCGCATCGTCCGCCTTGGGCACAGGCTTCGCCCGCTTCGCGGCACGCCGCTCGGACCCGTCATTGATGATCGAGAATGGAAATCCTTCGCTGCTCTGGGCATGCGCAACCGGGCCCGAAAACCCAGGCAAGATCAACGCCAATGCAAAGATGCTCAAGCGATTCCACATATCGCTCATCCAATCTCTAAGGATGCAGGACCAGAACCTGCACCAAGATTTAATATAGGAACGCAAGGGGGGCGGTTTCGGGTCCCGGCCTCGGCGGACCTAGTCTAGATTCGCGGCTTCGCACGCTCGGGTTCCGCAGGCTCCAATGGCGCGAGCCGGACCGCTGCGCGCACACAACGGTCGGACAGACGGCGCAGATTGGCGGCGGTCCGGATGGCGCGGTCGGTTTGAGACACCGGAAAAGCGCCCCGGCTCGCGGCATCCAGGAGCCTCGCCTTCAGCGCCTGATACGCGGCTTCTACCTCGGCCATTGCCGCCTCCGCCGCCGCGACTGGAATCCTCTCGTTTTCGTCTCTACCCAAGCCGACCAGCGTGTCGACCTGTCGGATCAGATTTTGCGCGGTGTCCTCGGCGCCCCCCAGCGGTCCCGACAGCGCGGAGGGCCGCTCTGCCCGCTCGGCGACTTCCTCGAAATGCTGGACCGCCCGCAACACCGAGGCCAGCGCCGCGCCGATCGGTTCCGGGGACGGCGTCGCAGACATCGCCGCAACGTGGTCTTCGATCCGCCCGGCCAGCTGCCGTGCGGCCTCGCGTTCGGTCTCGAAGGGCTGGCCATTGAGCGCCTTGTGAACCGCCGATCGCGCCAGCGCGCCCAGCCGGTTGGTCTCCAGCACAAGCCCCGCGAGACTGAGCTCCGGCACCGCGAGGAGATTGGCATCGAGGTAGCGCGGCGAGGCCAGGTCCTCGACCGGCGACCGGAACATCCTTTGCAGGACCCGCACCAGCATGGCCGAGAACGGCCACATCAGAACGACGCCGAGCAGATTGAAGGTTGTGTGAAACAGCGCCAGCGTCGTCGCCGGCGCCGCGCCAAGCCCGATCAAATCGCGCAAGGCTTCGATGCCCGGCAATATCAACGGCAGCAATGCAATCGCGGCGACGGCGGCGATCAGGTTGAAAACGATATGCGCGGCCGCAACCCTGCGGGCGTTCGGGGTTGCGCCGATGCTCGCGAAGACGGCCGTGGACGTGGTACCGATATTGGTGCCAATCACCGCGGCGGCGGCATAAGACAGCGGCACCGCATCGCCCGCCGCGGCCGTCAGCACGATCGCCATCGCAGCGCTGGACGATTGCACAAGAACCGTCAGAAAGGTTCCAAGCCCCAGAAACAGCAATGTCGTTGTCACCGGATGTGCGGTCAGGCCGGCCAGGCCGATATCGTCGCCAATCGACGAGAATGACTTTTGCAGGATGTCGATGCCGAGAAAGAACAGGCCCAATCCAGCGATGGCGAGGCCGAACGCTGCTGCCCGGCCACGCGATGCCGACAGGAGCCGCAACGCCATGCCAATTCCGATCAACGGCAGGGCCAGGGCTTCCATCTTGATCTTCACGCCGATCAGAGCCACCAGCCATCCAGTCATCGTGGTCCCGACATTGGCCCCGAACACCAGCCAGACCGCCTGAGAGAGCGTGAGCAGGCCGGCATTGACGAAACCGACAATGGCCACCACCACCGCGCTCGACGACTGCACCAAGGCAGTGATGACGGCTCCGGTAATGAAGCCGCGGCCGCGATTTGAGGTCCACGATCCGAGGATGGTCTTGAGGCGCTCACCGGCGGCCGTTTTCAGGCCGTCGGTCATCAACCGCATGCCAAGAAGAAACAGCCCGACCCCGCCGGCCAGCGACGCCACCTCCGCTGCGCCGATCCCCGGCAGCATCATTGCTCAGTCACCCCTCCGGCGCCTCCTCGATCGGATCGTAGCGGGTGGCATCGAGCCCGAGCAGGTTGAAGCTCTGCTGCATATGCGGCGGCAGCGGTGCAGTGACGTCGATCACCCCGCCGCGCGGATGCGGCACTGCGATCCTGCGCGCCAGAAGGTGCAGGCGGTTCTGCATGCCGCCGGGCAGCTGCCAGTTTTCGATATCGAAATATTTCGGATCGCCAACGATGGGGTGCCCGATATGGGCGAGCTGAACGCGCAGCTGATGGGTGCGTCCGGTGACCGGCTTTAGCGACAGCCAGGCGAGGCGCTGCGCGGCGGTTTCTACCACCGCGTAATAGGTTACAGCATGGCTCGCGCCCTCTTCGCCGTGCCTGGCGACACGCATCACCGAGTCGTCCTGTCGCTCCTCCTTGGCAAGATAGGTCGAGATGCGGCCCTGTTTGGGCTTGGGCACGCCGGGCACCAGTGCCCAATAGATCTTGCGCGCCGACCGCGAGCGGAACGTCTTGGCAAGCGCTGCGGCGGCAAAGCGCGATTTCGCCACCAGAAGGCAGCCGGCGGTATCCTTGTCGAGGCGGTGCACGAGCCGCGGCCGCTGGCCGTCCTTGGTCGCGATCGCTCCCAGCATGCCGTCGATATGGCGCACAGTGCCGGAGCCGCCCTGCACGGCAAGCCCCATTGGCTTGTTGAGGACCATCACATCGTCGTCCTCGTACAAGGTGATGGATTCCAGGAAGGCGCGCGTGTCTGCATTCTTGCCGCCGCCCTCACCGTCCCCGCGCGGCTTTTCCGGATCGAGCCGCAGCGGCGGGATTCGCACCGATTGTCCCGCCTCCAGACGATCCTTGGGCTCCACCCGCTTGCCATTCACCCGCAACTGGCCCTTGCGGATGATGCGCTGGATATGACTGAAGGACAGCCCCGGAAAGCGCGCTTCGAGGAAGCGATCGATGCGCATGGCGTTCTCGTCAGCCGTGACAGTCACGGTCTGCACCGCCATGCTGAGCGGCGCGGCATCTGCCGGTATCGGTCTCGCCTCAGGTTTCGGAGCGGCTTTGTGCGCTGCCGTAACCGGGGCGGATTTCCGCTGCCCCCCGGGAGGTCTGATCCGCTTTTCCTGAATTTTGCCGAACGGCCGCGCAGACGTGTCGGCCCGCTCTGGCCTGCCGACACGCCCTTGCTGCTCGGGACGCTCTGGTTTCTGAGCACGTCCTTGCTGATCCGGACGCCCGTGCTTCACGGGCCGGCGCTGCGGCAATGACGGACGTTTGACGCGCGATCTCATGACCGCGCCATACCACAATCCGGCCCGCCAATGCGAACCGGACCGTGCCGCTTCATTGCGCCATGACCGGGACTGTCGTTTCAACGACCCTGGGCTTAACCCCGGCAAGTTCAAGCACCGCTTTAAGGACTGCATGTCCCGGTTTCGCGCCGGCTTCGAACCGGCCGACAAAGGATCGCTCGAACGGATTGCCGGGGTCGGACGCGGACGGGTCCGGTTCGAGCGGGATCGCGACCTCGTGCCCGTCCGCCATCCGCCGGGTCAGTTTGATGCCGGCAGGGTCGACGCTGGTCCGGTCGCCGAGCCGCAGATGCACATAGACCTTGCCAACGTCGCCGGTGCGATAGATCGGCTCGTCCGGCTCCACCTTGACGCCCACCAGCTCGGTCAGGCTGCCGTCGACGGAGAGCATCCGGCCGCGCTCGCGCACCGGCACGGTGGCGATGGCGCGCGCGACGCTTTCGGTCAGCGCCACGCGCAGGAAGTCCTGAATCTGCGGATCGTGAAGGATGCGGTGGTGATCGGAGAAGCTGGTCGGGTGGAATGGCGTCTGGCCGATTACCGCACTGTCGCGGATCACGGTGCCGTCGCCAGCCCAGCTATGCAGCACGGTCAGCACCGCGGGCCCTTCCCCGTTACGAAATGCGGCGCGCTGCGGCGTCCGCTGATCGAGCCCGACCAGCAGCACGTCCTCGACATCGCGGGGCATCGGCATCGTGATCAGCGCCTCGAGTTTCCGGATACGTCCGAAGGTTTGCTGCAGGTCCGGCATGGTCGTCGTGTCGACCCCCTCCCAATGCAGCGCAGTCCACATATCGCCGCGTGCCGGATCGAATGCGTCGGCGGTGTTGCCACAGCAGTCGTGATAGCGCGGCATCAGTTCGAACACCGAGGGAAACGACAGCATGGTGCGGCGGAATCCCTCGAGCCCGCCCATCGCCGGATTGAGCGCGCCCCACCCTTTCTGCACGGTCTGGAACACCTTGACCGAGCCCTGAAACGGCGCCCCGGCGCTGAACAGACGCGCCACGCGCTCGCCGCCCTCGTTCGCCACATAGATACGCGCAACAAGTGCGCCCATGGAATGCGCAAGAATGTCTACCTTGCCGTCCGGCACCTTGTCGCGGATGAACGCGCCGAGCGCCCTTGCGTTATCGAACGCCGAGCGCCGCCAGTCATAGGCGAATACGAACAGATCGCGGCCCTCGCGATATCCGGTCTTTTCGAGGTGGCGGATGATCGGCGAATAAACGTCCTGCGCGTAGACACCGAGATAAACGATCTCACGAATAACGCCGCAGGGCCTGATCGGATCGCGCGCATCCGGCCGGTGCGACAGACGAATGGTTGGAAACTGCTTCAGTGCGCCGACCGTCCCCCACACGACCTGCACTTTCTTCGGATCTTTGGGGTCGGGGCGGCAGAGGCGTGAACCGAGGAGACCGGGAACCAGAACCAGCGGCCGCTGGACGCCTGGGCCAGGCTTTGGCGTGACCTGCTGCGCAGATACCTGCGGCGCGGCGCATAGCGCCAGAGATAGAGCGGCGGCATACCAGCAATGCCGAATGGCCGGGGCGGGCAACGTGACCATCGCCCTTCTCCTTTTCGTACGCCTCCTGGCCCCGGGCTCTTGCGTGCGGCCGGGCCGACCCAATCTACCAGACTCCGCCGCACGCCCAGTCAGATTGTCGTGAAAGGCCTCCCTTCCGAAGTCTTTCCGGGCAGCATCGATCCACCTTCCGGCCAATTTGCGATGAGCAGCGCATGACCCTGGTCAGCTTCGTTCTCGGACTCACCTTGCTGATTGTGGGAGCCGAGTTCCTGGTTCGTGGCGCGGCGAAGCTCGCGCTCACCTTCGGAATATCGCCGCTTGTCGTGGGATTGACCGTGGTGGCTTTCGGCACCGGATCGCCCGAGGTCGCGGTCTCGATGCAGTCCGCACTCTCCGGTCAGGTGGACCTCGCCGTCGCCAATGTGGTCGGCAGCAACATGTTCAACGTGCTTTTCATCCTCGGCGTGTCGGCGATGATCACGCCGCTCCTGGTGGACCGGCAGCTGATCCGGCAGGAAATCCCGATCATGGTCGGCACGTCGCTGCTCTTGGCCGCGATGGCGTGGGATGGGGCGATTTCCCGCGTTGACGGCTTGATCCTCACCGCTCTTCTCGCCGCCTATACCGTGTTTCTCATCGTTCAAAGCCGCCGGTTCGGCGCCAAACCGGAAGACGGCACAGAGGACCTCCCAGGGGCGGGCTCGGATTGGGATTCGACGGTGCCGGTACAGGCCGTCTTGATCGTTGGCGGCCTGGCGTTGCTGATTGTGGGTGCGCAACGGCTTGTCGGGGCCGCGATCGCGTTTGCAACGTATCTCGGCGTCAGCGAGATGATCATCGGGCTGACGATCGTTGCCGCGGGCACGTCGCTGCCGGAGGTCGCGACCTCGGTCATGGCCGCGATCCGGGGGCAGCGCGATATTGCGGTCGGTAATGTCGTCGGCAGCAACATTTTCAATATTCTCGGTGTGCTCGGCCTGTCCGCCGCGATCATACCCGGCGGACTTGTCGTTGCGCCGGCTCTGCTCGCGTTCGATATCCCCGCGATGGTGGCGGTGGCGATCGCCTGCCTGCCCATTTTCTTTACCGGCAATCTGATCGCGCGCTGGGAGGGCGCGGTCTTTTTCGGACTCTATATCGCCTACACGGTGTATCTCATCCTGGCCGCAAAACAGCACGATGCCTTGTCGACCTACAGCTTCGTGCTCGGCACCGTGGTCCTGCCGCTCTGTGCGCTGACCATCGCCGTCATTGCCTGGCGCGAATGGCAAAGCAGGCATCCCACATCTTGACATCGCGCGTTCCCGCCTGCGAAGGCTCTGGGCCATGACTTCTGACATCGCTGAAAAAATCGCGGCCATCGGCCGCGTGATCGATCCGCAAAAGACCGCGGCACTATACGCACCGCTGCATAAGCCGGAGCCCTATGCCGGCGTGACCGTCACGCGCGACATCCGCTATGGCCCGGCGGGCCGCAATTTTTTGGATATTTTCGTCGAACAAGGCGCGACGGGCACGCGCCCGGTGCTCGTCTTCGTGCATGGCGGCGGTTTCACCGGCGGCAACAAATCGACACCCGGCTCGCCGTTTTACGACAATGTGCCGCTATGGGCGGCACGCAACGGGCTTGTCGGCGTCAACATCACCTATCGCCTTGCGCCTGAGCATCCCTGGCCGGCCGGCCCGCAGGACGTCGGTGCGGCGCTTCAATGGGTGCGCGACAATATCGTGGATTATGGAGGCGATGCTTCGAAGATCGTGCTGTTCGGCCATTCGGCGGGTGCGACCCATGCCGGCAGTTACGCGGGTATGCGGCAATTTCACGAGCCCGACGGCATCCGCATCGCCGGCCTGGTTCTGACATCGGGAATCTACGACTTCACCGACTTTCCTCCGAACGAGGGCTATCGCTCCTATATCGGCAGCGACGAATCCCTGTATCCGGCGCGCTCCCCGATCGGCGGGCTGCGCACGCTTGCGGTGCCGTCGCTGGTGGTCTGCGCCGAGTACGATCCCCTTCCGTTCGTGAGCCAATTTGAGGCGCTGCTCGCCGCCATGGCGAACGCGCCGGGCGGTCCTCCGATGACGCTATTTCTGAAGCAGCACAGCCATCTGTCGCTTGGCTATGCGATTGGCACGGACGATACGGCGCTGACGGGGCGGATTCTCGATTTCATGCGGGGGCTGGGATAGGCGCGTTGCGGTCTTGGTGCTGCGCAAAAAAAGGCCCGGCATCCATATCCGCGGCCGGGCCAAGTGGAGAGAGACGCTGCTGAAAGCGCCCTGCCCGGGAACACGCAAACCGGGCACAACTGCTGATAATTGACATGCCCCGCTTCGACTGTGAGCCGCATCACACTGCACCCGAAAGTTTTCCCTTCGCTGCCGGACACATTCGGCTTTCGTTAAATGATGATTCAGAGCCGCGCCGTAACGTCGCCCCCCTCTAAGGAGGGATACTATGTCCGAATTATTGAACTCGCTCGACAAAGCCATCGCCGCACACGCAACCTGGAAACGGCGCCTGAAAACGGCCGCGGAAACCGGCCAGTCGGATGTGAACCCGCAAACCGTCGCCGTCGACAATCAATGTGAATTCGGAAAGTGGCTTTATAGCGCAACGATCTCGCCGTCAGATAAAGGTACAGATTTCGACACCGTGAAGAAGCTGCACGCACAATTTCATCAGTGCGCGGCGCAAACTCTGAGCAAAGCCCTGAGACGCGACAAGGCTGGCTATGAAAGCGACATGAGTCTGACCGGCAGCTTCACCAGCGCTTCGGCAAAGCTGACCGAGGCGATGATGGCATGGAAGAGGCGCCTGGCCGCCAAGGTATGATACGGGTGTCCGGCAAGCAGAAAAACCCCCGCGGCGCCCCGATTTGCCCAACGAAATCGGGGCGACCGCATGCGACATGCCGCTCGATGCGTTTCACGTCCCGGCCTTGTCGCGGCGCAGTTTCGCCCAATAGTCCAGACGCTTCCTGATCTCGCGCTCGAATCCGCGTTCGGGCGGGTCGTAGAAGGTCTGGCGGGGCAGCGCGTCCGGGAAAAAATTCTGCCCGGAGAATGCATCCGCGGTGTCGTGGTCGTAGGCATAGCCGCGGCCATAACCTTCGTCCTTCATCAGGCGGGTCGGCGCATTCAGGATGTGCTTCGGCGGCAGGAGCGAGCCATGCTCCCTGGCGCTCCGCATTGCCGCGCCATAGGCCTTATAGGCAGCATTCGATTTCGGCGCGGTGGCGACGTAGATCACGGCCTGCGCGATCGCGAGTTCGCCTTCGGGGCTGCCGAGGAAATCGTAGGCCTCTTTCGCCGCATTGCAGATCAGCAGCGCCTGCGGATCGGCGAGGCCGATATCCTCTACGGCCATGCGTACCACACGCCGCGCGATATAAAGCGGGTCTTCGCCGGCGTCGAACATCCGAGCGAGATAGTAGAGCGCGGCATCGGGATCGGAGCCGCGCACCGACTTGTGCAGCGCGGAGATCAGGTTGTAATGCCCGTCCTGGCCATTGTCATAGATCGGCGCGCGCCTTTGCACGATGTCCTGCAGCGCAGCCTCGTCGAAAATTTCACCCGGCCGCGCCGCGCGCCACACCTCTTCCGCAAGCGTCAGCGAGGCGCGGCCGTCGCCATCGGCCATCCGGATTAACGAAGCGCGCGCGCGCTCGTCGATCGGCAAAGGCCTGCCCTCGATCTCCTCGGCACGCAAAAGAAGTTTGCCGATAGCATCCTCATCTAGCGAGCGAAAGACCAGGACGCGCGCGCGGGACAATAGCGGCGCATTCAGTTCGAAGGACGGATTCTCGGTAGTGGCGCCGACGAGCACAATGGTGCCGTCCTCCATCACCGGCAGGAACGAGTCTTGCTGGGCGCGGTTAAAGCGGTGAATCTCGTCGACGAATAGCAGCGTGCCCTGCCCGCTTTCCCGCCGCGCGCGGGCCTGTTCGAACACCTTTTTCAGGTCGGCGACGCCGGTGAAGATTGCGGAAATCTGTTCGAAATGCAGATCGGTCTGCTGCGCAAGCAGACGCGCGACTGTGGTCTTGCCGGTACCAGGCGGGCCCCAGAAGATCAGCGAGCCAAGCGATCGCGTCGCCAGCATGCGGCTCAGAATGCCGTCGGGCCCCAGCAGATGATCCTGGCCGACCACCTCGGCGAGCTTCTGTGGGCGAAGCTTGTCGGCAAGCGGACGCGGCCCCGCCTTGTCGAGTCCTGCGGCGGTGAACAGGTTCCGACCGCCCTGTTTTGCGCGGGGCGGCGTCATCGCGGCTTCATCCGGGAAATTGCGCCGTTACCTGCCGGCCGCCGCGCAGGATCGTGATCTCCCAGAAGCGCGCCGGAGCGCGGGTAGCGCGCTCCAGTTCCTTGCTGGTGCCGACACGCGCATCATTGACCGCCAGCACGACATCGCCGCGCTGGAACCCGAGCCGCTGGGCGACCGAGCCTTGCGCCAAATCAAGCACGACAACGCCTTCCGCGGAGGGATCGAGCCGCAATTCCTCGGCAAGGGCCGGTGACAGATTGCCGACTTTCGCACCGGACAAGGGCGAACGCGATTTCAGCACCACTTCCTCGCGCGGCCGGTCCGGCGCGGTCTGCAGCGCCACCACGACCGCGACCTCCCGCCCGCTGCGCAGAACGCCGATCTTTGCCTGGCCGCCGAGCGGCCGCGTACCGAACCGGTATTCGAAACCGTTATGGTCCTCGACTTCCTGACCTTCGATCGACACGATCACATCGCCGGTGCGGATGCCGGCGCGCGCCGCAGGCGAATCCTTGCTGACGCCGGCAACCAGCGCACCGGCGGCGCGCTTGAGGCCAAGACCTTCGGCGATTTCCGGCGTCACGCTTTGCAGTTTGGCCCCGAGCCAGGGTCGCTTCACGGCGCTGCCGCCGCCGCGGGCTGACGCCACCACCACCTGGACCATCTTGGCCGGGATCGCGAAGCCGATGCCCTGCGAACCGCCGGAGCGCGAGAAGATCGCCGTGTTGATACCGACGAGCCGGCCGGACAGATCGACCAGCGCACCGCCGGAATTACCGGGATTGATCGCCGCATCGGTCTGGATGAAGAACTGATAATCGGTGATGCCAACCTGGGTGCGGGCGAGCGCCGAAACGATGCCATGGGTTACGGTCTGGCCGACGCCAAACGGGTTGCCGATGGCGAGCACGAGATCGCCGACCTCCAGATCGTCGGAATTGCCGAATTCGGCGGCCGGAAACCGTTCCCGCGCGTCCTTGATCTTCAGCACCGCAAGGTCGGTGCGCGCGTCCTTCAGCACGATCTCGGCTTCGAATTCGCGTTTGTCGGCGAGCGAGACCTTTACCTCGGTTGCACCCTCGACCACATGATTGTTGGTGATGATGAAGCCGCTCGCATCGACGATGACGCCGGAGCCAAGCGAGCGCTGCATCTGCTCGCGCGGGATATTGCCGGGCGCACCGAAGAAGCGGCGGAACATCGGGTCGTCGAACAGCGGATGCCGCACCTCCACCGCGCGCGCGGCATAGACGTTGACCACGGACGGCGCCGCCCGCTTCACCACCGAGGCAAAGGACAATCTCAGCTCCGCCGCCGACCGTGGAACGGTTCGGTCCTGCCCCTGCGCCGGCGAAGTGAGCGCTGCCGCCGTGAGGCCAAAGGTCGCGCAGAGAATGCACAGGGTTCGGCGTCCGATCATGCGAAATTCCCCAGAATCTGCGCCAGATATAGGCCGAACCGGGGAGCAATAGAAGGGCGGGGCCGTACACATGGCGTTCATCGCATCCAGCCAATAATCCAATCCGGCCAGAGACTTGTGCCGGACCGGCCGCTTTTGCATTACCGGCCCGGACGCCAGGGGAGCGGGAGATTTCAGTGACCGATCGTTCGAGAAGGGGCGCGAGTGCAATCGCGCTCATCGTCTATGTTGCGGCCTTCGTGGTGGGCACCATTGTGATGAGCTTCGAAATGCTCGGTTCGCGCTATCTCAATCCGTATTTCGGCAGCGGCATCTACACCTGGGCGTCGCTGATCTCGACCGTGCTCGCCGCACTTTGCGTCGGCTATTTCCTCGGCGGATGGCTGGCCGACCGCGCCCCTTCCCTAACAATGCTCGGCCTGACCGTGATCATCGGCTCAATCTACATTCTGCTGGTGCCGGTTTTCGCCGAGCCGATGCTGGAAATGCTGCTCGCCGGGATCGACGATGTGCGCACCGGAAGTCTCGTCGCGTCCATGGCGATCCTGTTCTTTCCGGTGACGTTCCTTGGCATGTATTCGCCGTTCGGAATCCGGCTCCTGCTGCGCGACCCCAAGCATTCCGGACGGGTTTCCGGGACGGTCTATGGCATCAACACCTTCGGCAGCATCGTCGGCACGCTGGGCACGACTTTTTTCCTGATCCCGATGATGGGGTCGCGCGCGATCACGATCACTGCGGGTCTTGCCGGCATCGCCTCCGGCCTCGCGCTGATGGCCGGGCAGCGGTTGATGCGCGCGGTGCCGGCGGCCCTGCTCGCCGGCGCTTTGGCCACCGGTTCGGCCGCCCTTTCGCCGGGCACGGCGTCGGCGGAAGATCTGGTCGACATGTCCGTGCGCGAGAAGCTTCTCACCCGCAAGGACGGCCAAATCGATCATATCGAAACCACCTATAACGACATCTTCATCACCAAGGACAGGTCCGAATTGCACATGGCCTTCCAGCTCAAGGGCTGGGACTATACGCAATCGACCATCAACCTGAAGGATGCCGACGACCTGCCGATCGCGGTCGCGCGACAGATGACGATGGCCGTGGCCTATCCGGCCGAACTGAATCGCATCCTGATGATCGGGCTGGGCGGAGGCACGATCTCGACCTATCTCGGCCGGCATATTCCGGACGTCACCATCGACACCGTGGAAATCGATCCTGGCGTCATCACCGCGGCGAAAAAGTACTTCGGCATCCGGGAGAGCGAACGCATCCGCTATCTCGACGGCGACGGCCGCGTCTTTCTGAACCGCAACAAGCGGCCCTTCGACCTGATCCTGTGCGACGCCTTTCACGGCGGCTATATCCCGTTCCACCTCCTGACCCGCGAATTCTTCCGGCTGGTGAAGCGCAATCTGACGCCGGACGGCGCGGTCGCGGTGAATATCCATGACGGCACCAAGCTCTATGTCTCCACCATCATGACGATGCGGGCGGAGTTTCCGTCGGTGCATCTCTATCCAACCGGGGAAGGCGAAGTGATCGCGATAGGGACGCTTAAGCCGCGCGAGCGCGACTGGGTGGTGGCCCGCGCCGCAGCGCTGCAAGAGAAGTACAAGTTCCGCTTTCCCCTGCCCGATCTCGTCGCAAAGCCGCTCGACAAACTCGACACCGCGCAGGGCGTGATCCTGACCGACGATTTCGCGCCGGCCGACCTCTACAATGCGCTGCGCAGTTCGCAGCGCAAGAAGAAATGAACGGCTATCGCAGGACAGTGTGCTTGCGCATTATCGCGCGCCGCGCGCTTCGAGCAGACGCACCATTTGCGGGAATCCGCGACGCCGCGCATGTTCGAGCGGCGTCACGCCCTCGCGATCGCCAATCGAAGGATTGGCACCCGCCTCCAGCAAAAGCCGCACAATCTCGGTGTGGACCGGGCCGCCATCGCCCAGGATCACGGCTTCCATGAGCGCGGTCCAGCCGAGCCTGTTAACGTGATCGATGTCGATTTTCGTTGCGAGCAGCACTTTGACTGCATCGATATGCCCGTAATGGCACGCCGGAATCAGCGCCGTGCCGCCGAACCGGTTGAGGCTCTTCAGGTCGGCGCCGGCGGCGAGCGTCATCTTCAGGATCTCGGTGCGGCCATGCGCGCCGGCGTAGAGATAGGCGCTGTCCTGGATGTTGTCCTTGGCATTGACGTCCGCGCCTGCCGCGATCAGAAGCCGCGCCGCCTCGACATGATTGCCGTGGGTGGCTGCAAGGAGCGCGGTGCGGCCCCGCGCATCGCGTGCATCGATAGCAACGCCGCGCGCCAGCAGCGCTTTCACCTCGCTCGAGTCTCCACGCCCGGCCGCCGCGATCAGCGCCTGGCGTTCATCGGCCGTGGCATTGCCCGCGCAAAGAAACGCACAAACAAAAAGAGCGACGCACAGCGCCGCTCTCGAATTCTGCAAAATGGCGGCCATCGTCACGCAGCCGCATTCTCCTCGACCGCCTTCTCCTGGACCGGTCCGGAATCCTGGCCCTTGGCGCTTTCGTCGCGATCGACGAACTCAATTACCGCGATCGGCGCGGAATCACCGTAGCGGAAGCCGGCCTTGATGATGCGGGTATAGCCGCCGTTGCGGTCCTTGTAGCGGGGACCGAGAACCTCGAACAGCTTCTTGACCATATCGACATCGCGCATCTGCGCAACCGCCTGGCGGCGGGCATGCAGGTCGCCGCGTTTGCCCAGCGTGACCAGCTTCTCGACGATCGGACGCAAGTCCTTGGCCTTGGGCAGCGTGGTGATGATCTGCTCGTGCTTGATCAGCGCCGCGCACATATTGGCGAACATCGCCTTGCGGTGCTCGGCGGTGCGGTTCAGCTTGCGGTGTGCATTTCCGTGACGCATTGGGGCTTGTCCTTCTCTGTTTCTCCGCGTCGCGACGGACCGCCGGACACTGTGCTCAGGTGGGCTTCCTGCGTTCGCCCGAAAAAATCATGGCAGGGCCGCCGGCCCGGCCATGACGAAATCAAACTCAGTAGTGATCCTCGAAACGCTTGGCGAGATCATCGATATTCTCCGGCGGCCAGCCCGGCACTTCCATGCCGAGATGCAGGCCCATCTGCGCCAGCACTTCCTTGATCTCGTTCAGCGACTTGCGGCCGAAATTCGGGGTGCGGAGCATTTCGGCTTCGGTCTTCTGAACGAGATCGCCGATATAGACGATGTTGTCGTTCTTCAGGCAGTTCGCAGAGCGCACCGACAGCTCCAGCTCGTCCACCTTCTTGAGGAAGGCCGGGTTGAACGCAAGATCGGGGATCGATTCCGCGACCACTTCCTTGCGCGGCTCTTCGAAGTTGACGAACACGTTGAGCTGGTCCTGCAGGATCCGCGCGGCATAGGCGAGCGCGTCCTCCGGCGACACCGCACCGTTGGTCTCGATCGAAAGCGTCAGCTTGTCGTAATCAAGGATCTGGCCCTCGCGGGTGTTCTCGACCTTGTAGGAAACCTTCTTCACCGGCGAATACAGGCTGTCGACCGGGATCAGCCCGATCGGCGCGTCCTCCGGACGATTGCGTTCCGAGGCGACGTAGCCCTTGCCGGTATTGACCGTGAATTCCATGCGAATCTCTGCGCCCTCGTCGAGGGTGCAGAGCACGAGGTCCGGATTGAGGATCACGATGTCGCCGACGGTCGAGATATCGCCCGCGGTCACGACGCCCGGGCCCGACTTCTTCACCACCATGCGCTTGGGGCCCTCGCCCTGCATCTTGATGGCAATGTCCTTGATGTTGAGGACGATGTCGGTCACGTCTTCGCGCACGCCCGGGATCGACGAGAATTCGTGCAGCACGCCGTCAATATGGACCGACTGCACCGCCGCGCCCTGCAGCGAGGACAACAATATGCGGCGCAGCGCGTTGCCCAGCGTGAGGCCGAAGCCGCGCTCCAGCGGCTCGGCCACCAGCGTGGCCTCGCGCCGCGGATCGGCGCCAGCCGAAACCTGGAGCTTGTTCGGCCTGATCAGTTCTTGCCAGTTTTTCTGGATCGTCACGTTTGCACCCATCGCCTTGGTCGGCTCGGTCTTGCCCTGCGGATCCCGGAACGTTCCAAAAGCACCAGCCCCGGGAGACATATCGGCGGCGGACGCCTCGTCCGGCCGCCACGCCGTCGTAGACGTCATACCCTGCGTCGCTTCCTCGGCCGGCAGCCGTTATGCGGGATCGGCGTTACGTCCCGGATCGAGGTGATGGTGAAGCCTGCCGCCTGCAGCGCACGCAGAGCACTTTCGCGGCCCGAACCCGGCCCCGAGACCTCGACTTCCAGCGTCCGCATGCCATGCTCGGCCGCCTTCTTCGCAGCGTCTTCGCTCGCCACCTGCGCAGCGTAGGGTGTCGACTTTCGTGAGCCCTTGAAACCCATGGTCCCCGCCGTCGACCACGCAATTGTATTGCCTTGCGCGTCGGTTATGGTGATCATGGTGTTGTTGAAGCTGGCGTTCACATGGGCGACGCCGGACACAATATTCTTGCGCTCCCGGCGGCGGACGCGCGTTACTTCCTTTGCCATTCTGGTCCCTTTCGAAGCGCCCAAGTATCGCCATTCGCGACTGGCGACCCGGGCGAGAATCCCGTCAATTACTTCTTCTTGCCTGCAATCGCCTTGGCCGGACCCTTTCGGGTGCGGGCATTGGTGTGGGTCCGCTGGCCACGCACCGGCAAGCCTTTACGATGGCGCAAGCCGCGGTAGCAGCCGAGATCCATGAGGCGCTTGATATTCATCGCCGTCTCGCGACGCAGATCGCCCTCGACCGTATATTCACGGTCGATCATCTCGCGAATCTGCAGCACTTCGGCGTCTGTCAGCTGCGACACACGCCGTTCATACGGGATGTGTAGCTGCTGCATGATCTGGTCGGCCGCATGCGCGCCGATGCCGTGAATATACTGAAGCGCGACGACCACGCGCTTGTTGGTTGGAATATTGACGCCTGCAATACGGGCCACGATCTCGCTCCATGTGCCGGCGGCCGTTCCGGGCCGCCGATCAGCCTTCCTGCTCTGTCCGTGTCTTTCGGAGGGGACCGCAAAGGGTTACCACGACACCTTGCCCCCGCCTCTTCCGGGGCCCGGTATCGCGCATACGTTCTCCCACTGAATGGCGCGGTATGTACGGTTTCACCGGCGTTTCGTCAACCTCCGGTCACGCCCCGATCGGGCTTTTGATGCCCGGTTCCGGGTCGAATTCCTGCTCTTGACGGCCTTGTGACGGGCCCCGGCTGCTTTCGCCGATTTTGCAGACCTGGCCTTCGAAACTGCCTTTTTAGGCCGGACCTTGACCGCTTTTTTGAGCCCGGAGCGCGCCTTTTTCGCGGATTTTTGCGCGGTTTTGGAGGCCGCACGGCCAGCACCTGACCGGGATGCGGGCTTACGGCCGGCGGGCCGGCGGCCCGGCGCGGCGCGCGCGGCGCGCTTTCGCGGCGGAGCCTTTTTACGGGGAACCGCAGGCTTCAGCAGGTTCCCGATCGCGGCCGTGACCTCGTCGATTGAAGCCATGCCATCGGTCGCTTTGTGCAGGCCCTTTTTGCGGTAATAGTGAGACAAGGGCGCCGTCTGGGCGTGATACGCGTCGAGCCGCTTCTTGAGCGATTCGGCATTGTCGTCGGCCCGCACCGCTTCGCCGCGCGCCTTCATTTCCGCGACCCGGTTTTCGATTCGCTTCAGCAGGATGTCGTCATCGACCTCAAGCTCGATCACCGCATCGAGCTTCAAGCCCTTTTTCGCCAAAAGCTTTTCCAGCGCCTCGGCCTGGGCGACGGTGCGCGGAAAGCCGTCGAGAATGAAGCCCTTACGAGCGTCCGGCTGCGCGATCCGTTCTTCGATGATGCCGACGACCACATCGTCCGGCACCAGCTCGCCGCGTGCCATGATGTCCTTGGCACGCAGCCCGACCGGCGTTTCCGCCTTGACCGCGGCGCGCAGCATGTCTCCCGTCGAGAGTTGCACGATGCCGTGCTTCTCGACCAGCCGCTGCGCCTGGGTGCCCTTGCCCGCTCCCGGCGGTCCGAGCAGGATCAGCCTCATCTGCGTCGCCCCCGCAACTTCGATTTCTTGATCAGGCCTTCATACTGGTGCGCGAGCAGGTGCCCCTGCACCTGCGCGACCGTATCCATGGTCACGCTGACCACGATCAGAAGCGACGTTCCGCCGAAATAGAATGGCACCGCTGCATAGGAAATCAGGATTTCGGGTATCAGGCAGACGATCGAAAGATAGATCGCCCCGACCACGGTGATCCTGGTCAACACATAGTCGATATATTCCGCCGTCCGCTCGCCCGGCCGAATGCCCGGGATGAAACCGCCATGCTTCTTCAGATTGTCGGCGGTCTCGGTCGGATTGAATACGATCGCCGTGTAGAAAAACGCGAAGAAGATGATCAGCGAGATGTAGAGCACAAGGAAGAGCGGCCGGCCATGACCAAGCTGCGTGGTGATGGTGGTAAGCCAAGCCGGTCCCTGGCCTGCGTTGAAATTCGCGATCGTGGTCGGCAGCAAGAGCAGCGACGAGGCAAAGATTGGCGGAATGACGCCCGCGGTGTTGAGCTTGAGCGGCAGATGCGAGGTCTGCCCTTCGAACATGCGGTTGCCGACCTGCCGTTTCGGATACTGGATCAGGAGGCGGCGCTGTGCGCGCTCCATGAACACGATGAAGGCGGTGACCACGAAGGCCATCACGATCACGATCAGGATCAGACCGGTGGAGAGGGCGCCCTGACGCCCGAGTTCCAGAGTGCCGGCGATTGCCGACGGCAATTCTGCAACGATGCCCGCCATGATGATGAGCGAGATGCCGTTGCCGATGCCGCGCGAGGTGATCTGCTCGCCAAGCCACATCAGGAACATGGTGCCGCCGGTCAGCGTGATCACGGTGGAGATGCGGAAGAACCAGCCCGGTTCGCTGATGACGTTGCCGGCACCCTCAAGACCGATGGCGATGCCATAGGCCTGAATGGCGGCCAGGAAGACCGTAAGGTACCGGGTATATTGGTTGATGGTCTTGCGGCCCGATTCACCCTCTTTCTTGAGGGCTTCGAGGGTCGGCGACACCGTCGTCATCAGCTGGATGATGATCGAGGCCGAAATATACGGCATGATATTCAGCGCAAAAATCGCCATGCGCTGAATGCCGCCGCCCGCGAACATGTTGAACATGCCGAGGATGCCGCCGGCCTGGGTGCGGAAAATCTGTTCCCAGGCGGTCGGATCGATGCCGGGCAGCGGAATATAGGTGCCAAGCCGATAGACCAGCAGCGCACCGAGCGTGAACCAGATCCGCTTCTTCAGCTCCTCGGCCTTTGCGAGCGCGGAGAAGTTGATATTGGCCGCAAGTTGTTCCGCTGCTGAGACCATGCTCGCTCCTGCCCCCGCTTTAGCCCCTATGACGTCCCGGCGTCATGTAGGGATCAGGCGGGCTTTTTGCCCGCGGGCTTGGCCGGCTTTTCGGCCTTCGCGGTCTCGCCGGCGTCGGCCTTTTTCTTGCCCGCCTGGGCCGGCGCGGCCTCGACGACCTTCGGCTTGTCGATGCCCGCGGCAAAACGGGCATTCTTGCCACGCGGCTCTTTCGGCTCTTCCTTCGCGGGCGCCAGGATCTTCACGCTGCCGCCCGCCTTCTCGACCGCGGCGACCGCGGACTTGGAGGCACGCCACACCGCGAATTCGACCTTCGCCTTGATTTCGCCGCCGCCCAGCAGCTTGACGCCTTCACGTGCGCGGCTCAGCACGCCGGCCTCGACCAGGGCGTCCACGTCCACCGGCTTTCCGGCGTCGAGCAGCTTGGCGTCGATCGCTGCCTGAACGCGGCCAAGATTGACCTCGTTGAGATCGAGCTGGAACGCGGTGTTGCGGAAACCGCGCTTCGGCAAACGCCGGTGCAGCGGCATCTGCCCGCCCTCGAAGCCCTTGATGCGCACGCCCGATCGCGCGGTCTGGCCCTTGCCGCCGCGCCCGCCGGTCTTGCCCTTGCCCGAGCCGATGCCGCGCCCGACACGGGTGCGACCCTTGGAAGAGCCGGGTCGGCCGGCCAGTTGGTTGAGCTTCATGACCCTACGTCCTCATTCTCTTTTCCGTCATGGCCGGACCTTTCCCGGCCAACCGCGTCATGCCCCGATTTTCAGAGGAGACGCAGATGCCCGCGAGCGGCGCGGGCAGGACAATCCTTCACTTTCCGTCTTCGACCACCCGGACCAGATGCGCGACCTTCGCGATCATGCCGCGTGTCGAGGGGGTGTCCGGCAATTCCCTGGTGCGGCCGATTTTGTTCAGCCCGAGTCCGATCAGGGTCCGACGCTGCGACGCCTCGCGGCGGATCGGGCTGCCGACCTGCTCGACCTTGATTGTCTTGTTCGCTGCCATCACGCGTTGCCTTCCGAAATCAAATTGCCGATCACTCGGCCGTCGCCTCGACACCCTCTTCGCGGCGGCGCGCCTGAAGGGTCGAAACCTTCATCGAGCGGCGGGCCGCGACCGACCGGGGTGAATCCTGGTTCTTCAATGCATCGAACGTTGCCCGCACCATGTTGTACGGATTCGACGACCCGAGCGATTTGGCCACCACGTCCTGCATGCCAAGCGATTCGAACACCGCGCGCATCGGGCCGCCGGCGATAATGCCGGTACCGGCGGGCGCGGCACGCAGATGCACCTTGCCTGCGCCGTGGCGTCCGGCGACGTCATGATGCAGCGTGCGGCCTTCGCGCAGCGGCACCCTGATCAGCGCGCGCTTGGCAGCGTCGGTTGCCTTGCGGATCGCCTCCGGCACCTCGCGCGCCTTGCCGTGGCCGAAACCGACCCGGCCTTTCTGGTCGCCGACGACGACGAGTGCCGCGAAGCCGAAGCGCCGACCGCCCTTCACCACTTTCGCCACGCGATTGATATGAACGAGCTTGTCGATGAATTCCGACTCTTCCCGCTCGCCCCGTTCACCGCGTTCGCGTTCGCGCCTGGGTTCTCGTGCCATTCTGTCGATCCTTTAGAAGCTCAGGCCGCCTTCGCGGGCGGCATCGGCGAGCGCCTTGACCCGCCCGTGATACATGTAGCCGCCGCGGTCGAAGACCACGTTCTTGATGCCCTTTTCCACGGCGCGCTCGGCAACCAGCCTGCCCACCGCCTTGGCCGCCTCGATATCGGCGCCGGTCTTGCCGGCCTCGCGCTGCGCCTTCTCCAGCGAAGACGCCGCCACCAGCGTCACGCCCTTGGTGTCGTCGATCACCTGCGCATAGATATGCTTCGACGAGCGGTGCACCGAAAGCCGCATGCGGCCGTTGGCCGCCGCCTTGATCGAGCGGCGCACGCGCGCCTTGCGGCGCTCTGTTGTGGTCTTGTGTGCCATCGTCGTTACTTCTTCTTGCCTTCCTTGCGGAAGATGAACTCGTCGGCATACCGCACGCCCTTGCCCTTGTAGGGCTCCGGCGGCCGATAGGCGCGGATTTCGGACGC
This sequence comes from Pseudorhodoplanes sp., assembly GCF_046289595.1. GTDB lineage: Bacteria > Pseudomonadota > Alphaproteobacteria > Rhizobiales > Xanthobacteraceae > Pseudorhodoplanes. The sequence continues at coordinate 48,261 of NZ_JBKBVB010000002.1, forward strand.
CACCTGCCCCACCTTCTTCTTGTCGATGCCCGTTACCACGATCTCGGTCGGCTTGGGGGTCGCCACCGCAATGCCTTCCGGAATTGGATAGAGCACGTCGTGGCTGTAGCCGAGCGCAAGCTGCAGGTTCTTGCCCTGCACCGCGGCGCGATAGCCGACACCGGTGATTTCGAGCTTGCGTTCGAAGCCCTTGGTCACCCCGGTCAGGATGTTGTTCAGGTTGGCGCGGGTCGTGCCCCACAGGGCACGCGCCTCTTTGCTGTCGTCCTTGGGATCGACCTTGATCTCGCTCTTGTCCATTTTGACAGCGACCCGCTCGTCGACAACGAGCGAGAGCGTGCCCTTCGGTCCCTTCACATTGATGGTGTTGCCGGACAGATTGGCAGTCACACCCGACGGAACGGAGACCGGTTTCTTGCCGACGCGCGACATCAGAACACCGTACAAAGCAGTTCGCCGCCGACATTGGCGTCGCGTGCGGAATGGTCCGCCATGACGCCCTTCGGGGTCGAGAGGATCGAGATGCCGAGGCCGTTATTGACCCGCGGCAGGTTCTTTACCGCCACATAAACCCGGCGGCCGGGCTTGGAAACGCGCGCGATCTCACGAATCACGGGCGCACCGTCGAAATATTTCAGCTCGATCTCGAGCTCGCTGCGGCCATCCTTGTGGGCAACCGCGGAGTAGCCGCGGATATAGCCTTCCGACTTCAGCACTTCGAGCACGCGCTCGCGGAGCTTGGAGCCAGGCGACGACACCTTCTGCTTGTGGCGCTCCTGGGCGTTGCGGATGCGGGTGATGAGATCGCCGATGGGATCGTTCATGGCCTTCCCCTCCTCACCAGCTCGACTTCACGAGGCCGGGAATCAGGCCCTTGTTGCCGAGTTCACGAAGCGCGATTCGCGACAGCTTGTGCTTGCGGTAATAGGCGCGCGGCCGGCCGGTCACTTCGCAGCGGTTTCGGATGCGCGAGGGCGCGGAATTGCGAGGCAGTTCGGCAAGCTTCAGCGAGGCCTGGAAGCGCTCTTCCATCGGCTTGGTCTTGTCGTTGACGATCGCCTTCAGCCGCGCGCGCCGGCCACTGAAGGTCTTGGCCATCTTGCGCCGCCGCTTGTTCTTTTCGATCGAACTCTTCTTCGCCATCAAAGTCTCCTGACTATCCGCGTCTGAGGGTATTCGGCCCTCACTGCCGGAAGGGGAAGTTGAATGCCGCGAGCAGCGCGCGCGCCTCTTCGTCGGTACGCGCCGTCGTGCAAATCGTGATGTCCATGCCCCAGGTATCCTGGGTCTTGTCGTAATCGATCTCCGGGAACACGATGTGCTCCTTCAGACCGAACGAATAATTGCCCATGCCGTCGAAGCTCTTCGGATTGAGCCCGCGGAAGTCGCGCACCCGCGGCAGCGCGATATTCACCAGCCGGTCGATGAAATCGTACATGCGCGTCTTGCGCAGCGTCACCTTGGCGCCGATCGACTGGCCGTCACGCAGTTTGAAGGTTGCGATCGATTTGCGCGACTTGGTGATCACCGCCTTCTGCCCGGCGATCAGCGTCAGATCGTTGGCGGCATTTTCGACCTTCTTGCGGTCGTTGACGCCCTCGCCGATTCCCATATTGAGCACGACCTTCGTGATCGCAGGAACCTGCATCGGATTGGTATAGCCGAAATCCTTGGTCATCTTGCCACGGATGACCTGCTCGAACTGGGTCTTTAGCCGCGGAACATAAGCTCCAGCCGGCGCACCCTTGTTCGACTTTTCGGCTTTGGGCTTTTCGGTTTCAGCCATCGATCTCTACTCCCGAACGCCGCGCGACGCGGATCTTGCGTCCGTCGTTCATCATCTTGAAGCCGACGCGGGTCGGCTTGCCGTCCTTGGGATCGGCGATCGCGATATTGGACAGGTGGATCGTCGCCTCTTTGGAGATGATGCCGCCTTCCTGCTGCGCGGTCTGGCGCTGGTGGCGCTTGACCATGTTGATGCCGCGCACCAGCGCCCGCCCCTCGGACGGATGCACCGCGATCACCTCGCCGGTGCGGCCCTTGTCACGGCCGGTCAATACGACGACCTTGTCGCCCTTGCGGATTTTCGCCGCCATCACAGCACCTCCGGCGCGAGCGAAATGATCTTCATATGGTTCTTGGCGCGCAATTCACGCGGCACCGGGCCGAAGATGCGGGTGCCAACCGGCTCCTGCTGATTGTTGATCAGCACCGCCGCGTTTCGGTCGAACCGGATCACCGAGCCATCCGAGCGCTTGATGTCCTTGGAAATGCGCACGACGACCGCCTTCATGACGTCGCCCTTCTTGACGCGGCCGCGCGGGATCGCCTCCTTCACCGAGACGACGATGACGTCGCCAATGGTGGCGTATTTCCGCTTCGATCCGCCCAGCACCTTGATGCACATGACGCGGCGCGCGCCGGAATTGTCGGCAACGTCCAGGTTGGTCTGCATCTGAATCATGGGGCACCTAATCCTTCATCTGCCACGACCGCGATACGCCGCGCTCACAGCACCTTTTTCTTTTTCTCGCCCTGGATCACCTTCCAGCGCTTCAGCTTGGAGATCGGCTTGTGTTCCTCGATCCAGACCATGTCGCCGACCGCAAATTCGTTGGTCTCGTCATGGGCGTGGAACTTGGTGGTGCGCCGGATGGTCTTCTTCAGCACCGGATGCGTGAAACGGCGCTCGACGGAAACCACCACGGTCTTGTCCTGCTTGTCGCTGACCACGAGGCCATGCAGTTGACGCTTCGGCATAACGGGCCCCTTACTTGGCTTTCTTCTGGCGCGCGACCGTCTTCAGGCGCGCGATGTCGCGGCGCACCTGGCGCACGCGCGAGGTGTTCTCGAGCTGACCGGTGGCGCGCTGGAAGCGCAGGTTGAACTGCTCCTTCTTCAGCTTGAGCACCTCGTCCTCAATCTGGTCGACCGTCATCACCTTGACGTCTGCGGCCTTCATGGTCGTCACTCCGCAATGCGCTGGATGAAGCGCGTCTTGATCGGCAGCTTGGCGGCGGCAAGCGTCAGCGCCTCGCGAGCAAGGGCAACCGGTACGCCGTCGATCTCGAAAATCACACGGCCCGGCTTGACGCGGGCGACCCAGAATTCGGGGGTACCCTTGCCCTTGCCCATGCGCACTTCGATCGGCTTCTTCGACACCGGCACGTCCGGGAAAATGCGGATCCACACCCGCCCTGCCCGCTTCATGTGACGGGTCAGCGCACGGCGCGCTGCCTCGATCTGGCGCGCGGTGATGCGCTCCGGCTCCATCGCCTTCAGCCCGTACTGGCCGAAGTCGAGCGCATTGCCCGAGGTGGCGACGCCGTGAATGCGTCCCTTATGGGCCTTGCGATATTTGGTTCGCTTGGGTTGCAGCATGACGGTTACTCGTTATCCCGCGGCCATTTCCCGGCGCGGACGCCCAGCTTCGGCCTCGTTCATCTTCTTGTCCTGGGCCATCGAGTCGTGCTCCAGTATCTCGCCCTTGAAGATCCACACCTTGACGCCGCAGGTGCCATAGGTGGTGAAGGCGGTCGCCACACCGTAGTCGACGTCGGCGCGCAGCGTATGCAGCGGCACCCGGCCTTCGCGGTACCATTCGAGACGCGCGATTTCGGCGCCGCCGAGACGGCCCGAGCAATTGATGCGGATGCCTTCCGCGCCGAGCCGCATCGCCGTCTGCACCGCACGCTTCATGGCCCGGCGGAACGCGACGCGGCGCTCGAGCTGCTGGGCGATCGATTCGGCGACCAGCTGGGCGTCGAGTTCGGGCTTGCGGATTTCGACGATGTTGATGACAACATCCGACTGCGTGAGCTTTGCAACGGTCTTGCGCAGCTTCTCGATGTCTGAGCCCTTTTTGCCGATCACGACGCCCGGGCGCGCCGAATAGATCGTCACGCGGCACTTCTTGTGCGGGCGCTCGATCACGATCTTGGACACCGCCGCCTGCTTCAAGAGCTTCATCAGCGCTTCGCGGATCTTCATGTCCTCGTGCAACAGCGTGCCGTACTCATTCTTGCCGGCATACCAGCGCGAATCCCAGGTCCGGTTGATGCCGAGCCGCAGCCCGATCGGGTTGATCTTCTGACCCATCCCAAATTCTCCTTAAGCCGCTTTCTGCTCGACCTGACGCACCACGATGGTCAGGTGAGAGAACGGCTTCAAAATGCGTCCCGAGCGGCCGCGACCACGCGACGCCCAGCGCTTCATGACGAGGCCCTTGCCGACATGGGCTTCCGCCACGATCAGATCGTCGACATCGAGGTCGTGATTGTTCTCGGCGTTGGCGATCGCCGATTCCAGGCACTTCTTAACGTCGACCGCGATGCGCTTGCGCGAAAACTGCAGATCGTTCAGCGCCATTGCGACTTTCTTGCCGCGAATGAGCTGCGCAACCAGATTCAGCTTTTGCGGCGACACCCGGATGTTGCGAGCGACCGCCTTGGCTTCGTTGTCGGGGAGCGTACGCTCGCGCGCCGGTTTGCCCATGACTTTACCCTCTCAATCTCAAGCGCGCTTGGCCTTGCGGTCCGACGCGTGGCCATGGAACGTGCGGCTCGGCGAGAACTCGCCGAACTTGTGCCCGACCATTTCCTCGGTGACCTGCACCGGCACATGCTTCTGACCGTTATAGACACCGAAGGTCAGGCCGACGAATTGCGGCAGAATGGTCGAGCGGCGGCTCCAGATCTTGATGACCTCATGCCGTCCCGACGCACGCGCCTTCTCTGCCTTGTTCAGCAGATAGCCGTCGACGAATGGACCCTTCCAAACCGAACGCGCCATGACGAACGTTCCTTATTTCTTCTTTTTCCGAGCGTGGCGGCTCGAAACGATGAACTTGGTGGTGGACTTGTTCTTGCGGGTCTTCTTGCCCTTGGTCGGGAAGCCCCACGGTGTGACCGGGTGACGACCGCCCGAGGTGCGGCCTTCGCCGCCGCCATGGGGGTGATCGACCGGGTTCATCGCCACGCCACGGTTATGCGGACGCCGCCCGAGCCACCGGCTACGCCCCGCCTTGCCGATCGAAATATTCATATGGTCGGGGTTCGACACCGCCCCGATCGTGGCCATGCAGCGGCCATGCACCAGCCGCTGCTCGCCGGAATTGAGCCGCAGGATCACGTATTCGCCGTCGCGGCCGACGATCTGCGCGTAGGATCCGGCCGAGCGAGCGATCTGGCCGCCCTTGCCGATCTTCAGCTCGATATTGTGCACGACCGTGCCGACCGGGATGTTTCCGGCAGGCATGGCATTGCCCGGCTTCACGTCGACATGCTCGCCGGCGACGATGGTGTCGCCAACCGCGAGGCGCTGCGCCGCCAGGATATAGGCGAGTTCGCCATCCTCGTATTTCACGAGCGCGATGAAGGCGGTGCGGTTCGGATCGTATTCCAGCCGCTCGACTTTGGCCGGCGCGTCGAACTTGCGCCGCTTGAAGTCGATCACCCGGTAGGTCTTTTTGTGACCGCCGCCGCGGAACCGCGTGGTGATGCGCCCGTTGTTGTTGCGGCCGCCCGTCGACGGTTTGCCCTCGGTCAGGGTCTTGACCGGAGCCCCTTTGTACAGGGCCGAACGGTCGACCAGAACCAGCTGACGCTGGCCCGGCGTGGTCGGCTTATATTTTTTCAGTGCCATGACGTGTTTCCTGCCACGCTTCTCAGAGGCCCGTCGTCACGTCGATGCGGTGCCCCTCTTCGAGGGTCACGATCGCGCGCTTGGTATCGGACTGATTGCCGACGATGCCCCGGAACGCCTTCACCTTGCCCTTGCGGACAATGGTGTTGACGCCCTTCACCTTCACGTCGAACAGCTTCTCGACCGCGTCCTTGATCTGCGGCTTGGTCGCATCGAGACGCACCTTGAACACGACCTTGTTATACTCGGACGCGTTCGTCGATTTTTCCGTGATCACCGGCGACAGGATCACGTCATAATGCCGCGGGTCGTTCGTGCTCATTTGAAGCGCGCCTCCAATGCGTCAAGCGCGGCCTTGGTCAGCACCAGCTTTCCGTGGCGGAGAATGTCGTAGACGTTGATGCCGGCAACCGGCAGCACGTCCACATGCGGGATGTTGCGCGCTGCGTTGCGGAAATTGGTGTCGATTTCCGCCCCGTCGATAATCAGCGCATTGGCGATCTCGAGCTTGGCGAAACGCTCGGTCAAAGCCTTGGTCTTGGCCTCCTGGAGCTTGGCCTCGTTCAGCACGATTATGCCGCCGTCCTTGGCCTTGGCCGACAAGGCATGGCGCAGCGCGAGCGCGCGCACCTTCTTCGGCAGACCGATTTCATGGCTGCGCACGACCGGACCGAACGAGCGGCCGCCGCCGCGGAACAGGTTCACCCGGTGCGAGCCGTGACGCGCACCGCCGGTGCCTTTCTGCGCTGCAAGCTTCTTGCCGGTGCGGGCGATCTCACCGCGATTCTTCACCTTGTGGGTGCCGGCCCGCCGCTTGGCGAGCTGCCACACCACGCAACGGTGGATCAGGTCGGCACGCGGCTCGAGCCCGAAGATGTCTTTGTTCAGCGTGACGGCGCCGGCTTCGCTGCCGTCGAGCGCAAGCATCTTGAGTTCCATCACGCGCCCTCTTTCGTCTCGGCTTCGGCCGCAGGCGCGGCCGCATTTTCGGCCGGCTTGTCGGCGGCACCATTGGCGGCACCGGATTCGCGGAACTTGCCGGGCTTCGGCGCATCCTTCGGCAGCGCCTTCTTCACCGCGTCACGCACCGTGATCCATCCGCCCTTGTGGCCGGGCACCGCGCCCTCGACCAGGATCAGCCCGCGCTCGATGTCGGTCTGCACCACCTTGAGATTGAGCGTGGTGACACGCTCGACACCGAGGTGACCCGGCATCTTCTTGTTCTTAAAGGTCTTGCCCGGATCCTGACGCCCGCCGGTCGAACCGATCGAGCGGTGCGAAATCGACACACCATGCGAGGCGCGCAAGCCGCCGAAATTCCAGCGCTTCATGCCGCCCGCAAAGCCCTTGCCGATGGTGGTGCCGGTCACGTCAACGAACTGCCCGACCACGAAATGGTCGGCCGTAATTTCGGCGCCAACGGGAATCAAGGCGTCGTCACTGACGCGGAATTCCACGATCCTGCTCTTCGGCTCGACCTTGGCGACGGCAAAATTGCCGCGTTCCGCCTTGGAGACGTTCTTGACCTTGCGGCTGCCGGCGCCGAGCTGCAGCGCGACATAGCCGTTCTTGTCCTTGGTGCGATGACCAACGACCTGACAGCCCGCGAGCTTCAGCACCGTCACCGGCACATGCTCGCCGGCCTCGGTGAAGACCCGCGTCATTCCGACCTTTTGTGCGACCACACCGGTGCGCATGGCTATGGTTCCTTACGTGCGCGGCTCAGAGCTTGATCTCGACATCGACGCCGGCGGCGAGGTCGAGCTTCATCAGCGCGTCCACCGTTTGCGGCGTCGGATCGACGATGTCCAAAAGGCGCTTATGGGTGCGCATCTCGAACTGTTCGCGGCTCTTCTTGTCGATATGCGGCGAGCGGTTCACCGTGAACTTCTCGATCTTGGTCGGCAGCGGAATCGGTCCACGCACCTGAGCGCCCGTGCGCTTGGCGGTGTTGACGATCTCGCGGGTCGACGCATCGAGGATGCGGTGATCGAACGCCTTGAGCCGGATCCGGATATTCTGGCCGTTCATTTGTCGTTTCTCTCTGAACTGCCGCCGTCCGCCAGGCGGACGACCCAGTAAACGCTGAGGTCTATGGTTCAACCCGCGGTCCGCGGGTACTGGGTCCCCCGCTTTCGCGGGGGACGACATTTTCAGTCTGCTCGTTACTCGATGATGCTGACGACGACGCCCGCGCCGACGGTGCGGCCGCCCTCACGGATGGCGAAGCGCAGCTTCTCTTCCATCGCGATCGGAACAATCAGCTCGACGGTCATGGTCACCGTATCGCCGGGGATCACCATCTCGGTGCCTTCCGGCAGGTGCACGATGCCGGTCACGTCCGTCGTGCGGAAGTAGAATTGCGGACGATAGTTGGTCATGAACGGCGTGTGGCGGCCGCCCTCGTCCTTGGTGAGGATGTAGGCCTCGGCCTTGAACTTGGTGTGCGGCTTCACCGAACCCGGCTTGCAGAGCACCTGGCCGCGCTCGACTTCCTCGCGCTTGGTGCCGCGCAGCAGAGCGCCGATATTGTCGCCCGCCTCGCCCTGATCGAGCAGCTTGCGGAACATTTCGACGCCGGTCACGGTGGTCTTCTGGGTCGGCTTCAGACCGACGATCTCGACTTCCTCGCCGACCTTGATCACGCCGCGCTCGACACGGCCGGTGCAGACGGTGCCGCGGCCCGAGATCGAGAACACGTCTTCGACCGGCATCAGGAACGGCTGGTCCTTCGGACGCTCCGGCTGCGGAATGTATTCGTCGACATTGCGCATCAGCTCGAGGATGGCTTCCTTGCCGAGCTTGGGATCCTTGTCCTCCAGCGCCATCAGCGCCGAACCCTTGATGATCGGGATCTTGTCGCCCGGGAACTGGTACTTCGAGAGAAGCTCGCGCACTTCGAGCTCAACGAGCTCAAGCAGTTCCGGATCGTCGACCATGTCGACCTTGTTCAGGAACACGACCAGCGCCGGCACGCCGACCTGGCGGGCGAGCAGGATGTGCTCGCGGGTCTGCGGCATCGGGCCGTCGGCGGCCGACACGACCAGGATCGCCCCGTCCATCTGGGCCGCGCCAGTGATCATGTTCTTCACATAGTCCGCATGGCCCGGGCAGTCGACATGCGCATAGTGCCGCTTCTCGGTCTCGTATTCGACATGCGCGGTCGAGATGGTGATGCCGCGCGCCTTCTCCTCCGGCGCCTTGTCGATCTGGTCATAGGCGGTGAAAGTCGCACCACCCGTCTCCGCCAGAACCTTGGTGATCGCAGCCGTCAGCGACGTCTTGCCGTGGTCGACGTGGCCGATCGTGCCGATATTGCAGTGCGGCTTGCTGCGGTTGAATTTCTCTTTAGCCATAGAACTCTCCCTTCCGGGTCCTTCTGACGGTTGGTCTAAACTTTCAGATCACGCGAACTTCTTCTGGACCTCGTCCGAGACGTTTCGCGGCGCTTCGGCATAGTGATCGAATTGCATGGTGAAGGTCGCACGCCCCTGAGACATCGAGCGCAGCGTATTGACGTAGCCGAACATGTTCATGAGCGGCACCATCGCGTTGATCACGTTGGCGTTGCCGCGCATGTCCTGGCCCTGGATCTGGCCGCGCCGCGAATTCAGGTCGCCGATGACCGAGCCGGTATAGTCTTCCGGGGTCACCACCTCGACCTTCATGATCGGCTCGAGCAGGACCGACTTGCCCTTCTGCAGCGCTTCGCGGAATGCAGCCCGTGCCGCGATCTCGAAGGCCAGCGCCGACGAGTCGACTTCGTGATAGGCGCCGTCGACCAGCTGCACCTTGACGTCGACCACCGGGAAGCCCGCGACCACGCCCGAGCCCAGGACGCTCTGCAACCCCTTTTCGACGCCGGGGATGTATTCCTTCGGCACTGCGCCGCCGACGATCTTGCTTTCGAACTCGAAGCCCTTGCCCGGCTCGTTCGGCTCGACGATGAACTTCACCCGCGCGAACTGGCCGGTACCGCCGGTCTGCTTCTTGTGGGTATAATCGACCTCGGCACGCTGCGTGATGCGCTCGCGGAACGCCACCTGGGGGGCGCCGATATTGGCATCGACCTTGTAGGTGCGCTTCAGGATGTCGACCTTGATGTCGAGATGCAGCTCGCCCATCCCCTTCAGGATGGTCTGACCGCTTTCGGTGTCGGTCGAGACACGGAACGACGGATCCTCGGCGGCGAGCTTCGCCAGCGCGACGCCGAGCTTCTCCTGGTCGGCCTTCGACTTCGGCTCGATCGCGATTTCGATGACCGGCTCGGGAAATTCCATCTTCTCGAGCACCACCGGCTTGTCGGGATCGCACAGCGTATCGCCGGTGCGGGTCTCCTTCAGGCCGGCCAGCGCCACGATGTCGCCGGCATAGGCTTCCTTGATGTCCTCGCGGTTATTCGCATGCATCAGCAGCATGCGGCCGACCCGCTCCTTGCGCTCGCGGGTGGAATTCACGACGCCGGTGCCGCTCTGCAGGATTCCCGAATAGATGCGGCAGAATGTGATGGTGCCGACGAAGGGGTCGTCCATGATCTTGAAGGCGAGCAGCGACATCGGCTCGCTGTCGTCCGGCTTGCGCACGACCTCGTTGCCCTTGTCGTCCACGCCCTTGATGGCCGGAACGTCGAGCGGCGACGGCAGATAGTCCACCACCGCGTCGAGCAGCGGCTGAACGCCCTTGTTCTTGAAGGCCGAACCGCACAGCACCGGGAAGAAGGCCGAGGTCAGAACCGCCTTGCGGATCAGACTCTTCAGCGTCGCCTCGTCCGGCTCTTTGCCGTCGAGAAACGCGGTCAGCGCATCGTCATCAAGCTCAACGGCAGCCTCTACCAGCTTCTCGCGATATTCCTTGGCCTGATCGAGCAACTCGGCCGGAATGTCCTCGTCGTGATACTTCGCGCCGAGCGACTCGTCGTCCCACACCACCGCCTTCATGCGCACGAGGTCGATGACGCCCTTGAACTGATTTTCTGAGCCGATCGGCAGCTGAATGGCCACAGGCTTCGCACCGAGCCGCTTCACGATGTCGTCGAGACATTTGAAGAAGTCGGCGCCGATCTTGTCCATCTTGTTGGCAAAGACGATGCGGGGCACGCGGTACTTGTCGCCCTGGCGCCAGACCGTCTCGGTCTGCGGCTCGACGCCCTGGTTGGAATCGAGCACGCAGACGGCACCGTCGAGCACGCGCAGCGAACGCTCGACCTCGATGGTGAAATCGACGTGACCCGGCGTATCGATGATGTTGAGCCGCTTGTCCTTCCAGAACGCGGTGGTCGCGGCCGAGGTGATGGTGATGCCGCGCTCCTGCTCCTGCTCCATCCAGTCCATCGTCGCGGCGCCTTCATGCACCTCGCCGATCTTGTGGCTCTTGCCGGTGTAATAGAGGATCCGCTCGGTCGTCGTCGTCTTGCCGGCATCGATGTGGGCCATGATGCCGAAATTGCGGTAGTCCTCGATTTTATGGCTGCGGGGCATGGGGGATCCTTTACCAGCGGTAATGCGAGAAGGCGCGGTTGGCTTCCGCCATCCGGTGGACGTCTTCGCGCTTCTTGACGGCATTCCCCCGGTTATTGGATGCGTCGAGGAGCTCGGCCGAGAGCCGGTCCATCATGGTCTTTTCGTTACGATCGCGCGCTGCGGCGATAATCCAGCGAATGCCGAGCGCCTGGCGGCGGGTCGAGCGCACTTCGACGGGCACCTGGTAGGTGGCGCCGCCAACGCGGCGGGAGCGCACCTCGATCGAGGGCATCACGTTGTCGAGCGCCTGCTGGAACACCTGCAGCGGATTCGATTTGGTCTTGCCTTCGATGATGTCGAAGGCGCCATAGACGATCCGCTCGGCGGCCGACTTCTTGCCGTCATACATCAGCGAATTCATGAATTTGGAGACGACGAGATTGCCGAACTTCGGATCCGGGTTGATCTCGCGCTTCTCGGCGGAGTGACGACGGGACATGACGCGCTACCTCACTTCGGCCGTTTGGCGCCGTACTTGGAGCGGCGCTGCTTGCGGTTCTTGACGCCCTGCGTGTCGAGGACGCCGCGGAGGATGTGGTAGCGGACGCCCGGCAGGTCCTTCACGCGGCCGCCGCGGATCATCACCACCGAATGCTCCTGAAGGTTATGCCCCTCGCCCGGGATGTAGCCGATGACCTCGAACTGATTGGTCAGGCGCACCTTGGCGACCTTGCGAAGCGCCGAGTTCGGCTTCTTCGGCGTGGTCGTGTAGACGCGCGTGCACACGCCACGCTTCTGCGGAGCGGCCTGCAGCGCCGGCACCGTGTTTCGGTAGGTCGGTTTCACCCGGCCTTTGCGGATCAACTGGTTGATCGTCGGCATCCGATTTAAGCCTTCATCCTCACCGTGCGGGACGCCCCTCGGGACGCCCCTTGCCGGACCGCGCGTTCACACGCGCAAAACGAAAACACGCCATCCGCTCCGGCTTTGCGGATTGGCGCTTCGCGATGCAGAGGACCGCGTAGGCTTGCGCCCCACGGTCATGACTTTTCCAACTGGCTTTCGTGCCGTCAGCGGCAGCGTCTGAGAATCGTTCGTCGAGGTCCTGGTCCGCCGAAGCAACCGTCAAAAGAGCCTTTGGCTCAAAGACTTAGTGCTGCTCTCGGGATGCCGTGCCGACGAGGGTGATACTCACCGCCTGCCGAAAAGTGGGCGCTATGTATCGGCGTGGGCACACCAAGTCAAGCAAAGAAGGCCAGATTTTGCGGGGCTTTCTGAGATTTTAGCTGCGGCCACGCACCGCCCCGAGGAGAGGCCCGGCCCTTCCCCGGCAACCACATGGTCGCGCGGCCCCCAATCGGGGCCGGCGCACACGTGAACAGCCGTGGGGCCACGTTTGCCGACCCGGCGGACGTCCGCCGGGCCTGCCAAAAGGCGGGCTAACGACGCTAGCGCCACCCCGCCTGGCGCTCGCAGGCGCGCCGCGCGCTTGGATTGGATTTCTCCCATTGAGTGATGGACCGGGTTTCGTTCGAATCCATCTTCTCGTTCATGCAAACGCAATATGCCCGCACCACGGCGGCGCTGGCACCTTCGTCACGATTGTCGCGAATGCATTGGTTGATCCACTTCAGATCGTCCTCATTCATCGACTGGGCGAGCACGCCGGTCGATGCGATCGATCCAGCCAGAAGCATCGATAAAGTCAGAAGTCTCACGATCTATCCCTCTGTTGGCCGACCCGAAATGATCGGCAATGACCCGTTTGGCTCGCACCCGCAATTTTGCGGCGCGGAAACGCTGCGCGGTCGTTGACACCGTGGGCGTCCGCAAAGCCATCCGGCGGCGACTTGTTGCCATGTCCGCAGCGCCGCAGTCCTGAGAGCGCGGCGCAGGATTTCTGAAATTTTTCTGAAATTGGCGTTTTTGGACGGCTCCGGGTACACAAAGAGCTGACAATGACTGGCATTTTGGGCGGTCTGCGGAGCCGCGGGAGTGGGGACGGTGTTCCGTTTCAACGGCTTTGAATTGGATCCGCAGCGCGGCGAGCTGCGCGGGCCCGATCGCAAGGCGATCAAGCTTCGGCCGAAAACCTTCGAGATGCTGCGGCTGTTCGCGACCGATGCCGGCCGGGTCATCAGCAAGCAGGAATTGATGGACCGGATCTGGCCGAACGTCCATGTCGGCGAGGACAGCCTTTTCCAGTGCATCCGCGAGCTTCGCGCGGCACTCGGCGACGACCGGCGGGAGATGATCAGGCTGGTGTCCGGCCGCGGCTATATGTTCACAACCGAGATTTTACACGGGCCGGCTGAGCTACCTCACCCGCCCGAAACAACGAGCCGCCCGGCCAAACGGCTTTTCGGACCGGGTTTGCGCCGCCCGGCCGCCGCTGCACTGGTCGGACTTTGCACCGTCATCGGCTTCGGTGCAGCAGCATCGATTTTCGTGCCGGATCTCCTTTTCCAGGCGAAGCCGCCGGCCATCGTGGTGATGCCGCTCATCCCCGCCGGACACGATCCGGACAGCATCGCAATGGCGGCGCATGTCACTGGCAGTCTCACCGATGGCCTGGCCCGAATCGACAACATCCGGGTGGTGACAATGCAGCCAGTCACTGCATCCACGGCACCGCAACCCGCAGCGGCACGCACCGCAGCCGCACGCACCGAACCGGCCGAATTCGAGCTGAGCGGCGAATTGCGTCATACCGCTCATGCGTGGGAGCTGCGCGCACGGCTGACCAGAACCCCAACCCGCGAAGTCGCCTGGACGACGTCGATATCCGTCAGTACCGACGGGTCCGATTTGCAGCTTCAGCAGTCGCGCCTCACTGCAGGACTTGGTCACCGGCTGGCTGAAAAGATGAACGCGATTCTCCATGCCGGTACGCAGTCCGGCAGTGCGAAAGTTGTGGTCGAGCAGGCCAAGGCCGCCATCGGCCAGACCACCCGCGAGCGGTTCGGTGCCGCTCAGGCGATGCTCGAAAAGGCACTCGCCGACAACCCTCACAATGTCGATCTCGAGGTTGCTCTCGCCGCGCACATGCTGCGCGGCATTCAGATGGCATGGTACAGTCCCGAAGATAACGCCGCCGCCGAAAGCAAGGCCCGCGCGATGTTGAAGCACGCGGTGCGGACCCGGCCCGATTACCTTCCGGTCCACGAAGCCTATTGCCGATTCCTGTCGGCGACCAACAATTTCGTCGACGCCCTGGTCGCCTGCGCGAGGGCCCTGACCTTCGACCCGTGGAACGGCCTGGTGCTCTACAATCTCGGTCTGACGCAAATCAAACTGGGGCGCTTCGAGGACGCGCTGGCGACGTTCACGCTGGCCGATCGATACGATACGCCGGACGTCTCGCGTTGGACCTGGCTGCTCGGGGCGGGATGGGCATCGATGCTAATGGGCCGCGACGAGGATGCGCTGCCCTGGCTGCAGCGATCGATCGCGATTACGCCCGCGACAGGACGCTCGCATTTTCTGCTGGCCGCGGCATACCAGCGGTTGGGGCGCTCCGACGAGGCCAAGGCGGCGCTCGCGCAAACCATTGCGCTTCGGCCTCGGTCGACCGCAGCCAACATTGCGCCGCCGCAGCAAAACACCAGCCAGCGCTATCGGGACGCAAGCGCGCTCATCATCGAGGCGGGCGTTGCGGCCGGGTTGCCGGAGCAATGACGCCGCGATCATCGCCATAGCAAAAAGGCCGCCCGAAGGGCGGCCTTTTGCAACCAGCAAGGACGACAGGCCTCACTCCGCAGCAGGCAATGCCGCTGGCGCCTCGGCCTGCTTGGCCGCCGCATCCTTCTCGCGTTCCTCGAGAATAAGCGAGTCGCGCTTGGTCGCGATCTCGCGCAGCGTGCTAATCATCGCGCCGGTGCCGGCCGGGATCAGCCGGCCGACAATGACGTTTTCCTTGAGGCCGTCGAGCGTGTCCGACTTGCCGTTGACGGCAGCCTCGGTGAGCACGCGCGTGGTCTCCTGGAACGACGCCGCCGAGATGAAGGAACGGGTCTGGAGCGAAGCTTTGGTGATGCCGAGCAGCACCGGGGTTCCGGTCGCCGGCTTCTTGCCCTGCTCCACCGCCTTGGCATTGATCTGGTCCATCTCGATGCGATCGAGCTGCTCGCCCTGGATCAGGTCGGTCTCGCCCGCGTCGTCGATCTCCACCTTCTGCAGCATCTGCCGGACAATGACCTCGATGTGCTTGTCGTTGATGCCGACACCCTGCAACCGGTAGACTTCCTGGATCTCGTTGACCAGATAGGCGGCGAGCTCCTCGACGCCCTTGATCGCCAGAATGTCGTGCGGCGCCGGGTTGCCCTCGACGATGGCATCGCCCTTTTCGACAATATCGCCGTCCTGCAGGTGGATGTGCTTGCCCTTCGGGATCAGGTACTCGACGGGCTCGACATCCTTCTCCGCAGGCTCGATCGAGATGCGACGCTTGTTCTTGTAGTCGCGGCCGAAGCGGATGGTGCCGGAGATTTCGGCGATGACCGCCGCCTCCTTCGGACGACGTGCCTCGAACAGCTCGGCCACCCGCGGCAGACCGCCGGTGATGTCGCGCGTCTTGGCGCTTTCGGTCGGAATACGGGCGATAACGTCGCCCGCATGCACCTGCGCACCCTGATCGACCGACAGAATGGCGTCAATCGCGAGCGGATAGCGCGCCTCGCCGCCGCGCGACAGCTTCAGGATAGCGCCGTCGCGGTCCTTGATCACGATCGCCGGACGCAGGTCCGCCGCGCGCGATGAGGTCCGCCAGTCGGTCACCACGCGCTTGGCGATGCCGGTCGACTCGTCGAGCGATTCCTGCATCGACTGGCCTTCGACCAGATCCTCAAAGGCGGCAAAGCCGTCGACCTCGGTGATGATCGGGCGCGTATAGGGATCCCATTCGGCCAGGCGCTGGCCGCGCTTGACCTTGTCGCCTTCGTTGACCCGCAGACGCGCCCCGAACGGCAGGCGATGGGTCGCCCGCTCGGTGCCGTCGGCGTCGACTATCGCGAGCGTGACGTTGCGGCTCATGACGATCAGTTCGCCATCGGAATTCTTGATCACCGCGTTGGCCTGCTTGTCTTTTGACTTCAGGCGAACCGTGCCTTCGAAATTCGACTCGATGAAGGACTGCTCGTTGATCTGCGCCGCGCCGCCGATGTGGAAGGTGCGCATCGTGAGCTGGGTTCCCGGCTCGCCGATCGACTGGGCTGCGATCACACCGACCGCCTCACCCATATTCACCGGCGTTCCGCGCGCCAGATCGCGGCCGTAACAGGCGCCGCAGACGCCGTTGCGCGACTCGCAGGTCAGCACCGAGCGGATGCGCACTTCCTGCACATTCGCCTGGGTGATGCGCTCGACTTCCGGCTCGCCAAGCAGCACGCCCTTCGCGACGATCACTTCGCCGGTCGCCGGATCCTTCACGTCTTCGGCCGTGGTGCGGCCGAGAATGCGGATGCCGAGGGAGGCGACGACGGTGCCGGCATCGATGATCGCGCGGACCTTGATCCCGGACTCGGTTCCGCAATCCGTTGACGTGATGATGCAATCCTGAGCGACGTCGACCAGACGGCGGGTCAGGTAGCCGGAATTCGCGGTCTTCAGCGCGGTGTCGGCCAGGCCCTTGCGGGCACCATGTGTGGAGTTGAAATACTCCATCACGGTCAGGCCTTCCTTGAAGTTCGACACGATCGGCGTTTCGATGATCGAGCCGTCGGGCTTGGCCATCAGGCCGCGCATGCCGGCAAGCTGACGCATCTGGGCAGGCGAGCCGCGCGCACCCGAATGCGCCATCATGTAGATCGAGTTGATCTGCGCCTCGCGGCCGGTCTTGGGATCCTTCTTGGTCGTCGAGATTTCGCGCATCATCTCGGCGGCAATCGCCTCGGTGCATTTCGACCAGGCATCGACGACCTTATTGTATTTCTCGCCCTGCGTGATCAGACCGTCATTGTACTGTTGCTCGAAGTCCTTGGCCTCTTCGCGGGTCCTGTCGACGATCGACCACTTCTTCTCCGGCACCACCATGTCGTCTTTGCCGAAGGAAATGCCGGCCTTGAACGCATGGTGAAAGCCAAGCGCCATGATCCGGTCGCAGAAGATGACCGTGTCCTTCTGACCGCAATGGCGGTAGACGGTATCGATCATGTTCGAGATTTCGCGCTTGGTCATCAGCTTGTTGACGACGTCGAAGGTCACGACCTTGCTCTTGGGCAGCACCTGACCGAGCAGCACGCGCCCGGGCGTCGTATCGTAGACCTTCTTCACCGGCTCGCCGTCCGGGCCGGTCCCGATCCAGCGATACTTGATCTTGGAATGCAGCGTGATCGCCTTTTCCGACAGCGCGTGTTCGATCTCGGCGACGTTGGCGAACACCTTGCCCTGCCCCGGCTCGCCTTCGCGCTCGAGCGTGAGATAGTAGAGACCAAGCACGATGTCCTGCGACGGAACGATGATCGGCTGGCCGTTTGCTGGATGCAGAATGTTGTTGGTCGACATCATCAGGACGCGCGCTTCCAGTTGCGCTTCGAGCGACAGCGGAACGTGCACGGCCATCTGGTCGCCGTCGAAGTCGGCATTGAACGCGGCGCAGACCAGCGGATGAAGCTGGATCGCCTTGCCTTCGATCAGCACCGGTTCGAAGGCCTGGATGCCGAGACGGTGCAGCGTCGGCGCGCGATTCAGCAGCACCGGATGCTCGCGGATCACCTCGTCGAGGATATCCCAAACCTCGGGCTTCTCCTTCTCGACGAGCTTCTTGGCCTGCTTGACGGTGGTTGAGAGGCCCTTTGCATCCAGCCGCGAATAGATGAACGGCTTGAACAGTTCCAGCGCCATCTTTTTTGGCAGGCCGCATTGATGCAGCTTGAGCTCCGGCCCGACCACGATCACCGAGCGCCCCGAATAGTCGACGCGCTTGCCAAGCAGGTTCTGGCGGAACCGGCCCTGCTTGCCTTTCAACATGTCGGCAAGCGACTTCAGCGGACGCTTGTTGGCGCCGGTGATGACGCGGCCGCGGCGGCCGTTATCGAACAGCGCGTCCACCGCCTCCTGCAACATGCGCTTTTCGTTGCGGATGATGATGTCCGGCGCACGCAGTTCGATCAGCCGCTTCAGGCGGTTGTTACGGTTGATCACGCGGCGATAGAGATCGTTCAGGTCCGACGTCGCGAACCGGCCGCCGTCGAGCGGCACCAGTGGCCGCAGATCCGGCGGGATCACCGGGACATGGGTCAGGATCATCCATTCCGGCTTGTTGCCGGATTCGATGAAGGCCTCGATCAGCTTCACCCGCTTGGCGAGCTTCTTCTTCTTGATGTCGCTGTCGGTCGCAGCAATTTCGGCGCGCAGCTCGCCCTGCAGCTTGGTGAGATCGAGCGCCTTCAGCATCTCTCGGATTGCTTCTGCGCCGATCATGGCGGTGAAGGAATCCTGGCCGTATTCGTCCTGCGCCTTGAGATATTCCTCCTCGGACAGGAGCTGGCGGTCCTGCAGCGGCGTAAGTCCCGGCTCCAGCACGACGTAATATTCGAAATACAGGATGCGCTCGAGATCCTTCAGGGTCATGTCGAGCAGCATGCCGATGCGGCTCGGCAGCGACTTCAGGAACCAGATATGTGCCACCGGCGCGGCGAGTTCGATATGACCCATGCGCTCGCGGCGCACGCGCGACAGCGTCACCTCGACCGAGCATTTCTCGCAGATGATGCCTTTGTACTTCATGCGCTTGTACTTGCCGCACAAGCATTCGTAGTCCTTGATCGGACCGAAGATGCGCGCACAGAACAGGCCGTCGCGCTCGGGCTTGAAGGTGCGGTAATTGATGGTCTCCGGCTTCTTGATCTCGCCGTAGGACCAGGACTGAATCTTTTCCGGGCTCGCGATCGAGATCCGGATCTGGTCGAAGACCTGAGCCGGCGCCTGCGGGCTGAACAGATTCATGATTTCTTGGTTCATCGTCGTCTCCTCGGCGCGGGCCCCGGCGTCCCGGAGCATTCGGCCGTCAATTGTTTCGCCATTGAGCCAGTCAACTGGACCCGGGACGGCGCCCTCGCCGTCCCGTCTCGTTCGCGAATTACTCCGCCGCTTCGGGCAGGTCGGTCGGACGCTGCGCCTTGGAATTGTGCAGGTCGACATTGAGGCCGAGCGAGCGCATTTCCTTGACCAGCACGTTGAAGCTCTCCGGAATGCCGGCTTCGAAGGTGTCGTCGCCGCGCACGATCGCCTCGTAGACCTTGGTGCGGCCGGCAACGTCGTCCGACTTCACCGTCAGCATTTCCTGCAGCGTGTAGGCAGCACCGTAAGCCTCGAGCGCCCAGACCTCCATTTCGCCGAAGCGCTGGCC
Organism: Pseudorhodoplanes sp.; assembly: GCF_046289595.1. Lineage (GTDB taxonomy): Bacteria > Pseudomonadota > Alphaproteobacteria > Rhizobiales > Xanthobacteraceae > Pseudorhodoplanes. The sequence continues at coordinate 67,710 of NZ_JBKBVB010000002.1, forward strand.
GCCGAACTGCGCCTTGCCGCCCAGCGGTTGCTGGGTGACGAGCGAGTACGGACCGATCGAACGGGCGTGAATCTTGTCGTCGACGAGGTGATGCAGCTTCAACATATAGATGTAGCCGACCGTCACCTTGCGGTCGAACTGCTCGCCGGTCCGGCCGTCGAACAACGTCACCTGCCCCGAGTGATCGAGACCCGCCATGTCGAGCATCTGTTCGATATCGCTCTCCTTGGCGCCGTCAAAGACCGGCGTTGCGATCGGAACACCACTGCGAAGATTGTGGCCGAGCTCCACCAGACCGCGCTCATCGAGCGACTTGATGGTGTCATCATCGCCATAAATCTTCTTCAGCGTTTCCTTAAGAGGCTTGGTATCCTGCTTGCCGTAATAGGCATCGACCGCCTGCCCGATACGCTTGCCTAGACCGGCACAGGCCCAGCCGAGATGGGTCTCCAGAATCTGGCCGACATTCATGCGGCTCGGCACGCCGAGCGGGTTCAGCACGATATCCGCATGCGTGCCGTCCTCAAGGAACGGCATGTCCTCGATCGGCACGATCTTGGACACCACGCCCTTGTTGCCGTGACGGCCGGCCATCTTGTCGCCGGGCTGGATCTTGCGCTTCACCGCAACGAAGACCTTGACCATCTTCATCACGCCGGGCGGAAGCTCGTCGCCGCGCTGCAGCTTCTCGACTTTGTCGAGGAAGCGCTGCTCAAGCATCTTCTTCGACTCGTCATACTGCTTCCGCATGGCCTCGATCTCGGCCATCAGCTTGTCGTTGGGCGAGGCGAACAGCCACCATTGCGAACGCGGATATTCGTCCAGGATCGCGCGGGTGATCTTGGTGTCCTTCTTGAAGCCCTTCGGACCCGCGACCCCCTGACGGCCTTCCAGCATCTCGGCCAAACGGCCAAAAACGTTGCGGTCGAGGATCGCCTGTTCGTCGTCGCGGTCCTTGGCGAGACGCTCAATTTCCTCGCGTTCGATCGCCAGCGCACGCTCGTCCTTGTCGACGCCATGACGGTTGAAGACGCGGACTTCGACCACGGTGCCCTGCACGCCCGGGGGAACACGCAGAGACGTGTCGCGGACGTCTGAGGCCTTCTCGCCGAAGATGGCGCGCAGAAGCTTTTCTTCCGGCGTCATCGGGCTTTCGCCCTTCGGCGTGATCTTGCCGACCAGAATGTCGCCGGCGCGTACTTCCGCGCCGATATAGACGATGCCGGCCTCGTCAAGATTCTTCAGCGCCTCTTCCGAGACGTTCGGAATATCGCGCGTGATCTCTTCGGGCCCGAGCTTGGTGTCGCGCGCCATCACCTCGAATTCCTCGATGTGAATGGACGTGAACACGTCGTCGCGCACGATGCGCTCGGACAGAAGGATAGAGTCCTCGAAGTTGTAGCCGTTCCACGGCATGAAGGCGACCAGCACGTTCCTGCCGAGCGCAAGCTCGCCAAGCTCGGTCGAGGGACCGTCGGCAATGATGTCGCCCTTCTTGACCACGTCACCCACACGCACCAGCGGACGCTGGTTGATGCAGGTGTTCTGGTTGGAGCGCTGGAACTTCATCAGCCGATAGATGTCGACCCCGGGTTTGGTCGGGTCGGTCTCTTCCGTGGCGCGGATGACGATACGGGTGGCGTCGACCTGATCGACCACGCCGGCACGGCGTGCGCCGATCGCGGCGCCGGAGTCGCGGGCCACCACGCCTTCCATGCCGGTGCCGACGAACGGCGCCTCGGCGCGGACCAGCGGCACCGCCTGGCGCTGCATGTTCGAGCCCATCAGCGCACGGTTGGCGTCGTCGTTCTCCAGGAACGGGATCAGCGCCGCGGCGACCGACACAAGCTGCTTCGGCGACACGTCCATGAAGTCGACCTTGTCGCGCGGATAAGGCGCGACGTCGCCGGCATGGCGGCAGACGATCATGTCCTCGGTGAAGCGGCCTTTGGCATCGATCGGGGCGTTTGCCTGCGCCACGGTGTAGCGGGCCTCCTCCATCGCCGAGAGATAGATAACCTCGTCGGTGACGCGGCCGTCCTTCACCTTGCGATACGGCGTTTCGACGAAACCGTATTTGTTCACCCGCGCATAGGTCGCGAGCGAGTTGATCAGACCGATATTCGGACCTTCCGGGGTCTCGATCGGGCAGATCCGGCCGTAATGGGTCGGATGCACGTCGCGCACTTCGAAGCCGGCGCGCTCGCGGGTGAGACCGCCCGGTCCAAGCGCCGAGAGACGCCGCTTGTGCGTGATCTCGGACAGCGGATTGGTCTGGTCCATGAACTGCGAGAGCTGCGAGGAGCCGAAGAACTCGCGCACGGCAGCGGCGGCAGGCTTGGCGTTGATCAGGTCCTGCGGCATGACGGTGTCGATATCGACGCTCGACATGCGCTCCTTGATCGCGCGCTCCATGCGCAGCAGCCCGATGCGGTACTGGTTCTCCATGAGTTCGCCGACCGAACGCACCCGGCGGTTGCCGAGATTGTCGATATCGTCGATCTCGCCCTTGCCGTCGCGCAGATCGACCAGCGTCTTGACGACCGCAAGAATATCGTCCTTGCGGAGCACGCGCATGGTATCGGGCGCATCGAGGTCGAGACGCATGTTCATCTTGACCCGGCCGACCGCAGAAAGATCGTAGCGGTCGGCATCGAAGAACAGCGACTGGAACATCGCCGAAGCGGTGTCGACCGTGGGCGGCTCGCCCGGGCGCATGACGCGGTAAATGTCGAACAGCGCGTCCTCGCGCGTCATGTTCTTGTCGACGGCGAGCGTGTTGCGGATATAGGCGCCGACATTGATGTGGTCGATGTCGAGGATCGGCAATTCCTTGAAGCCGAGCTCGTTGATGGTCTCCAGCAGCTTCTCGGTGATTTCGTCGCCGGCCTCGGCGTAGATCTCGCCGGTCTTCATGTTGACGAGGTCTTCGGCAATGTAGTTGCCGAGCAATTCCTCATCGGTCATGCGCAGAGCTTTGAGGCCCTTTTCCGCGAGAAGGCGCGCCTGACGCACGGTGATCTTGCGGCCGGCCTCGACCACCACCTTGCCGCTGTCGGCATCGACCAGGTCGTTGACCGCCTTGTAGCCCTTCATGCGGTTGGCGTCGAAGGGCACGCGCCAGCCGTCCTTGGCGCGCTTGTAGGTCACGACATTATAGAACGTCTTGAGTATCTCCTCGCCGTCCATGCCAAGCGCATAGAGCAGCGACGTCACCGGAATCTTGCGGCGGCGGTCGATACGCGCATGTACGATGTCTTTGGCGTCGAACTCGATGTCCAGCCAGGAACCGCGATACGGGATGATGCGGGCGGCGAACAGAAGCTTGCCCGAAGAATGCGTCTTGCCCTTGTCGTGGTCGAAGAACACGCCGGGGGAACGATGCATCTGCGAGACGATGACGCGCTCGGTGCCGTTGACGATGAAGGTACCGTTGTTCGTCATCAGCGGGATGTCGCCCATATAGACATCCTGCTCCTTGATGTCCTTGACGGAGCGGGCGCCGGTCTCCTCGTCGACATCAAATACGATCAGCCGCAGCGTCACTTTGAGCGGCGCGGCGTAGGTCATGCCGCGCTGACGGCACTCATCGACGTCATATTTGGGCGGATCGAATTCATAGCTGACGAAGTCGAGCTGCGCGGTGTTGGAAAAATCCTTGATCGGGAATACCGACTTGAAGACCGCTTGCAGGCCCTCGTCCGGCCGCCCGCCCTCGGGAGCCTCAACCAGCAGAAACTGGTCGTAGGATGCCTTCTGAACCTCGATGAGGTTCGGCATCTCCGCCACTTCCTGAATTTTCCCGAAAAACTTCCTAACGCGCTTCCGACCGATAAACGTCTGCGCTTGCGCCATCGTTTCTTTCTCTCGTCTGTCACTGTGAGACAGCCTGAGACGACTCTCCGAACGGCCTCCATCAATCGCGGCCATCAGGACAGGCGTCGGGGTGCCTGCGTTCTATGCGGCTCGAGCCAGAGCTCGAGCCAAAGCAAATGCCGCCGCATGGCGGCGCTATAAGGGGATTGGCCACCGTATATGGCGGCCGCACCCCGGATGTCTAGGGCAAATTGCGACGAACCGGCCGGAAACGTGAAAATTTCCGTGCCGGCTCCGCTCACATTGGCGTCAAATGGCCGGTTCCGGCCCGAAATGGCGGACCAAGAGGCCGGCCAAGATCCGCTTTACTTCAGTTCGACCTTGGCGCCGACCTTTTCGAGGGTCGCCTTGATCTTGTCGGCTTCTTCCTTGTTGGCGCCTTCCTTCAGGGTCTTCGGCGCACCTTCGACCAGATCCTTGGCTTCCTTCAGGCCAAGACCGGTGAGGGCCCGCACTTCCTTGATAACCTCGATCTTCTTGTCGCCGGCCGCGGCCAGGACAACCGTAAACTCGGTCTTCTCTTCGGCCGGAGCGGCACCGCCGCCGGCCCCAGGAGCAGCGGCCACCGCGACCGCGGCAGCGGCCGAGACGCCCCACTTTTCTTCCAGCATCTTGGCGAGGTCAGCGGCCTCGAGAACGGTGAGCGACGAGAGATCGTCGACGATTTTCTGCAAGTCAGCCATGGTGTTATCTTCCTGTTCGAACCTGAATTGTTAATTTGGGTGTCACGCCGCGTCTTTGCTGGCATAGGCCTGGACAACGCGGGCCAGCTTGGCGGCCGGCGCGTTGACGACCTGGGCGATCTTGGTGGCCGGGGCCTGGATCAGGCCGACCAGCTTGCCGCGCAGTTCGTCGAGGGACGGCAGCGAAGCGAGCTGCTTCACGCCGTTTACGTCCAGGGCGGTCTTGCCCATCGCTCCGCCGAGGATCACGAATTGCTCGTTGGCCTTGGCGAAGTCGGTGGCGACCTTCGGTGCCGCCACCGGATCGCTCGTCGAGTAAGCGATCAGGGTCGGCCCCTTCAGCAGGGGCACGATGGAGGCGGCATCGGAGCCATCAACAGCAATCTTGGCGAGACGGTTTTTCGCGACCTTCACATGGGCGCCGGCCTGCTTCATCTGCTTGCGCAGGGTCTGCATCTGGGCGACGGTGAGGCCGGAATAGTGAGCCACCACGACCACCTTGGAGGTCTGAAAGACCTCCTTCAGCGACGCAACGGACTCCTGCTTTTCCGCTCGGTTCACTAGCTCTCTCCGGTTGGCAAATCCCCTTCGGGATCGGCCGGTTACGACGGCCGTTTCGCCCAAAACGCAAAGCGCGGGCAGAACGGCTGTGATCAAGCCCTGCCCTCCGCGCAGCCGAAGATGCGTGGAACCGAAAGGTTCGAACCGGACCGCGGCTTGCACTCGGCAAAAGCCCGGTCTCGTCTCTCACCCGTCTATGCTGGCCGCGCCCATCCTGCGATGGTGGCGATTAAGCGGGAGCCTCCCGCACCGGCAGTCTCGGACAGGACGCGCGCCGGACATAAAGCCCAGACACGCGACAGCGCACCGGAGGCCGGCACGCTCGTTGCGCGCTCTCCTAGCGGGATACGGGAAAATTGCAAGGAAAATTGCCGGTCCGAATCGCCGTGAAGGCGGCGCAGAAAGGTCCGCCCCGTCCTCCCGGCAAGTTGGACTGAGCGGGACGAAAACGCGCGCAGCGGCGCTTGCGGCGCCATGCGGACCTGCGACATTCCGGCCCGGTGCGATTCCGCACCGCGAACCCGGATCATCCCATGAAACGCATTCTGCTGGTTGCGACGGCCGCGCTGCTGTCCGCAACCCTGCCGGCCCAGGCGCAGCGGCTCGATGTCTCGACCGTCAAATGCAAGGACGTCCTGTCGAGCGGCACCGAGACCATCGCCTTCATGCCTTCATCATGATGTGGCTGCAGGGCTATTACAGCGCCGAGGACGCCTCCCCGGTGGTCGACTTCGACAAAATGAAGAAGGACGGCATCAAGATCGCCGAGTATTGCGCCAAGCATCCCGACGACAGCCTGATCACCGCAGCCGACGAAGCCCTCGAAGACTGACGTCGCGGAGCCGATAGCCTGAAGCCGGCGTCCGCGGCATAGTGCACGCCAACGCCAAGAACCGTGTTGGAGGACGACCATGCCCGCGCATCCCGGCCGCATTCTTGTCACCCATGTCGGCAGCCTGATCCGTCCGCCGAAGCTCGTCGCGTTTCTGCGCCGGATCGAGTCGGGCGAGGCGTACGATGCGGCAGCCTACGAAGCCTGCCTGAGAGACTCGATCGACGAGGTGGTGCGCGAACAGGTCGGAGCGGGCATCGACATCGTCAGCGATGGCGAATTTTCCAAGGGACGCAACTGGGCTTTCTATATCCACGAGCGGCTGTCGGGCCTCTCCACGCGCCCGCTCACGCCCGAAGAGGCGAAAGATCCACTCACCCAGGCCGGCGGCGGCAACGACCGCAAGGCCTTCCCGGAATTCTATGCCGAGTACGACGCCGCAACCGGATTGGGCAAACGGCTTGGCAACCGCTTCGTCTGCAACGGCGCACTTTCCTACACCGGCCAGCATCAGGTCGGCCGCGACATCGCCAATCTCAAATCCGCGGCAAAGAAAGCAGGCGCTCACGGCGCGTTCCTGCCCGTGGTCGCCCCTGCAAGCGCGCTTCCCGGCGGCAAGAACGAATTCTACGAGGACGAAGAGAGCTTCCTGTTCGCACTGGCCGATGCACTGAATGCGGAGTATCGCGCGATCGTCGATGCCGGGCTGATCGTGCAGATCGACGATGCCTTCCTGCCCTATTGGCACGAGAAGATGGTGCCTCCGATGTCGCTTGGCGAATACCGCAAATGGGCGGAATTGCGCATCGACGCGCTCAACCATGCGCTCTCCGGCATTCCGGAAGGGCGCTCGCGCTATCACCTGTGCTGGGGCAGCTGGAACGGGCCGCATGCCTTCGACGTGCCGCTGAAAGACATCGTCGATCTCATGCTCAAGGTGAAGGTCGGCGGCTATCAATACGAGGCCGCCAATCCGCGCCACGAGCACGAATGGGTGGTCTGGGAAAGCGTGAAACTGCCAGACGGCAAGATGCTCATTCCCGGATGCGTCAGCCACGCCACCAACATCGTGGAGCATCCCGAACTCGTGGCGCAGCGGCTGGTGCGCCTCGCCAGGCTCGTCGGCCGCGAGAATGTGATGGCCGGTACCGATTGCGGCTTCGCGCAAAGTCCGTTCGCCAAGCGCGTGCACGAGAGCATCATGTGGGCGAAGCTGCGCAGCCTCAGCGAGGGCGCGCGGATTGCGAGCGCGCAATTGTGGGGCAGACGCAGCGCGGCGTAAGGATCAGCTTTTCTGAGCCGCCGCGCGCCGGTCGCGCAGCAATTCGGCGATCAGCAGGCGGCCAAGGCGCCGCTGGTTGCGCCGGTAGCCTTGCGGCAGCCATTGCGGCTGGCTTTGCATGTTGCAGAGCCTTGCCCTGATCTCGCGCCAGACTTTCGGTTTGCCCTGCGACAACGTCCCGGCAGCATCCGATCGATTCACGGCGATCCCTCCCCCGAGGTGATGAAAGGCTGCGCCGATCCGGTTAAGGGCGCATTAACGCCGTCTGTCTCACGCGACCCTCCGGCCCGGAGCCGCCCGCCGTGCAGGGCTGGCGAACCACATGAAAAAGCCCGGCATCGCTGCCGGGCTTTCTGAGTGTCGTTTGCGCCGGCTCAGTTGCCGCCGAGCACGGTATTCGGTTCGACCTTGAGGCCAGGCCCCATTGTCGACGACAGCGAAACCTTTTGCACATAAGTGCCCTTGGCGCCGGCCGGCTTGGCCTTCTGCACGGCATCCGCAAATGCCTTGATGTTGGCGACCAGCGCATCGGCCGAGAACGACGCCTTGCCGACGCCGGCCTGGACGATGCCGGCCTTCTCGACCCGGAACTCGACCGAGCCGCCCTTGGCGCCCTTTACCGCATTGGCTACGTCCATGGTCACGGTGCCGACCTTGGGATTGGGCATCATGCCACGCGGGCCCAGCACCTTACCGAGACGGCCGACCAGCGGCATCATGTCGGGGGTGGCGATACAGCGGTCGAAATCGATTTCGCCGTTCTGGACCTTCTCGACGAGATCTTCCGCACCGACCACATCGGCGCCGGCGGCCTTCGCCTCTTCGGCCTTGGCGCCGCGCGCGAACACGCCGACACGCTGGGTGCGGCCCGAACCCGACGGCAGCGTCACCACGCCGCGCACCATCTGGTCGGCATGGCGCGGATCGACGCCGAGATTCATCGCGATCTCGATGGTCTCGTCGAACTTCGACTTGGCGCGATCCTTGATCATCTTCACCGCTTCATCGAGCGGATACAGCTTGTTGCGATCCACACCTTCGCGGATCTGGGCGTAGCGCTTGCCTTGTTTCGCCATGATCAGCCTCCCACCACGTCGATGCCCATCGAACGGGCGGAGCCTTCCACCATCTTGGCCGCGGCCTCGACGGTGTCACAGTTCAGATCCTTCATCTTCTGCTCGGCGATTTCCTTGATCTGGGCCTTCGTGATCTTGCCGGCCTTGTCGCGGCCGGGGGTCTTCGAGCCCTTCTCGATCTTGGCCGCCTTCTTGATGAAATAGGACACGGGCGCCTGCTTCATCTCGAAGGTGAAGGAGCGATCCGCGTAGACCGTAATGGTCACCGGGATCGGCATGTTTTTTTCGAGCTTGGCGGTCTGCGCGTTGAAGGCCTTGCAGAATTCCATGATGTTGAGGCCGCGCTGGCCGAGCGCGGGGCCGATCGGCGGTGACGGATTGGCGGCGCCGGCCGGCACCTGTAGCTTTACGTAGCCGGTGATTTTCTTTGCCATAGACTTCTCCTGTTGCGTGGGCGCAGGATCGTTGCGATCCCGGCCCGGTTCAGGTGCCGTGGTGCGGATTTGGACGGTTGGCGGCCGCCCTCACCTCCCACGGCTCTCTCGCCTCCTCCCGATCGGGAGGAGGAAAACGTCAAACCTTCTCCACTTGTCCGAATTCGAGTTCAACCGGCGTTGCGCGGCCGAAGATCGACACCGCGACCTTCACCCGCGAGCGGCCCTCGTCGACTTCCTCCACCGTCCCGTTGAACGAGGCAAAGGGTCCGTCGGCAACGCGGACCTGTTCGCCGACCTCGAACGAGACGGACGACTTCGGCCGCTCGATGCCTTCCTGAACCTGCTGGAGAAGGCGGTTGGCCTCCGCATCCGAAATCGGCATGGGCTTGTTGTCGGCACCGAGAAAGCCGGTCACTTTCGGGGTGTTCTTGATGAGGTGATAGGCCTCGTCGGTGAGGTCGACCTTGACGAGCACGTAACCGGGAAAGAACTTGCGCTCGGTATCGACCTTGCGGCCGCGCCGCACCTCGGTGACCTTCTCCTTCGGAACCAGCACTTCCTCGAACTGGTCGACCAGGCCACGCTGCTTGGCCTGCTCGCGGATCGATTCCGCGACCTTGTTCTCGAAATTGGAGTAGGCGTGGACGATATACCAGCGCTTGGCCATGGCTCTAATTCCGGTTCTCTTGGCTCAGCGCCCGACAGACAGGATCGTGGTGATCAAGAAGCGGATGGCCTGATCGGCGAGCAGAAAGAAGATCGCCGTTATCGTCACCATCACGAACACCATGGCCGTGGTAATGGCGGTCTCGCGCCGCGTCGGCCACGTGACCTTGCCGGTCTCGTCGCGCACTTCCTGCAGGAATTTGAACGGGCTGAACTTGGCCATTCGCTTTGGTCCGAACGAGCCGCCCTGCGGCCAATCCATGAGGCGGACTGACCGGAATTTGGCCCTGTTTTTTGGGGGTGCCGACGCTGCGGATGTCCGTCACCGGGCCGCAAAGCGTGACGGTCAATTAAAGACAATGCCGCCGAAAATCAAGGCAATCCGCACGACGGGCCGGGCCTGCCCCGGACACTCGCCCGGCGCCGGCGGCTTCCGGATGCAGTTTCGGTCCTGCGGTGCGTTCCGTAACCGACTGCAATGAAAGAACAATCCCTCGCGCCGCGATCGGCCCGGCCGCGCGGTCTTGCGCTGTCGACGTTCACCGAACCGTTGTCCCCGCGTCACGTCCTTGTGGCGTCATTCCGGGTCAAGCCGGACGATGGGTCGCTGGACGAGGTGCAGGTGGAGACTTTAATCCTGATATTGCTGGCGGGCGGTCTGCTTTACGGGGCGCTCGCCCTGATTTTCAGAATCTGCATGGCGTTTGACCGTGGCGACGGTGATCGCGACAGCGCCGCACGGCGCCGGAGCTGAACCCGCAATGATTGCGAGCCGTGCGATACCCCGAGCCTTGAAGGTGCGCGGGGGCTGGTTGCAACCTGCTCCACGCAACAAATGCTGGGTTGCCGCAATCGCTGGCAGGAGTGGAGGGACTCGAACCCCCAACCCCCGGTTTTGGAGACCGGTGCTCTAGCCAGTTGAGCTACACTCCTACAGACGCGGGCCTGTGTAACGCCGATTCAGGTCGAAAGCGCCTGCGGCGGACCTTGGGCCCGCCGCCTCCGGCATATGCCCGAGCGATAGGCGCTTTGCAAGGGTCGGCGCAGGGTCGCAAACCGGCGCCGGCCCGCGAGACCAGGCTCGCTCGCCTTGGCGCTGAGCAGTCCCGCCCCTCGCGGCCCGCCCCTCCCGACCCCCGCAGCGCGACGGCAGGCTTAACCCCCCATTAACCCTGTTCCGGCACGTTCCCGTTACCGCAATTGCATGCGGTGCGCGAGTCGAAGCCCGGTTCGCGCGATACGGACCTTGGGGGCGCGGATGCTTTGGCACTATCGCAGGCGTGCTGAAGAGTGTGCATCGCGTATCGCTCACACCAGAAGCGACGCGGTCCGTCAGAATTACCAGCGTCTGCTTGAGGCCTGGCAGGCGTTGATCGAAGCCGAAGAAGCCCGCCTCAGCCGCATCGCCAATGCGCCCCAGCGCGACGCGCGACCGATCCGCGAGCGTCCGCGCCTCGAACTCGTGCGTGCCCCATTCGGCCAGGAGCCGATCCTCGACCGGCCGGTCGCTTGATATTTGTCAACTCTGGCGGTTTGCGGTTCTCTAAGGTCGTCCGGATCACGGAATAGTCCGGAAGAACCAGCGACAAATATGCGCCAGTTGAGGTCTAATCCTGATGCGACGGCGGTGGTGTTTTCCTCCTCCCGCAGAGCAACGATGAAAAGCCATTGCTCGACGCCGAGGGATCCTGGTCTGGCCGCAGCCGCGGTGGCGGCATTGCTGCTGCTCGCGTCGGGCCAGCCGGCGCCGGCACAAGGACCGTACGAGATCGGCGAGCAGATCGCGCAGCGGCTTTGCGGCGCGTGTCACGGCCTTGGCCGCGCCGAGCGCAGCCCGATTCCCTCGGCGCCGGCGTTCCGCAGGCTCGAACCGCGAGTCGACCTGGGCCGCATGCAGGAGCGCCTGCAGGACGGCATCATCGGCGGTCACCCGGAAATGCCGATTTTCGTGCTGCGCGCGGACGAGGCGCGCGCGCTGGTCGCCTATATGAAGATGCTGCGCGACCAGAATTGAAACAGGATTGCGAGATCAGAGTGCCGCGGCCACTGCGCGCCGCCGCGTAGCGCCTTGCTTGCGATGAGGCTCGTTGCCGAGCAGGACGCGCAGCACCGCCCCCGCATCGTCGGCGACCTTCGGATTGCGCGTCACCATGGCGGCGATGATGGCGCCGTCGATCAGAAGTCCGATCTGGTGCGCCAGCGCCGCCGGGTTCGGCAACTCCGCCTCGGCGGCGAGCCGCTCGATCCGCGACAGCACCATACTCTTGTGCTTGATTGTGATCGCGCGCAGCCGCTCGTCGGCCTTGTCGTGCTCGCCGATCGCATTGATGAACGGGCAGCCGTAGAACCGCTCCTCGGAGAACCACTCCTTCAGCAGCGTAAAGATACGCATCAGCTTGGTGCGCGGCGCGGCGTTGCCGGCCTCAATGCCGCCGATAAACCAGTCGCGCCAGCGCTCGCCTTCCTGTTCGAGCACCGCCTCGATCAGCCCCTCCTTCGATCCGAAGATGCGATAGAGCGTGGTCTTTGCGGTTCCGGCTTCGTCGATCACCGCATCGACGCCGGTGGCGTTGATCCCGTAGCGGCAGAATAATTCGGTCGCCGCATCCAGCAGGCGCTTGCGCGCGCTCTCGGCGTCGCCCGTCGCGCGCGGATCGAGTTCGGCTGCAACGCTCTTCCCGTTCATAACTCATTCCTTAGCGCAGGATCGCGGAAAACGGAATTCGTGCCGCTTCCTGTGCACGCATGCGGCTGCTGCGCGACGCGGAGTGCACCCGGCGAAGGCGCGCTCGCCTGGCCGGTCGCCATGCCCGCAAAGCAAGCGCAACGCCGCTTAAAACGCGCCCGACTGCCCCGTCATTGAGCAAAAGCCCGCCGGTCCAGCCGCAACCCCGAGCGCCCAACGATTGAGATTCCACGCGAATCCGTATCGGCGCGGTCTGGCACGCTCCCTGCAATGAAACAGACCGGTTGGTAGCCTACGGCGCGAAATCGTCGCCTGAAACCTGGAGGAACGCATGGCCGTTGCCGCGGAAAAAGTCGTGCTCACCGGATGTCTCGCCCCGATCGACAGGAGCGGATTGGAAAAACTGATCGAAAGCGGAAAGGCTAATCCGAAGGTCATCAAGACGCTGAAATGCAAGACCGTTGCGGAGGGCAAGTTCCGCCACCTCAACTTCATCCGTAACCTTCCGCCTTATATCGTCGACGAGCCGCCGGCGTTGCTTGGCGACGACACTGCGCCGAATCCCTCCGAAGCCTCGCTCGCAGCGCTGGGATCCTGTCTTGCGGTCGGCCTGCATGCCAATGCCGTGCATCGCGGCTGGACCGTGCGCAAGCTCGAACTCGAGCTCGAAGGCGATCTCAATATCACCGCGGTCTGGGGCACCGGCGATACCAGCGAAAAGCCGGTCGGCTTCACCGATGTGCGGGTGAAGGTCGCGATGGAATGCGACGGGGTTTCGCCGGACGAGATCGATGCGCTGATCGCGCATGTGACCAAATGGTCGCCGGTCGCCAACACCTTCACACGCTCGGTCGCGCTCGCCGTGACCCGCTGATCCGCAAACCGAAATGACAACAAGGTCGTAACGCCATGACGCAGGCCGCGCTCGCACTGGAACCCCGGACCGAAACGGAAGACCTGTGCGAGCGCGTCCGCACCGTGGCGCGGACCAGGCTCGCGCCGGCAACCGACGCCATCGACACCGGCGAACTTTACCCCGCCGACATCTTGCGCAGCTTTGCTGCGGAAGGAGCATTTGCCTCACATATGCCGCAGAATGGCAGCGCCGATCTGCGGCCCGCGATCGCCGCCATGTCGGTGATTGGCGAGACCTGCGGCGCCACCGCGTTCATGACGTGGTGTCAGGACACGCTCGCCTGGTATATCGGCAATTCGCAGAACACGGCGTTGCAGGCGCAATGGCTCAAGCCCGTTGCGAGCGGCGCTCAGCTCGGCGGCACCGGGCTGTCGAACCCGATGAAAAGTTTCTTCGGGATCGAGACCCTGAAGCTCAAGGGACGCAAGGTCGACGGCGGCTATGTCGTGAAGGGCGCCCTGCCCTGGGTCTCCAATCTCGCACCCGGGCACCTGTTCGGCACCATCTTCGAGCGCGAGGACGCACCCGGCGAAAAGGTGATGTTCCTTGCCGATTGCGGCGACCCTAACATCACCCTGCAGCCCTGCCCGCCCTTTCTCGCGATGGACGGCACCGGCACTTACGCCGTGCAGATCCGCAATGCCTTCGTGCCGGACCGTCTGATCCTCGCCGAAAACGCGATGCCCTTCGTCAAGCGCATCCGCGCCGGCTTTGTACTGCTGCAGGCCGGCATGGGGCTCGGCGTGATGCGCGACTGCATCGCCATCATGAAAGAGCTGCGGCCGATGCTCGGTCACGTCAATTGCTTCCTCGACCAGCAGCCGGAAGACTTCGAGCGCCTGCTCGTCGAGGCCGAGCGCGAGGTGATGACACTCGCGGCCACCCCTTATGACCCAAGCCCGGCCTTCTGGGAGCGCGTTATCAAGATCCGGTTGCAGCTCGGCGAAGCGTCGGTCGCGACCGCGCATGCGGCGATGCTGCATGCCGGCGCGCGCGGCTATCTCAAATCACATCGCGCGCAACGCCGGCTGCGCGAAGCCTATTTCGTCGCCATCGTCACGCCGGCGACCAAGCAACTCAGAAAGATGCTCGCCGACGGCGCGCAATAACATTTTCGGGAGACGTCCGGGGGCTTTGAAGCAAGGAACAACGGAGGTTCGTCATGACTGCGGCTTTGATTACTGCGGAAGACCTCAAGACCATGATGGGAAGCGAGCCCGTCGTCGTCATCGATACGAGAAGCCCCGACGCCTATGCAGCGGGCCATATCCCCGGCGCCGTCAATGTCCACGACATCTTCACCTATCTTGCGACATCCACGCCGGAAGGCATGGCGGAGCTGAAATCGAAATTCGCCGACGCCTTCGGCGCCGCCGGCCTGTCCGGCAAGGAAACGGCGGTCATCTACGAGCAGTCGATGAATTCCGGCTTCGGCCAATCCTGCCGCGGCTATTTCCTGCTTTCCATGCTCGGCTATCCGAAGATCAAGGTGTTGCATGGCGGGTTCGATGCTTGGACCGCCAAAGGTCTGCCGGTCACGACCGAGGTGCCTTCGCCCGCGGCCGCCACATTCCCCGTGGTGCCTGAAGCCGCCGACATCATCATCGATGCCAAGACCATGCTTGCCGCGCTCGGCAAATCCGACATTGCGCTGCTGGACGTGCGCGACGTCGACGAATGGATCGGCGAAAGCTCATCGCCCTACGGCAAGGACTTCTGCCCGCGCAAGGGCCGCATTCCCGGCGCCGTCTGGCTCGAATGGTACCGCATGATGAAGCCGACCGCCGAGGGCCCGCGCTTCAAGTCATCGGAAGAAATTCTCGCCGAATGCGCGACCGTCGGCATCACGCCCGACACGCCGGTCTATCTCTATTGCTTCAAGGGCGCGCGCGCCTCGAACACTTTCGTTGCGCTGAAGAATGCCGGCGTGAAGGACGTGCGGATGTATTTCGGCTCCTGGAACGAATGGTCGCGCGATCCGTCGCTGCCGATCGAGGAAGGCCATCCCGCAGCGCCCAAGGCGATGCAGGGCAAGGCCGCCTGACGCAGGCACATCGCGGCGCGTCGGCCATGCGTCGCGCGCCGTTTCCTCTCACCCCCGCGAACGTCAGCAAGGTAACGTCCGATGACCGACACTCCGCCGACCCGAATGAATGCCTGCGCCTGCGGCGCCGACCACGAGCCGGGACTGGCCTGCGAGGGCCTGAGCGACAAGGGGCTGCAGAGCCGGGTCGAGACCGCGGTGCTGCGCGCCGCTTTCCCCAACCCGGTGACGCGGCGTTCGCTGCTCGCCGCCGTCGGCAGCGCGACTGTCACGGCCGCGTTGTCGCAAATTTTCCCGGTCGCCACCGCGACCGAGGCCTTTGCGCAAGGCGGACCGCTGGAGAAGACCAAGCTCGCAGTCGGCTTCATCCCGATCACCTGCGCCACGCCGATCATCATGGCGCATCCGCTCGGCTTCTACACCAAGCAGAAGCTGGACGTGGACGTGGTCAAGACCGCCGGATGGGCCGTGGTGCGCGACAAGACCCTGAACAAGGAATACGACGTCGCCCACATGCTGGCGCCGATGCCGATCGCGATCTCGCTCGGCCTTGGCTCGACCGCAACGCCCTTCACCGTGCCGGCGATCCAGAACGTCAACGGCCAGGCCATCTGCATGGCGATGGCGCATAAGGACCGCCGCGATCCGAAGACCTGGAAGGGCATGCGGTTTGCGATCCCGTTCGACTATTCGATCCACAATTATCTCTTGCGCTACTACCTCGCGGAAAACGGCCTCGATCCGGATCAGGACGTTCAGCTGCGCGTCGTGCCGCCGCCGGACATGGTCGCCAATATGCGCGCCGGCAACATCGACGGCTTCCTCGCGCCCGACAGCGTGGTGCAGCGCGCGGTGTTCGACGGCATCGGGTTCATCCATCTCATCTCCAAGGAGATGTGGGACGGCCATCCCTGCTGCTCGTTCTCGGCGCGCGCCGACTTCCTGTCGGAAATGCCGAACACCTATGCGGCGCTGTTGCGGGCGCTGATCGAGGCATCCAGCTATGCTTCGAAACCGGAAAACCGCAAGCAGATCGCCGAGGCGATTGCGCCGGCGAATTATCTGAACGCGCCGGTACCGGTGCTCGACCAGGTTCTGACCGGCACGTTCGCCGACGGACTTGGCGGCATCAAGAAGGACCCGAACCGCGTCAGCTTCGATCCATTCCCCTACGAAGGCTTCGCGGTCTGGATCCTGACCCAGATGAAGCGCTGGGGTCAGGTGAAAGGCGACGTCGATTATGCCGGCATCGCCAAAAAGGTATTCCTCACCACCGAAGCCGCCAAAGCCATGAAGGAGGCCGGCATGGCGGTGCCGGATGCCTCGATGAAGGGCTTCTCGGTGATGGGCAAGGCGTTCGATCCGGCCAAGCCGAACGAGTATGTGGAGAGCTTTTCGATCCGCAGGGCTTGATCGCCCTAGCTGCGCCCTTGCGCTATCCACCTGCAACAGCGCCCGGTGTCGTGCCGGGCGTTGCCCATCCGCGGTCAGCCGATGCGGTCCGCGGTCAGCGTTCGGGCCGCGGAAGCCCGCGCGCCTGCAGAAAATCGATCGAAGCGCGCGCGGTCAGCGCGAGCAGCTCCAATTCCCGGTCCAGCCGCATAAACGCGTGCCGGATCTCGGAATTGGGTTCGACCCTGTGTTTGCGAAGCAGCGCCATCCTGTCGGCAATTCCGGACAGAATCAGATCGGCGACGAGAGGATTCGGGTACACGGTTACGCCTTACGCTTACGCGACGGTTCCACGACAGATACGCAACGCAGCGATGATGGACGCACAAGAATGACGATCCTGAGGCGGCGTGCCGGCGCCCGGCGATAATAACCGGCGCCAACCGCTTCGCGCGCGACACCGCGCAGGCGCGTTGTGTCGCGGTTGAAAAACGCCCATGCTGGGCGTCCCAGCCGCTTCCCGTGGCGTCGTCCACAGCCCGGAATGGCTCCTGCCGCGATTCGCCGTTAGCATGGGAACCTGTACCAAGGCGGAGCGTTTGATACCGCCACAGGTCAGGAAAGGGCGGCGCATGGGCATCATCTGGACGATCATCATCGGCTTTATCGCGGGCGTGATCGCGAAATTCCTTCATCCGGGCGACAATGAGCCCAAGGGATTCATTCTCACCACCATTCTCGGTATCGTCGGCGCGTTCCTCGCCACCTATCTCGGTCAGGCCATCGGCTGGTACCGCGCTGGCGAAGGCGCTGGTCTGATCGGCGCGGTCGTGGGCGCCATCATCATTCTCCTGGTCTGGGGCATCGTCACCAAGAAGCGGGCCTGAGGCATTTATCGGCGGAACCTGCTAGTCTGACGCCGGGCGAGTCCCGCGGCCCAGCGCCGCCGGGCAGCCCGGCATTTGTGCGTCCGGACTGATTGTCGTTGAAACCTGTCCGTTTTCGATCCGACGGCTGAACCGGAGGGGTTTCGGTTGCGACCCATTCGGACACCGGGCCCGCACCGCGCGGCATTGCCGCGCGCATCCGCGTCCGCAAAAGAGGGAGAGCAGGATCCATGAACAAATCGCTTGCGCAAATGGCGGCCTCCGCGAGCGGAGGCGGTGGTAGCGGTGGCGGCGGCTGGGGCCGCAGGATCGGCGTCGTCCTTGGCGTCGGCATTATCGGCCTGATCGCCCTCTCGATCGTGATGGGCAGCTGGTACACCATCGATCAGCGCGAACGCGGCGTCATTCTGCGCAACGGCAAGCTGATCGGCATCGCCACACCCGGCCTCGGCTTCAAGATTCCGTTCATCGACTCGATCGTCAAAATCTCTCTGGAGACGCAGCGTGCCCGGTTCGACAAGGTGCATTCCTACAGCCGCGACCAGCAGCCGGCCAATCTGACGATTTCTGTCAACTATCGCGCCACCGAAGACAAGGTCGACGACCTGTACTCGCAGTTCGGCGGCCTGCGCGGCTATGCCGATCGCGTGCTGTTCCCCAAGGTCAATTCGGAGTCCAAAATCGTGTTCGGGCAGTTCAACGCCGTCACCGCCATCCAGGAGCGTGGACGGCTCAATTCCGAAGTCATGGCCGCAATCCTGAAAGCGGCGGCCGGTCCGGTCGTGATCGAGTCGGTGCAGATCGAGAATCTCGATTTCAGCGCCGAATACGAAAAGTCAATCGAGCAGCGCATGCTGGCCGAAGTTGAAGTGCAGCGTCTGCGCCAGAACGCCGAGCGCGAAAAGGTTCAGGCCGAGATCGTTGTCACCAAGGCGACCGCGGAGGCCAATGCGGTGCGCCAGCGCGCGCAGGCCGAGGCGGACGCCATCAAGCTGCGCGGCGAAGCTGAAGCTGCCGCGATCCGGGCGCGCGGTGCGGCGCTTGGCGACAACCCGAACCTCGTCAACCTGGTGCAGGCCGAAAAATGGGACGGAAAGCTGCCGGTGACCATGCTGCCCGGCGGCGCGGTGCCGATGCTCAATCTCGATCCGCGCAGCGTTGCGCCCGCCACCCCGCGCGCAGCGGCGCCGGCGCCGACCGTCGGGGTGGCGCGCTGAGGCGCCCCGACCTTTTCCTGCAGACGCACCGGCCCCGCTCAGGGGCCGGTCTTGTTTTTAGTCCTGCGAAACCGCGCCGCGTAAATCCAGTATGCATAGACTGCGGCGGCAGCGACCAAGAAAACCACCCCCGACCCGATCTCGCCCTTGAACAGCGCAACGCCGACGGAAATTGCGATGGCGGCAAGCCAGAATTTCAGAGAATTGCGCAGGCTGGGCGCGGTCTTGTCGGAGAACATTTGGTCGGACCGCAATGCGGCGCATGGATGCGAACGCCCCGACCGGCGTTACGGACCGTGGCGTGCGCGATCCTACAGATTGACGCAGGCCGATGAAAGCATTGACAACAGGCTGTTCGTCCTGGATGGCGCCGGCCGCGGGGCTTCCGCTCACGCCGCGGACTGATAGACTTGCAGGCATGGACCGCGCCTCGATCCTCAGCCAGTCGGAGAAGCTCGAGCGCCACATCGCGCTGGTCGAGGAGGATTTGACCAAGCAGCGCGAGCTGGTCGCCGAATTGCTGCGCCAGGGCGAGGACGCCACCGGCGCCATGGCGCTGCTGCGGCAATTCGAGGAACTCCACGCACGGCTCCTGGTCGACCGCGAGACGCTGCGCCGGCATCTCGACGGCGTTTCAGGCTGAGGGGAACGCGCGGGTCGCGTCAGGCAAAGTCTGGAGCGGGTGAAGGGAATCGAACCCTCGTCATCAGCTTGGAAGGCTGTTGCTCTACCATTGAGCTACACCCGCGTTGCGGACGCTGCCGGACGCCCGTTGGTTTCCACAATTTGCCGCCGGAAACAAGGCCTTGTCTGCATAATATAGGCCCCTGCCGCGCAACGTCATCGGCCGCGCGCCGCAACCTGCACGCGGCAGGCTCGGCCTTCTCACTTCGCGGCCGGCGCCGGCGCGGTTCCGAGCAATGCCTCCATCGCCAGCCCGAGCGCGAGCAGCGCGGTGTCGCTGCCGACCGGCCCGTCGATCTCGATCCCGACCGGCAGGCCGCCCTTGGTCATGCCCGCAAACAGCGACAGCCCCGGAATGCCGGCATTGCTGCCGGGATCGGTGTTGCGGATCATGGTGAAGAAGGTCGGCGCGGGCTTGCCGCCGGCAATCGAGATCTCGCCCGAGCCCCTCTCCGCATCGATCGGCACCGCGGGCGCGGGCGTCGTCGGATACAGCATGGCGTCGAGATTGTTGGTCTTGAAATAATCCGCATAAAGCTTCTGCAAGGCCGGCCGATGCACTTGCATGGCGTCGGGATAATCCTTGCCGAAAGCGTCCTTCATGATCGCGCCGAACGCGCCCTGCACGTCCGGGCTTGCAATCTTGCCGGCAATGTCGGCGAGCGTGACGCCCTCAATGCCGGACGCTTTCAGATAGGCCGGAATATCCTCAACAGGTTCATGCAGCGCGACCGGGAACGACACCTTGCCATTCAGTTCGACCAAGCCCAGCAGGTCTGCATCGACAACGACCACGCCCGCCGCTTCCAGCTTGCCGCGCGCGGCCTTGGCCACCGCCTCCAGCTCCGGATCGAGCCCGGACCAGAACGAAGCCGGGATGCCGAAGCGTTTGCCCTTCAGCTCTGCCGGTGCTGCCACCGGCGTACCGGTGATCACCGCATCGAGCAGCGCCACGTCGGCAACGCTGCGGCCCATCGGACCTACGGTGTCGCGGGTGCGGCTGATCGGCACCACCGCATTGGCGTCGTGATAGCGGCGCTCGGCCCCGCCATTGCCGACAGAGGGACGAAAGCCCGCAATTCCGGTCAGCGCCGCGGGAATCCGGGTCGAGCCGCCGGTGTCGCTGCCGAGCCCCGCCGGCACGATACCGGCGGCGATCGCGGCCGCGGTGCCGCCCGAGGAGCCGCCGGGGATGCGCGTGACGTCGTAAGGGTTCTTCACATGCCCCGCAAAAGACGCGGCGTTGGTCGAGGTGATGCCGAAGGCGAGTTCGTGGAGGTTGGCCTTGCCGATCACGATCGCGCCGGCATCGATGAGTTTCTGCAGCGATGGCGCATTGGCCTTCGGGCGAGCATTCCGCAGGGCGGGCGTTCCGCCGGTGGTCGGCAGGTCGGCGGTGTTGATGTTGTCTTTCACCACGATCGGCAATCCGGCAAGCGGCGGCAGCGCCTGCCCTGCCGTGATCATGTCGTCGATCGTCTTCGCCGCAGCGAGCGCGCCGTCGGCATTGAGGGTGATGATGGCATTGAGATGCTTCATCTGTTCGGCACGGGCGAGCGCGGCCTTGACCACATCGGTCGCGGTCAGGCGTTTTGCCCGGATTGCAGCGACGATGTCGGCGGCGGATTGCGGAGCTGCGGATGATGCGCCTTGCGCCATGGCGGGCCTCACCGCGGCAACAAGGGAACAGGCGTTGGCGGCCGCAAGGCCGAGCGCCACGGTCAGAATGTCGCGGCGGGATGCATGATGCATGAAAGCCCCCTGAAGCTGGTCGGGAGCAAGTCTACACGCAATTGCGGCAGGAACCGCGCTCAAGCGCTATGCAACGGCCGTTTCGGTGTGATCGTTTCGGTTGCTTGCAGAGCAAACAACGATTGGTGGAGGGGGTTGGATTCGAACCAACGTAGGCATAGCCAACGGATTTACAGTCCGTCCCCTTTAGCCACTCGGGCACCCCTCCACGGGATCGCTTTCGGTGCGAGCCTTCCTTGGTCGCGCCATGCCGACAAAAGGTTTAACCCGGATCGGCATTCTGTAAAACGCCGCGTCGGCCGGGAAAATCCCGCAAGCCGCCGGGCGCGGGCTGCGTTATGGTGGCGAGAGCCGGTTAAGTCAATCCAAAATCACGGATTTTCCAATGCGCGACGCTGACAGGACGAGGCCGCGAAAGCCCGGCCAACGGGGCAAGCCCGCCCCTGCCCCGCGCAGATTCGACCGTGCACCACCCCGCCAGCGCGGCGAGCGGAACCGCGCGCGCGAAGATGTCGCAATCCTCTATGGCTGGCATACGGTGGAGGCCGCGCTGGCCAATCCGAACCGCCGCATCCGCGCGCTCTATGCCACCGAAAATGCCGCCAAGCGGCTTGCCGAGGCCGGTCTCGACAAGCATTTGATGCCGCAGATCGTGCGGCCGGACGAGATCGCGCGGCGGCTCGGCCCGGACGCGGTTCACAACGGGCTTCTGGCGGAGGCCGATCCGCTCGATGCGCCGGACCTGTCCGACCTGCCGGCCGAAGGCATCGTCCTCGTCCTCGACCAGATCACCGACCCGCATAATGTCGGTGCGATCCTGCGAAGCGCCGCCGCCTTCGGGGTCAAGGCCCTCGTCACCACTGCCCGCCATTCGCCGGAGGCCACCGGGGTGCTCGCGAAATCCGCCTCGGGTGCGCTCGACCACGTGCCGATCGTCACCGTGCAGAATCTCGCGCGCGGTCTCAACGCGCTGCGCGAGCGCGGCTTTCTTCTGGTCGGGCTCGACAGCGAGGGCGAGGCCGATCTTGCGGCGACCCCGCTTCGCGGTCCGCTGGCGCTGGTGCTCGGTGCCGAGGGCAAGGGCCTTCGCCAGTTGACGCGCGAGACCTGCGACCGCACAGCCCGGCTCGACCTGCCCGGCACGATCAAGAGCCTCAACGTCTCGAATGCCGCAGCGCTCGCGCTTTACGTGGCGAGCACACGGCTCAAGCCATGACGCAAGCGATGCCCGGCGCAGACCGGGCATCCGGATCTGCCAATGCTCAGACGATGCGAGCGGCGTCAGTTATAGACGCTGATCGGACGGCCATAACGGTGATGATGCCGATGATGGTGGCGCGGACCGTAAGAGGCGCGGCGCGGCCCATAACCCCAGCGGCCCTCGACATAGGGATAGGGACGGTGTGCACGCGGCGCGTAATAGGTCCCATAGCGCGCATCGCTGAGACCGGGACCGGAATAGACCGGACCCTGATTGACCACATATTGCTGCACCACCGGCTGCGGCTGCACCACCACCGGATGCTGGACGATGACCGGCTGCTTCACGATCACCGGCTGCTGCACCACGACCGGGGCGCCCTGCACCACCACGGGCGCAGCATGGACCACGACCGGGGCGGCCTGAACATTGAAGCCGGTGTTGCAGCAAGTGCTGGAAAAGCCGAACGGCACGGCAAAGCCGAAGCCCGAATTGCAGCATTGGGCACTGGCGGGGCCTGCGGCGGCGATGGTGACCGCGGCGGCGGCAAGCAGGGAGAGCGTTACGCGAGACATGGGACGTCCTCTTCAGGCGGCTGGAATTAGCGACGGCGAGGTCGCGGTTGGGGTTGCGGGTGATGATGGCGGTTATTCTGGCCACCCTCATCCCAGGGCGAGCCGATATTGACTTCGGGGCTGATCATCATCGGCCCGGTCGGCGCATATTGCGTCGGCGGCACATCCGGTGACTCGGCCGACCAGGAGCGGCTGTAGGCTTCGGCGGGCTTTGGCAGCTCGCGATTGGCAGGCGGCTCGACCTCCAGCCGCCCGACAGCGGGCTTGACGCCCATCGTTGGGAAATAGCCGACGGGCTTGCGGTAGCGCACCGGCTTTTCCGGCTCGAGCGGCGGCACATAGGGCGACGGATAGACCGTGATGCCGGGCGCTGCGCCCGGCCGGTAGAGACCCCAGTCGCCTTCGACCACGCCCCAAGCGGCGTTATAGCCTTGGATCGGCACCGGCACATTCGGCCGGCCGGGTACCACCAGAACCGGTCCGTGATCGGCGCGCGCGTCCACCATGCCTGCAACGGCGGGCACGATCCCGAACGCGACAGCCGCCCAACGCATCCGACCAACTCCAGCGCGGGCGCAAGCCTGCGCCCCCTCAGCCGTCGGTCGTTATGGCTGCCCGCGGCCTTTGGCCCGGTTAATCGGCCGGCACAATCATCGGGTAGCATTAACTCAAGGTGACCAGCCGGTGCTGCACTGCGCCGCGATCACCGGAACGTCATCTCGTCCGCCGAAACGGCGCCGGGCCCTGCCGCGTAACTGTCGAACCCGGGCGTCCGTTCGGGACACAAAGTTGGGACAGCGACAGACACCGGCATGGCGCCCTGTCCTGCAAGCGCAAAGGAGGCAAGCGTGAAAGGTCTCGCCGCTATCGTCGTGTCGGCTTTCGCCCTGACCGGCAGCTTTGCGGCGCCCGCCGCAGCGCAGACGGCCGAACCGCAGCCTCAATTCATCTCCGGCCTGATCTGCGACACCGCGGAACAGGCGGAGCATTTCATTCTGGTCCTGCGCGATAATGTCGAAGCCGCGCTCGGCACGGTAAACCGTGAAGCCGGCACCCCGGATGCCTGCATGATCGCGACCTACGGCTTTGTGCCGGGTCAGACCGTGTCGGAGGTGGAGCGCAACGGCGCCATCGTCAATGTGATCGAGGTGCGCGTGCTGGCGGTTGCGACCTCCGGCGGCCTGCAGCCAATCGCGCCGAAAATCTATTATTCGGTGCGTCCGACCGGTCAGCGCGTGGCGTAAGCTCCGGCGGCCAACCCGCGGCCTTATGCCGACCTCCGATATTGCAGTTTCGGCGGTTTTCGATCAAAACACGGCTGGCTTCGAACCCATGGCGCGCAGCTTAGGGCGCCGCGGCGTTGGACGGGCTCCGCACCGGGGTCTTGCTTAGCCAAGCCGGCTTAGCTCAGCGGTAGAGCAGCGGTTTTGTAAACCGAAGGTCGGGGGTTCAATCCCCTCAGCCGGCACCAAACAAGTCAGATCCGGCCCGGAAACATCGGTAACAGATCGTACCTGAGACATGGGTGACACCGTCGCGCCGAACGGGTTGTCGTTGGGTTGCAAGGTTTTCTGCTCCAGGTCGAAATATCCGAGATCGTAGCGCATGAAAGCTTGACTCGCGGCGTTCATCGCGGTGCGTCAGCGACTTTATCCTTCCGGCTGATGCAGGCCGAACTCGACGTCCTGATTGTCGCGGCACAGCTGAAGCTTTCCCGCGCCCGGCAGCGGCACAACAGGTCCGACCGTGCCGCCCAGAGCCTGCACCCGCGCGGCCGCAGCGGCCAGGTCGCGTGTGCGGAAATAGATCACGAATCCGCAGCGCTGGTCGCTTGCATGGGCATTGCCAGGAATGCCTGCGCCGCAAAGGCGGCCTGCCGTGTTCGGGTATTCGTTGCCGAACGTCCAGCCGAACAGGCTTCCGTAAAACGCCTTCGCACCGTCGAAATGCGGTATCGCCATTGCGATAAATGACACCGTTCCTTCGTCCTGCCCAGTCACCGGCGAATCCTTTCCTCAAGTTGTGCTGCGAGGTTCATCTGTTCGCGGCACACAGCGTCCCCTCGCAATTTCTGTGTCTGATCCCGCATCATCGCACCGCATGCCGCGCAAATCAGTATCACCATGCTCCCCGCGGTCACATCGCCGCCCCAATACGCTGCCCCAATTAGAGACAGGATTCGAGCGGGGGCTCGGTTCGTTACGACCGCGACATCCGGCGGCTTTTGCCGCGGAAATACAAGGCTTTCTTCTTCTCGCGTTTCGATCGGGGGAACACAGACCGGACGCGCCGCAGCGGCAACCGCCGCCCAGGGGGACAATAGATGATGGAAATGCTGATCGGCGCCGTCGCAGGCGTCGTGCTGTTCATTGTTCTGGAATGGTGGCTCACCGGCCGCAGGCCCACCAGCACGCGAGGTCATCATCATGGCATTTAATGGGACCGGTAACACGCAGATCCATGTCCTGCGCGATCGCCCGAGCCGCATCGACAAACCGGCGCGGATCGTCATCGACAAGACAAGCAGCATGGACTGCCTTGTGCGCAACCTGTCGGCCACCGGCGCGCTGGTGATGGTCAGTCACCCGACCTACCTGCCCGACCGCATTGTGGTCGCGATCCCTGAAATGGGCTTCGAGCGCGCGGCACGGATCAAGTGGCGGCGCGCCCGAAGCATCGGGCTGACTTTCAACTGAAGACAGGCCGCCGGCGCAAGCGGTACCGCACGCGCACCTCACAGCCCGCGCGCAGTTCACAGCCCATGACCGGCGGTAACAGGTTGTGAGACGATTTTGGCGCGTCCTGCGCCGATAATCGGCGCCGCGACCGGCAGCGTGAACCTCCCGGCCGGTCGATCACTGCAAAGGCCCCGTGCCGCATGCCGGCGCGGGGTTTTGCGCGCCAGGACCACCGCAGCCGGAATTCCTTGGTTGACGTTGGGCGCAGGCATCGCGGCCTTTGACCAAGGTGCTCGCGATTAACCGTGTTTCTTCAGCGGGCGTTAGCTGCCCCCTCCCACCATAGGGGTCCGGGACGCATTCGGGAGATGCGGAGCCGGCGCGCGCACCGGCGCGCTGCAATCGCAGCGGCCGCAACGGGGATGGTGCGCACCGCTGTTTTCAGGTTGGGGAGATTTGGTCATGACCGCGATGGATTTCGTGGGACTGGCGCTGATCCTGTTGCTGGTCGTGCCGATGATTACGGCCCGGCCGAGCCAATATTAGGGGCTGGATAGAGGTCAGCCGTGCCGCGTCAGTCGCGGTCGCGCCCGAATTCGCAGCCGCGTGCGGCATAGACGTAGCGATTGACGCCATACATGTCGGCACGCAATTGCGGCCGGCACCGGTCCGCCCATCGCCGTTCGCGATCGCGCAATTCGGCGACATCCTCCGCGCTTGGCTCGCGCAGCGAGGGCGCGGCATTGTCGTTGCGCGGAGCATAGCGATATTGCTGCACGCAATTGCCGGCGCCGCGCGAGAACACGCAGCTTTCGACAAAGGTATCGGTCGACCCGCGGTGTGACTGCGGCTGGGCTGCTGCAGGTGCAGCCAGACCGAGCAAGCCGGCAAATACGACCGCCACCGCGACCCTGGTCATCATCACGACTACTCCGCTTCCGGCCGGGACGGCCGGAGATGGTTAAATATTTGATAGCAAGCGCGGTGCCATCGCAACCGTGCCGGTCCGGTACAGAACGCCATTCCCACGCGCAGCCCTGTTTCGTTCTGCGACAGGGAACCTAATTCCCCATGCCGAATTGTAGGAAGCCGCATCATCGGCGGCGGCCCTCGGGACGGGACAAAATCAGCGTGAACGTGGCGCAGAATGCCAGATTGAAGCCGGCCGCCGGCAAGGACGGCGCCGACGACGTCCGCGTCAGCGCGCGGCCGGCCCCGGTCGCAATCGTGCGCGGTTTGCGGTTCGGTGCGCAGGAACCCTCGCCGCTCGAGGATGCCGGCGTCTTCTGGAAGATCATGTCGCAATTCGCCACCATCCTGATGGCGGCGATCATGTTCGGCGCGCTGCTGTATCTGGCGCGCCCGCTCCTGATGCCGGTTCTTGCGGCGCTGATCGTCGCCTTCACCATCGGTCCGCTGACCGGATTTGCGGTGAAGCGCGGCCTGCCCTCCTTCGTGCCGGCGCTGATTATCGTCGCGGTTTTCGCCGGCGCGCTTTATCTCGCCGTCATCCTGCTCGCCGACCCGATCTACGACCTGATCTCACGCTCCGCCGAGATCGGCGCCACGATCAAGGACAAGTTCAGCTTCATGGAGCGGCCGCTCGCCGCGATCAAGGAATTGACCTCGGCCCTGTCGGGGTCGGCGGCGCTCAGCGTCGATATCTCCAAGCCCACAGACGTGATCGGCAGCGTGCTCGCCATGGTGACGCCGGCGATGATGCAGTTCGTGCTGTTCTTCGCGACGCTGTTCTTCTTCGTGCTCGGGCGCAACGCCATGCGCCAGTCCATCGTCAATTTCTTCGATACACGCGACGGACGGCTGCGCGCGCTGAAAATTTTCAACGACACCGAACGCAGCCTGAACGGCTATCTGGTCACGGTCACCATCATCAATGCCGGCGTCGGCCTGGTCGCCACGCTCGTGACCTGGGCGCTCGGATTCCCTGCGCCGCTGCTTTGGGGCGCACTCGCCTTTGCGCTGAACTACATCCCCTATGTCGGTCCCGGCATCATGCACGCGACACTGTTCGTGATCGGGCTTCTGACGTTCGATACGCTGCCGCCCGCATTGATCGCGCCCGCCCTGTTCATCGCCTTCACCTTCGTCGAGGGGCATTTCCTGGTGCCGACCATCATCGGCCGCCAGTTTCTCATGCATCCGCTGGCGGTGTTCCTCTCGCTCGCCTTCTGGGCCTGGCTGTGGGGACCGATCGGAGCCTTCCTCGCCACCCCGATCCTGATCATGGGCATGGTCGCGGCCGGTCACCTCTATCCGCGGCCGAAGACCGTGCTGCCGGATTAGGCGCGACGCCACGCCCTCATTCGGGCATCGGCGTCTCGCCTTTGGGGAAATGCGCGAAGGTTGCGGCCGGCCTGCCGAAATTGGTCGCAAGCAGTTCGGCCGGATTGGCGGCGAACCAGGCTGTCGCCGAGATCGACTGGTATTCGCCGTCGTTGAAGGCAAGCACCAGTTCGAGTTCGTCGTCGCCGATATTCTCGATGTAATGGCCAAAGCCCTGCGGCGCGTAGCCGACATCGCCCGGTCCGTATTGCTCGGTGCGCGCCCGGCCGCCCGAACCGAACACCGTCATGCGCGCCTTGCCCTTGATGTAGTATTGCCACTCGTCGGCATTCGGGTGCCAATGCAGTTCGCGCAGGCCGCCCGGCTTGATGCGCAAGAGCGCGCCGGTCATCGTCGCAGAAATCGGAAACTCCTTCTGTGACACGATCCGCATGGTGCCGCCGGGAAACTCCTGCGGCTTTTGCGCGAGCAGCCTGAAGCGATGCGTCAGCGCGCCGGGATTGAGCGATCCGGGCGTCGGATTGTCCGGCAGCGGCGGCGGCACCGGGCCTTTGACCAGATAGACTTCCTGCTTGGGAAAATCTGCAAAGGTCGATGCGGGGACCGCGAAATTCTTCGCCAGCACGTCGGCCGGTACATGCCCGATCCAGTCGGTGATGCTGAAGGTGCCGAATTCGGAAAAATAGCCATTGTCGAAGATCAGGATGAACTCGCAAGGCTCGGTCCCGATGCCCTGGATCGAATGACCGTGCCCGCGCGGGAAATACCAGACATCGCCCTCGCCGAAATCGGCGATCTCGCACTGGCCCTGTGGATCGATGGTGGTGACGCGGCAACATCCCTTGATGACATAGGCCCATTCGGCGGCGTTCGCATGCCAGTGCAATTCGCGCAAGGCCCCCGGATCGAGCTGCATCAGCACGCCCGCGAGCTTCTCCGAGACCGGAAAATTGCGGGCCGTGGCTTCCTTCGACCAGCCGCCGTCGCGCGGAATATTCGGCGCGGCGCCGAGCGCGTAGCGCAGCGAGGGCAAGTCCTTGCCCTGAAGCGGCGCGGTCATCGGACCGTAGGGCGGCTGCCCTGTGTAAGAATCTCCGTCCCCGCCCGATGCCATTCCCAGTCCCCCGATTGCCGCCGCGCCGCCGATCACCGAACGCCGGGATCTCCCGGTCACGACCCGTCTTGTACGCTCGCGACCGCGTTGCGTGCCAGCGGCGGACGGCGTCTGCGCATCAGCTTAAAGACGCGAATGGCCGGGGCAAGCCCGGCCGTTCACAATGCAATCCCGGACATCGCCGCAGCTAATTCGCAAGCTTCGCGCCGGCCTGCTGCACCGCCTTGGCCCAGCGCGCGAGCTCAGCCTGGTTCAGCTTGAGCAGGTCTTCCGGGGACCCCGCGACCGGGTCGATGCCTTGTGCCAGGAGTTTTGCCTTCACGTCCGGCGTGTTGATGATTTTCAGGATCGCTTGGTTGAGCTTTGTCACGACCTCCTTCGGCGTTTTGGCCGGCGCCCAGACGCCGAACCAGGCCGAGACCTCGAAATCGTCCATCCCGGCTTCCTTCATCACCGGTACATCAGGCAGGGCTGCGATCCGCGTCGCATTGGTGTTGGCGATCGCGCGCAGCTTGCCGTCCTTGATATGACCGAGCAGCGGCAGATAGTGATAGAACATGAACTGCAGATCGCCGCGCAGAAGACCGGTGATGGCTTCCGCGCCGCCCTTGTAGGGAATATGCGTCGCATTCAGTCCGTTGCGTGCGACGAACATGGCGCCTGACAGATGGTTCGAGGTGCCGTTGCCGGAGGATCCGTAATTCACCTTGCCGGGATTGGCCTTGATATAGGCGATCAGGTCGGCGACGTTCTTGACCGGCAGAGCGGGATTGACGACCAGCACATTCGGTGCGGTGCCGAACTGGATCACCGGCTCGAAATCCTTGATCGGATCGTAGTTGATCTTGGCGTACACGGCCGGATTGATCGAGTGCGTCCCGATCGTGCCCATCAGCAGCGTATAGCCGTCGGGCGCCGAGCGCGCCACCGCTTCGGTGCCGACGCTGCCCCCGGCCCCGCCGCGATTTTCGATCACGACCGTCTGTCCGATCGCCCTGGACAATTCATCCTGAAGGATGCGCCCGACCAGATCGGTGGTGCTGCCAGGCGGGAACGGGACAGTAAGTGTGATGGGCTTGGACGGATAAGTCTGCGCCTGTGCGGCGGCGTTCAGGAAGATGAGGCAGGCGGCCGCAGCAAGGGCCTGTGGCCAAACGCGAAATTGCATTGCATCCTCCCCACTGCCGCTCATCATCGAGCGGTCATCTGTTTGTCTTTACACTAGCGGGTCTTTCGCAGAGGCGACAAGGCCGTCTTCGACGCTGCCGCGTCGCCTAAAGCTGCACGCCGAAATAACTTGGGCCATCCGGTGTTTCACCTACCGGAAAGTCAAAAGGGACGCCCGCAAAACCGCCAACCGAGGGAGAATATTGCCATGACCGAGCTATCCCGCCGTCATCTGCTTGCCGGAACGGCCCTCGCCGCAGCCGGCGCCGCCGGTTTTGCTTTGCCGCAAGTCGCAACAGCCGCGGCCCCGCAAAGCGGCCAGCAGGGACCGGGCTTTTACCGCTTCAAGGTCGGCGACTATGAGGTGACCGCGGTCAATGACGGCACCTGGTACCGCAAGCTCGATGCGTCCTTCGTGCGCAACGCCGAGCTTCCCGATGTGCAAAAGGCGCTCGAGGCCGCGTTCCTGCCGACCGATGTGGTGCCGATCCCGTTCACGACGCTCCTGATCAATACCGGCTCAAAGCTGGTCGCGCTCGATACCGGCACCGGCGGCGTGCTCACCGGCATGGCGCCGCAATCGGGCACCTATGCCGCCAATCTCGCGGCCGCCGGGATCGATCCGAAGACAGTCGATGCGATCTACATCTCGCATTTCCATCCAGACCATATCAACGGCATCAAGGGCAAGGACGGCGGCCTGTTCTTCCCGAACGCTTCCATCAATGTCCCCGAACCGGAATGGGCGTTCTGGATGGATGACGGCAACATGAGCCGCGCGCCGGAGGCGGCGCAGGGATCGTTCAAGAATGCGCGGCGCGTCTTCGACGACATCGCCGGCAAGGTGCAGCGCTTTGCGCCCGGCAAGGAAGTCGAGCCCGGCATCATGAGCATCGCCGCGCACGGCCACACGCCCGGCCACACGGCCTTCTCGGTGCATTCCGGCAACAAATCCTTCCTCTACATCGCGGACGCCACCAACAATCCGTGGCTGTTCGTGCGCAATCCGACCTGGCAGGCCATATTCGACGCGGACGGCAACAAGGCCGCCGAGACCCGCAAGATGCTGCTCGACCGTGCCGCGGCCGACAAGATGCTGACCCATGGCTATCACTGGCCGTTCCCGGCCTCGGGCTACATCACCAGGACCGCGAGCGGCTACGAGCTCGTCCCGAAGATGTGGTCGCCGACGCTGTAACGCGATCGCGCGGTCACAACCGCTTCAGGAGCAAAAGGGCCGCCCGCGGGCGGCCCTTTCAATGTCATGCGTCGCGCAGCGATGCTCACCATGTCATCCCGGCCCGCACCATGTAGGTGCGGCCCGGCTGCGGATAGGCATTGTAGGTTCCGAGCGTCGAGGCAAAGCCGTACGGATACGGGCTTGCGATCGCGTAATCGAAATACTCCTCGTTGAACAGATTCAGCACCGAGACCGACCAGAAGAACTGCTGATAGGCGCCGCCGAGCCGCACATCGACGGTTGTGTAGGACGGAATCGTCGGCTGCAGATTGACCTGATCGTTGTCCATGCGGCGGTCGCCGAAATATCGGACCACGGTGTCCAGCGTCAGGTATTTCTTCCAGATATCCCAGGACACCCCGATATTGCCGGTCCAGCGCGACACCAGCGGCACGTCGTTACCGGCGAACAGTCCCTCACGGAACACCGCGCGGGTATAGGCGAGCCCCCCCTTGATCCGCAGATCCTCGTTCACGCGATACGCCACGATCGTTTCATGGCCGTAGCGCCGCGTCGGATCGAGGTTGGTGTTGTTGGCCTCAAAATTCGGTCCGTAGCGGAAATGAATCTCGTCAGTGAGATTCATGGTGTAGTAGCTCCATTGCGCCTCCAGCGGCCCGGCATTGATGCGCAGGCCGGCCTCCCAATCGTGCGACTTCTGGGTGCGCAGGTCGAAATTCGTCGGGGCGGTGAACGCCGTCACTGCGCCGACGCGCTCGTCGACATTGGGCACGCGGAAGCTTTGCGCCATGCGCCCGAACAGCGCCAGGTTCGGCGTGATGCGCTGCTCCAGCCCCAGATGCCATGCGTGATTGGTCTCGCTCTTGTCCAGCGGCAAACCCTCGATGCCGTTCGGGAAGCAGAATCCGAAAAAGCAGCTGGTGCCGCCAGGCGCCGACGCATCGAAGGTGTCTCGCGCCCTGACCTTGGTGCGTTGCGTGCGCACGCCGCCGGAAATGTCGGTATGGGTCGGCAGCGACACCGTCTGCATCCAGTACAGCCCGGTCGATTCCTGCCGCAGATCGTAGACATTGATCGGCGCTGCGCCGAAATAGAGCGGCCGGTTCGAGTCGTAATCGGCATTGTAATAATCGAGGCCACCGGTCGCCCTCACCTTCATCCCCCACCACTCGGTGTCGATCTTGACGCGGGGCGTGAGCGACCACGTCGTCAATTTGGTATCGACCGCCTGCCGCGGATTGAGGGTGGCGACGAACTCAGTGGCACGGAAGAACTGCGCCTGCTCCTCTTTGCGCCGCACGCCGCCATCGACGATCAGCTCCATGCCCGGCGCGAGCTGATAGGTGAAGCCGAGCGTGCCGTTCTGGCCCTGCTTGTCGGCCCAGTCGTAAGGCGTGAAGGCGCCGCGCCGGTCGGTGATGAGGTTGAACACGCCATCGGCGAGTGAATAGCGGCGGTGCCCCGGCAGGCCGATATGCTGATCGTCGGCCGACAGATTGAGATAGAAGCTGCCGCGATCGTAGGTATAGCGCAGATCGGCGACGCCGCCCTGCTGCTTGTAGTCGTTGTTTTCCCGATAGCCATCGCTGCGGATCGCATTGGTGAAAATGCTGCCCGACCAGCCGCCATTGGAGCCCCAGGCCGAGAGATTGCCCTCGCGGTAATTGAACGAGCCGAACGCGCCGTCGATCCGCGCGCCCGGCTTCACCCCGACCCCAGTCTTGGTGACGATGTTGATGACGCCGCCGACGGCGCCGTCGCCATAAAGTACCGCACCGGAATTGCCGCGCGTGATCTCGATGCGCTCGATGCTTTCGCGCGGGATCGCGGCAAGATCGATCCCGACCATGTCGAGATCTTGGACGCGCCGGCCATTGATCAGGAACAGCGTGTTGGAATTGGCGGCCGCACCGAAACCGCGCACGTCGACCGACGTGCGCGCGCCGTTGACGCCGCCGAACAGGCTCTGCACCTGCACGCCCGGCTCGCGCGACAGGATCGCGGGCAAATTCTGTTCGGGTGAACGCGCGATGTCCTCGCCGGTGATGACGGTGGTGGAGGCGCCGGTGATGCCTGCGCCGCCCACCGCAATACCGCCGATCGTCCCGGATGGCGCGCCGTCGGGCGGGCCGCCGGGCTCGGCCTCACCGCCGGTCCCGGTGCGGCGGCCGATTCCGGTCAGCCGGGTTTCGGTCACGTTGATGTCCGGCAGCGTCACTGTCTGCGCCATCGCCGGATGCCAGGCGGCCGACGCCATAAGGACCGCAAGCCCCGCCGCCCCGGTCCGGCACGTTGTGGAAAAGTCCCCCATCGCATGTTCCTTCGCTTGCTCCGGTACAAACCGGAGCCTTTCGGTGCACAAAGCCCGATGCGAAGGACACGCGAACGAACGCCCGTGACGCGCGGCAGCCACCACGCTGCCGCTGCCAGCGCCGCTCACGCCTTACGAAAAGTCGCCGAGATCCCCCTTGGCGGCCTTCGCATCGGCATTCAAGCGTCACCGCTGCGAACAACCGCTCCGTATGGACGCCCCGCCCACCGGTTGGGTGACTGCGCTGGCAGGTCTCCTGGCTCGCGGGTCTTCACCTGCACCCAGCCTTCCCGGTTTCCCAGTGGCCAAATTCGGGTGCGGATTCGCCGCTCACAGTTGCGGGGGCAGCCACGGCTTCGGCCCGGAAAAGGCTGTTCCGTGTTCCCTCTTGCCTCTCCGGCGGTGCCGAAGAACCAGTGCGGATCACATGATCCGATTGACGCCCCGAGGAGTCAAGATCACGCCGATGTGAGCCGCTGGCATGGCGGCGATACATTGTGTCTCTATGATTTGATCGGTGCGGCCGAATTTTTTCGGACGCGCGAACATACCTGCGCAACTTTTTGAACTATTCTCGTATCTGAAACGACGAAACCTCGAGCACCAGATCATGACCCGTCCGAAGCAGCGTCTTTCGAGCCTCGCCGCCGCGGCACTCATCGCTATCGCGATGGGCGGGGCATCGCATGCCATGGGCATCGACGAGCCTGCCAAGCCCGCGGAGGCCCCGGCCGGCAGCCAGACCGACAAGAAGGACGCAAAGCCGGCTGCGGAAGGCGCAAAGCCAGGTTCCAAGCCCGCCGATGCGAAGCCGGGCGACGCCAAGCCGACGGAAAAGAAATCCGAGTTGGAGTTCCGCAGCGGCTACAAGCTCGCCTACGACGCCGTGTATCTGCGGCAGGATTACGCGGGTGCTGTTTTAATTCTCAGCGCGCTCGGTCATGACGATCACCCCGATGTCGCCAACCTGATCGGCTTTGCCAGCCGCAAGCTTGGCCGCACCGAGGATGCGCGCCACTGGTACGAGAAGGCGCTGGCCGCCGATCCGAACCATGCCCGCACCTGGCAATATTACGGGCTGTGGCATCTGGAGCGCGGTGACCGCGCCAAGGCGCAGGCGCATCTGGAACGGATCGCGCTGATCTGCGGCGAGGCTTGCGAGGAATTCGTTTCGCTCAAAGATGCACTGAACGGAAAGCTGACCTACTGACGCGCGACTTCCCGGTGCGCGATCGCGAGGCCACCATGATCAGAATCCGATCCGGACTCATTGCAGCCGTTCTCACCGCTGCAATCGGTCTGCCCGGTGCGAATGCAGCAGGTGTCGAGAATCCTGCAGCGGCCGGCGGCGGCATGAAGCTGCAATCGGCCGCCCCTGAAGCAAAAGCCAAGACGCCGCGCAAGAAAAAGCCCGCCGCCGAGGGCAAGCCAAGGACGCCGGAAAAGAAGTCGGAGCAGCACTTTCTCGACGGCTACCGCCTCGCCTATGACCTGATCTATCGCAAGCAGGACTACGACGCGGCGATCGCAGCCCTGCATGCGCTTGGCCGGGCCGATCATCCGGACGTCGCCAACCTGATCGGCTTTGCCAGCCGCAAGCTCGGCCGCACCGAAGACGCCAGGCTCTGGTACGAGAAGGCGCTGGCCGCAGATCCGAACCACACCCGGACCTGGCAATATTACGGGCTCTGGCATCTGGAACGCGGCGACCGCGCAAGGGCCGAGCGGCACCTGACAAGGATCGCGTCGATCTGCGGCACGCAATGCGACGACTACATCTCGCTCAGGCGGGCGCTGACCGGCGAGAGCCTGACCTATTGAGCTAGCCGGCCGCTCCGGCCATGGCGGCGCGGTCGGTTTCTTTCATGATCCAGCGCAGATAGGTGTCCTCGACCGATTCCACCGGAATCACCAGGATCGCCGGCGTGTCATAGGGATGGGCGGCCTTGACTGCCTTGCGCACGCGGTCGGCGAACGAGGCCCGCGTCTTGACGATCATCACCACCTCCTCGCCGCGCTCGACCTTCCCTTCCCACCAGTAATGCGAGACCATGCCGGGCAGGATATTCACGCAGGCGGCGAGCCGCTGCGCAACCACGTCCTTGCCGGCCTTCTCCGCCTCGACAAGCGAAGGATAAGTCGTATAGACGAGCACCACGCGTTCCATAACGTCCTCTCTCGGCATTCAACTGCACCAATCCGGCGCCGGACCCGGCCGTTATTAGCACGACACAGGGAGCGAGCCGGTTCGATGAGCCGTCGATACGAGAAAATCGCCTTCGTGGCGAGCCAAAGTCCGGAAGCCGCGGAGGCGCGGAGCCGGCTTGCCGCGCGCTATGGCGATTGCGAACCGGCATCCGCAGATGTTGTGGTTGCGCTCGGCGGCGACGGCCTCATGCTGCAGACCCTGCGCGCGCAGATGCGTTCCGGCAAGCCGGTCTACGGGATGCATCGCGGCACCATCGGGTTCCTGATGAACGAATTCGCCGAAAACGGTCTAAGGGAACGGCTCGCCGCAGCCGAAACCACCGTAATCCATCCGCTGGTCATGCGCGCCCGCGACCGCATGGGCGGGGCGCATGAGCATTACGCCATCAATGAAGTGTCGGCGTTCCGCCAGAGCTACCAGGCGGCACGGCTGCGCCTTCTGATCGACGGCAAGGAGCGTTTGCCCGAGCTCGTCGCCGACGGCGTCATGGTGGCGACCCCCGCAGGCTCGACCGCCTATAACCTGTCGGCGCAGGGGCCGATCATTCCGATCAAGGCGCCGCTCCTGGCGCTGACCCCGATCAGTCCGTTCCGGCCGCGCCGCTGGCACGGCGCGCTGCTTCCCGATACCGCCCGCGTCACGGTCGAGGTGATCGATCCGGACAAGCGGCCGGTGGCTGCCGTTGCCGATCATTCCGAGGTCCGCGACGTGACGCAGGTCGAGGTGGCGATGGATCATTCCATTTCCATGCACATGCTGTTCGACCCCGGGCACAGCCTCGATGAACGCATCCTGCGCGAGCAGTTCGGATATTGACGCAGCCCACGCGAGGGCGATCCGCGCCATCATCCTAAACCCTTCGTTAACGGCGCGCGCCTAACGTTTCCGCCCACCGGCCGCCGCGGTGACGGACCCAGCATGTCGCAAATCGATTTCAACCGGCTGCGCTTTGTCGTGGTGGACGACAGCCACCCGATGCGGCGGATCGTGCGCACGCTGCTGCACGGTTTCGGCGCCCGCGAGGTGATCGAAGCCGAAGACGGCGCCGCCGGGCTCGAAGCCTTCACCAATCAGGTTCCGGACATCGTCATCATGGATTGGGCGATGCCGATCTTCGACGGGCTGGAGCTGACCCAGATGATCCGTCAGCCCGGCGCCAATCCCAATCCGTTCGTCCCTATCATCATGCTGACGGCCCATTCCGAAAAGCGCCGGGTCACCGCCGCGCGCGATGCCGGCGTCACCGAGTTTCTGGCAAAGCCGCTGTCGGCGCGCGGACTGTATCAGCGTATCGTCAATGTCGTCGTCAATCCGCGCCCGTTCGTGCGCACCAAGACCTATTTCGGACCGGACAGACGGCGCAGCCTCAACCCCAACTATAGCGGGCCGGAGTGCCGGCGCGGCGGCCCGACCGACTTCGTCAACCAGAAGCTGGTCGCCGCCAGCGCGCAGGCCCATTCATAGCGAGACCCTGCCATGGGTGAATCGGACAAGAACCGCGTGTCGATCCGCATGTTCGGCGACCACGAGATCATTACGCCGGTCAACAGGCTGGAGAAGTTCAAGGTCAAGTTCGTCGCCGCAGGCGACGATCCGCTGACGCGCGCCGA
>NZ_JBKBVB010000226.1:0-2725 GCF_046289595.1 Pseudorhodoplanes sp.
ATCGCCGCCAAGTTCAAGCGCGAGAACGGTCTCGACTACAAGCCGTCCCAGATCATCGTCGGCACCGGCGGCAAGCAGGTGCTGTTCAACGCGCTGATGGCGACCATCAATCCCGGCGACGAGGTGATCATCCCGGCGCCATACTGGGTCAGCTATCCGGAAATCGTGGCGCTGCTCGGCGGCACGCCGGTCCCGGTCGTCACCACCATGGAGACCGGCTTCAAGCTGACGCCGGAGCAGCTCGAACAGGCGATCACGCCGAAGACCAAGTGGCTGATTTTCAATTCGCCGTCCAACCCGACCGGCGCGGCCTATACCCGCGACGAAGTGAAGGCGCTGACCGATGTGCTGATGAAGCATCCTCATGTCTGGGTGCTGACCGACGACATGTACGAGCACCTTGTCTATGACGATTTCAAGTTCACCACGCCGGCACAGGTCGAGCCGCGGCTTTTCGAGCGCACGCTGACGCTCAACGGCGTCTCCAAGGCCTATTGCATGACCGGCTGGCGGATCGGCTATTCCGGCGCGCCGGAGCATCTGACCAAGGCGATGGCGATGCTGCAGTCGCAATCGACCTCGAACCCCTCCGCGGTGGCGCAATGGGCGGCGGTCGAGGCGCTGACCGGCCCGCAGGATTTCATCGCCAAACACAACACCATTTTTAAGGAACGCCGCGACCTGATCGTGTCGATGCTCAACCAGGCGAACGGCATCAAATGTCCGACGCCGGAAGGCGCCTTCTATGTCTATCCGTCCTGCGCCGGGACCATGGGCAAGACCGCGCCGTCGGGCAAGAAACTTGCAACCGATGAGGATTTCGTCACCGAGCTTCTGGAGACCGAGGGGGTTGCGGTGGTGCATGGCTCGGCGTTCGGCGCCGGTCCGGCCTTCCGGATTTCCTACGCCACCAAGACCGAGGACCTGGAGGAGGCGGGCAAGCGCATCCAGCGCTTCTGCGGCAATTTGAAATAGCCGCGCCGACGGATCCAAAAGCGTCGGTCGGCGTTTTCGAGAAAATTGAAGGCGAGGTCTTATCGTCTTTTACAGAGATGAGGGCTAACTTCCGCCGGACTTGCGGCGCTTTATCGCCGTGTTCACGACTGCTTCACGTCAAGGGGAATTCCATGATCCGATCGTCGCTTTTCGCCGGCCTCCTGCTGGCCTCGCTGTCGGCTGTGCCGGCCTCCGCGCAACAGATTCAGACCGGCGTTCTTGAATGCCGGGGCGGCGGCTCGGTCGGCTTCATCATCGGTTCGGTGACGGAGCTGAGCTGCATCTACCGGCCGGATATGGGGCCGCGCCAGCTTTACACCGCGGTTCTGCGCCGCGCCGGCGTCGATCTCGGCGGCACTGCTGTGTCGAGCCTGGTCTGGGCCGTGTTCGCGCCGACCCAGCAACTGGGCCTTGGCGATCTCTCCGGGAACTATGGCGGCGTGACGGCGGGTGCGGCCGTCGGCGTCGGGCTCGGCGCCAATGTGCTCTATGGCGGATCCAACAATTCGGTCGCGCTGCAGCCGCTCAGTGTCGAGGGCCAGGTCGGGCTCAATGTGTTCGGCGGTCTCGCCGGGCTCGAACTGCGCTTCCAGCCGTAAGGTTGCAATAGCCCGCAAGTCGGGGCTGCAACGATTTGGGCCTCTGCCCTTGCGGCAGAGGCCGCGGCAGCGGACACCGGGTCTCACGGAATCTGGTAGACCGGCATCTTGTCGCTGACGCCGCGCAGCGACGCCAGTTGCTCCGTTGCCGCGAGCTTGTTCTGCTCGATCATTTTCACGACCTGCGGATGCTGCACCACAGGTCTGGTGACGAAGATCGCGCGCTCGTCGGCCAGGCCTTGGACCCGTGCCGCTATGTTGACGGTCTGGCCGAAATAGTCGAGCTGATCGTTGAGCGTCACGGCGAGACATGGTCCTTCGTGAATGCCGATCTTGATCAGCAGGTCCTTCTTGAGATCACGCACCGACTCCCGCATGCGCAGCGCCGCGGCGAGGGCGCGGTCGGGTGTCGGGAAGGTCGCCATCACCGCGTCGCCGATGGTCTTGACCACCGCGCCCGCCTCTGAAGCGACAATCTGGTTCAACACACGGAAATGTTCGCGCACGAGATCGTAGGCGGCGAGATCGCCGACCCGGTCGTAGAGGGCGGTTGACCCCTTCAGGTCAGTGAACAGAAAGGTCAGACTTGTGATTCTGAGGCCCTGATCGACGTCCAAAGTGTCGGTGCGATAGAGATCGCGGAACGTCTGATTGGTGAGCAGACGTTTGGCGGTCAGGAAGGGACGGCGCTTGCCGAGCAAATTATGCAGCTTGTTTCCCGCGATCCAGACCGACGGCAGGGTGCGCACATCCGTGCGATTGTCGAACGACAGCCGCAACGGGCCGGGCCGCATCCCGGTGGTGCCGGTCGGGGCATGCGTCTTGCTGAAAACCATCCCGAGGCTCTGCCGCTCGCGCGTGGGCTCGCCCTTCACGTCGATAAAGTGCGCCGCATGCGTTACCGGCTCGAATACGATGATGAATTCGGCGGGCAATTGCAGGGACATCAGC
Source organism: Pseudorhodoplanes sp. (assembly GCF_046289595.1). Lineage (GTDB taxonomy): Bacteria > Pseudomonadota > Alphaproteobacteria > Rhizobiales > Xanthobacteraceae > Pseudorhodoplanes. Next base: position 2,547 of record NZ_JBKBVB010000226.1, read on the forward strand.
GCCTTTTCGCCGGGCGCGAGCTCGATGGCATCGAGCGTGATCTCCTCGATCGTCTTCTCCAGCGCGGCGGTCTCGGGCAGGTCGACCCCGGAGCCCCAGAATATCTGCCGGAAATATTCGACCAGCGGCAACGTATGTGGGTCGTGGGGTGTGGTGTAACGTCACCCCCCCCTTGCCGT
>NZ_JBKBVB010000108.1:0-15514 GCF_046289595.1 Pseudorhodoplanes sp.
TCGGCGGCAGGAACAGGCCCTGCACGAAACGCCAGAACAGCAGCATTTCCAGGCTGTGCGCAAACGCCATCATCACGCCGGGCAGGATCAGAAGCGCGATCGCGGTGGCGATCACGGTGCGTCGCCCGAGCACATCGGCAACGGCCCCGGTAAACGGAGCCATCAGGGCGACGGCGAGCGCGTTCACGGTCATGATCTGGCTGATGGCAGCAGGCCCGACGCCGAATTCCGCCGACATCATCGGCAGCACCGGTTGCGGCGCATACATGTTCAGCATCGCGGTGAAGCCTGCGGCTGCGACCGCAACGCGCGGCAGGGACGGGACCATGGAGGAAGCGCCGGCAGGGGTGGGTTGCGTCAGTCAAGATTGCCCAGCCGGGAGCTCTTTGCTAGAGCGCGAGACCCCGTTCCCCGGCATGACCTCCATGCAATCTGCAGCCAGCGACGGCGGCCCGCCGCCCGTCTTCAGCCTCGACGGCGTGCGCGCCGGGGCCGTCACCATGCTGCCGGCGTTGCCGGGCGTTGCGCTGTTCGGCGCCGCCTTCGGTGCGCTGGCGGCGGAACGCGGGCTCTCCACCGGCGAGGCGCTGGCGATGAGCGGCTTGGTATTTGCCGGCGTGTCGCAGATCGCCGCGATGGAGCTCTGGTCGCCGCAGATCACGCCGGCGCTGGTGCTGACGCTGGCATTCACGACGCTCGTTATCAATCTGCGCATGCTCTTGATGGGCGCATCGATGCGGCCATGGCTTGCGCAAGCGCCGCCGCTTCAGGTCTATCCGGGTCTCTACATCCTGACCGATACCAACTGGGTGGCGACGCTGCGGTACCGCCGCGAGGGCGGCGCCGATGCCGGCTATCTGCTCGGCGGCGGCCTGATCATCTGGTTCACCTTCGTGCCGTCGACGGTCATCGGTCATGTGTTCGGCAGCCTATTGGCCAATCCGCGGCCCTACGGCATCGATATGATCCTGCCGCTGTATTTCGTCGCGCTGCTGGCGCCGATGTTCGAAAGCGCGCGGCGTTCGGTGCCCTGGGCGATCGCGGGGTTCGTGGCGATCGCGGTGCAATTCCTGCTGCCGGGCTTCTGGTATATCATCGCCGGCACGCTGGCCGGCGCCATCGCCGGAGGCCTGCTCGGCGATGACTGAAGCGCTGCCGCACGGCGTCATGATCGCGATCGCGGCGATGGCGGCGGTCACCGTCTTCACCCGGCTGGCCGGTTTCTGGATGATGGGCCGGGTGACTCTGACGCCGCGCGTGATGCGCATGCTCGAAGCGCTGCCGGGCTCGGTGGTCGCCGCTCTGGTGATGCCGGTGCTGCTGAAGGAAGGCGCGGCTGCCGCGGTCGCGATGGTGCTGGTCGCCATGTTGATGATCTGGCGGCGCAACGAGTTTCTGGCCCTCGCAGGCGGAATTGCCATGGTCGCAGGTTTGCGGGCGATGGGTTGGTAAGCCAAGCGGCCGGTCAGCCTGCCATCGCGAGCGCCGCTTTCCCCCGCATCAGCGTGTCCTCGGGCGTGCCGGAGGCGTCGATCTCGATCCAGTCGATGCTGCCGAGATCGTAGCCGGCCTGCCGGCGCGCGACGTCGGCATCTGCGTCCGAGGCGTCGCCCGCGCGCGCGCCGACGCGTGCGACCCTCGTCTCCAGATCGGTCGTCAAAAACAGGCCGCGGAAGGGCTTGCCAGCACCGGACGCGATCTGCGCGATGGCTTTGCGTTCATGTGCGGATGCGAATACTGCATCGACGATCGCGGAATGTCCTGCACCCGTCACCCGCCGGGCATGATCGCAGAGCATTGCGTAAACCCGCTCGGTCGCGTCGCCCGCATACGCCCATTCCGGCAGCTTGTCGGTCTCCTCATAGCCGAACAGCGCCTTGCGTGTGGTGTCCGAGCGAAGCACCACGGCGCCCGGCGCCGGCGGAATATCGGGCGCAAGCATCCGCGCAAGCATCGACTTGCCGGTTCCGGACAACCCGCCGATTGCAACAAGCATAGGCTCTGGCGGCGCGATCAGGCGGCAGGCCAGGGCGAAGTAGTCGGTTGCGCTCTGCCGGATCGCGGGCCTGTCCGCGTCCTGCGCATGCTCGAGCTTGGCGGCAGTCACCTTGGCGCGGATCGCCGCGCGCATCGACAGGAAGAGCGGAAGCGCCGCGAGCGCATCGAGATCCTCCTCGCGCCGCGTCTCGGCCAGATAGCGGTTGAGCACGATATTGGCCGGGCGCGACAGGTTGCGCTCGACAAGGTCCATCAACAGGAAGGCGAGATCGTACAGGACGTCGCCCGACGCCACCAGCGGATTGAACTCGATCGCATCGAACAGCACCGGCTTGCCGTCGATCAGAACGATGTTGCCAAGATGCAGATCGCCGTGTCCGCGCCGGATCAGCAATGCATCGCCGCGCCGCCGCAGCAGCGGACACATCGCCGCGAAGGCCTCCCGGGTCGCCTTGATCTGCTCGGCGGCTTGGGGCGGAGGAAACAGGTCGGGGAATTCGGCGAAGGCCTCCTCGTTCTGATCGATATAGCTCTCCAGCGCCTCGATCCACGGATCGGGCTCCACCGGCAATGCATGACGATGGGCCGTCGCAACCGTCCGCGCCAGCGCATCGGCGAGCCGGTCGTCGATTCGCCCCGCCGCAGCGAGATGGTCGAGCGTCAAGGTCTCATCGAACCGGCGCATCTCCAGCACCCATTCGATCGGCTCGCCGTTTCCGCCGATTGCCAGCCTGCCGGTCTCGTCCTGCGTGATCGGGACGACGCCGCGATAGAGGTCGGAGGCAAACATTCGATTGATCCGCAATTCCGCCTCGCAGGCCGCCTTTCGCTTGTCCGGTGTCGAATAATCGAGGAACGGAAAGCGCACGGCGCGCTTGACCTTGAAGGCCCGGTCACCTGCAAGGAAAACCGCCGCGCCATGGGTGTCGATGCGCGTCACCGCCGTCCCGCCATGCGTGGCCGGGTCGGCGAGGAACGCAAAGACAGGCTCCTGCGATTGCGTCGTATGGCTTTCGGGCATGATCGCTGTGCGCGCCTGTCAGGGGGCGGGTCTTGACCGGGATGCGCCCGATCTGACAATGCCGCGGTCGCGCCCAGGGGCGCTGTTGCATTCGAGCGGAGGAATCACGTGCTTATCGATCATCGAACCTATCGCGTCAGGCCCGGTACTGCGCAAGCCTATCTCGATATGTACGAAGAATACGGATTTCCCGCCCAAACCCGCCATCTCGGGAAACCTGTTGCCTATATGTTCACCGAAACCGGCGAGATGAATACCATCGTGCATATGTGGGCCTATGAGAATGCCGGCGACCGCGAAAAGAAGCGCGCCGCGATGATGGCCGATCCGGACTGGCAGAACTATCTGAAAGTTCACCGCCAGGCAGGCTACCTGGAGAACCAGGTCACCAAGCTGATGATTCCGGCTAAATTCGCGCCAATCATCCGGTAGCTCCTGATTGTCATGGCCGGTTACGGCCGGCCATGACACCCGGTCGTCCAGAATCGAAAGAAGTGTCTCAAATGCGTAGCAATGACGGTTCGCGCACCGGCGGCGAAATCCTTGTGGACCAGCTTGTCGCGCATGGCGTTGGCCATGCCTTCTGTGTGCCCGGCGAAAGCTACCTTGCAGCGCTGGATGCATTTCACGACAGCGCCGTGACGCTGACAGTCTGCCGTCAGGAAGGCGGCGCCGCGATGATGGCAGAGGCGGTTGGCAAGGCCACCGGCCGTCCCGGCATCTGTTTCGTCACCCGCGGTCCCGGCGCCACGAATGCGTCTCCCGGCATTCATATCGCAATGCAGGACTCCACCCCGATGATCGTGTTCGTCGGTCAGGTGGCGCGCGACATGCGCGAGCGCGAGGCATTTCAGGAGCTCGACTACCGCGCTGTATTCGGCTCGATGGCGAAATGGGCGACCGAGATCGACGATCCGGCGCGCATTCCGGAAATCGTATCGCGGGCGTTTCATGTCGCAACCAACGGCCGGCCCGGGCCGGTGGTGATCGCCTTGCCGGAAGACATGCTGACCGAGCGCGCGGTGGTCGGCGATGCACCTCCCTTCGAGCCGGTGGAGACCTGGCCCGGCCTCACCGACATGTCGCGGCTGCAGAAGATGCTGTGGGCGGCGAAGCGTCCTGTGGTGATCCTTGGCGGCAGCCGCTGGACCGAAAACGCCTGGGCCGCCACCCAACGCTTCGCCGAGCGTTTCGATCTGCCAGTCTTCACCACCTTCCGCCGCGGTCATCTGTTCGACCAGACCCACAAGAATTACGGCGGAGATCTCGGTATTGGCCCCAATCCCAAACTGCTGGCACGCGTGAAAGCGGCCGACCTCGTGCTTCTTGTCGGCTCACGCATGGGCGAAATGCCGAGCCAGAGCTACACGCTGTTTGAAATCCCGCAGCCGCGGCAGACCTTCGTGCATGTGCATCCCGACATCAACGAACTGGGCCGCGTCTATCGCCCGCATCTTGCGATCAATGCATCGCCGTCGGCCTTCGCCGCGGCGCTCGAAGGCTTGCAGGCCCCCAACGAAATACCCTGGGCCGGCGAGGCTGCGACCGCGCACGCGGATTATCTCGCCTATACCGACAAGGCGACCGATGTGCCCGGCGCGGTCAATCTCGGCGAGATCATGATCTGGCTGCGCGGCCAGCTTTCGCCGGACGATATTCTCTGTAACGGCGCCGGCAATTTCTCCGGCTGGCTGCATCGCTTCTACCGGCTGCGCCGTTTCAACACCTTCATCGGTCCGACCTCCGGCTCGATGGGATACGGGGTGCCTGCCGCCATCGCCATGAAGCGGCTCTATCCCGAGCGCAACGTGTTCTGTCTGGCCGGCGACGGCGACTTTCTGATGCACGGTCAGGAATTCATGACCGCCGTGCAATATGACCTGCCGGTCGTCATTGCGATCGTGGACAACGGGATGTACGGCACCATCCGCATGCATCAGGAGCGCGAATATCCGGGACGGGTGATCGCGACCGCACTGAAGAATCCGGACTTCGCGGCTTACGCGCGGGCCTTTGGCGGCTTCGGCGCGACGGTGGACAAGACCGCGGATTTCGCCAGCGCTTATGAAGCCGCGCGCGCGTCCGGCCAGCCCGCGATCATCCATCTGAAGGTCGATCCAAGTGCAATCACGCCGGTCACGACGATCGAGGCGATCCGGCAGAAGGCGTTGCAAGGAAAGTAAGTCGCGCAGATTGCTGCCACTGCGCGCAACGCTTGCCGCGATGGCATGAATCGTGATTCACTCCATCCATGCCCTATCGGCGCACCGCGCATGTCGTCCGCAAGCAGGCCGCCCGCCACAACGCGATCATGGCCGCGGCGCGGAGCGCGGCCGCGGAGGGCGGGATGGGCGCAGTCCAGGTGGCGTCCGTCGCCCAGCGCGCCGGCATCGCGACCGGGACCATGTACCGTTATTTCCCCTCCAAGGTAGAACTGGTGACGGCGCTGGTCGGCGCCACGGCGGAACGGGAAATCGCAGCAATCGGCAAGGCGGGCAAAGCGGCGCCGGGGCCGCTCTCGGCACTTGCGGCCGTGATCGCGACCTGCGCGGCGCGTACGCTCCGGCAGCGCCGTCTGATCTGGGCGGTCGCCGCAGAGCCTGCCGACGCCGATGTGGAATCCGCGCGCGCCGGCTTTCGCCGCGCACTTGCTGAAGAAATAAACACACGGATCGCTGCGGCGATGCAGGCCGGATATCTCCCCGTGCAAGATGTGTCGCTGTCGTCGGCCGCCCTGGTCGGGGCGTTGCTGGAGGGGCTGACTGGACCGCTCTCTCCCGAGGGCCATGAGGATCCAGCGCATTTGCGCGACCGCGTGCAGGCTTTCACGCTGCTGTCGCTGCGCGCGCTCGGGGTCAACGATGCCCGCGCCCGCGGTCTTGTCGTTCAGATCGCATTACCTGCGGGAGACCTCTGACCAGGCGGCCTACGCCACCGTCGTCTCCACCAGCCACGCGCTTACCGCCTGAAAGGCGCGATCGGGGTCGTCGGCCTGGCGCTCGTAGATCTCCACCTGCCGGTCCGCCGAGGTGCCGCGTTCGACAATGCGGCGGCAATGCAGCACCTGATCGAGGCAGTCCAGCGCCTCTGCGTCCGGCGTCACCTCGGCGAGGACATGTTCCAGCATCTCCGCCACGCTGATCGCGCCATCGCGTTCGAGCCGGGCGAAGGAGCCGTGCACGCCATAGCGCTGGGCGCGCCATTTGTTTTCAACGACGATCGCCCGCGTGATCGCATCGATGTTGCCGTTCTGCCGGGGATTGAGCGCAAGCCTGCGCGTGACGCAGCGGTAAAGTGCGGCAACCGCGATCGCATCCTCGACAAACGTGCAGATATCGGGTGCGCGCAATTCCAGTGTCGGATGTTTCAGCGAGGGCCGTACCGCCCACCAGATATAGCTTGCGTCCGGCATCACGCCGGCTTCGACCAGCGCCGCGATATAGGCGTCGAACTCGGCCTTTGTCCTGAACAGCTCCGGGAGCCCGGTGCGCGGCAATTCGTCGTAAGCGGCGAGCCGGTAGCCGAGCAGTCCGGTGGGCTGGGAGCGCCAGAACGGCGACGAGGTCGAAAGCGCGATGAACAGCGGCAGATGCGGCAGCATTCGTGTCATTACGCTGACCCGCTGGTCGGGATCGGGCAACTCCACATGCACATGCATGCCGCACAGCATGTTGCGCCGTCCGATCATCTGCAGATCGTTCATGACGCTGTCGTAGCGCTCGCCGGTCGATTGCCGCGAGACCTCCCACACCGCGGTCGGATGCGTGCCGGCTGCCATGATGGCGAGCCCGTGCGACTGCGCGATCGCGCCTAAGGTGCGGCGCAGGTCGCGCAGATCGTCGCAGGCCGTGGCCATGCAGGTCTGCGGCGCGGTCACGACCTCGATCTGTGATTGCAGGAATTCGCCGGTGACCTGTTCGCCCAGAGTTGCTTTCGCGGCAGCGAAGAAGCCGTCCGGCATCTTGCGCGCGACCGCGCCGGTGGCGCGATCAACAAGAAAATATTCCTCTTCGATTCCGAAGGAAAACGCCATCCAGACCTCGCAGAAGCGACCGCAAACGCATGACCGGAAATCCGGTCATGCGCCGAGCGCAAATAATGCCTTGCGCTCGCGAAGGTTCCAGCCAGCGATGCCTCAATGCGACATCAGAACCGGCACGGTCATGGATTGCAGCATGCCGCGTGTCGCGCCGCCGAGAACGAAATCCCGCAACCGCGAATGGCCATATCCGCCCATCACGATCAGGTCGGCATTGGCGTCCGCCGCATGGGAAAGGATTGCGCTTGGCACGTCGATATCCTGGGCCGGGAGCCGCGACAATTCGGTCCGCAGCTTGTGGCGGGCCAGATGCTCGGCGACATCGGCTCCGGTGACGTCGTTTTCGTCGAATTTGCCGGTCACCACCGTCAGCACCTGGACATTGTTGGCCTTCGCAATCAGCGGCAGGCTGTCGCCGATGGCGCGGGCCGCGGCGCGGCTGCCGTCCCAGCAGGCAATGACGCGCTTCACCGAGAATCCGGCTTTCTGGATATAGGGCACGATCAGCACCGGCCGGCCTGAATTGAACAGAGCCGCCTCGATCATGTCCTGCGAGGCGATGTCGTTGCCGGATTCCGATTGCTTGAGCACGACAAGATCGTAGGTGCGGGCGAGATTGGCGAAGGTCTCGGTCGCGCCTGGCAGCGACGCTTCCGGCGAGAGCGTCTGCACGGAAAGCTGGGAGCGCTTGGCTGCGGCTTCGAACTTTGCCGCGGTGGCGCTCGCCTCATTGCGGTTCTTGTCCATCAGCGCGCGCAAGATGTCCGCGCCGCCGAGGTCGGTGATGGCGGGCGGCCAGGGCGGATCATAGGCGAATGCGACCCCGGTAACGTGCGCGTCGAACGCCTCGGCAACCGAAATGGCATAGCGCGCGGCGGGATCGTCTTCGGCCCCGGGAGTGAGATTGACGACGATGTCCTTGATCATGAGGCGCTCCGATGTCATCGACGGAAGACCCGAATGCGCTGCCCGGCATCAGGTCGGTGAAAGGAACTCGTATTTTGCGCGCTCGCGGCGGTGTCCGCAATCGTATAACCTTCGGGCCGGACTTGAGGGTTGATTCATGTCAGTGCGTATGCCAGCGCCCGATGGCGCGGTCCTGGCGCGGCGCGAGGCGATCGTCTCCGCGCTGCGTGCGATCGTGCCGGACGAGGGGGTGATCGCAGGCGAACGGGAGATGCGCCCGTTCGAGACCGATGGCCTGACCGCCTATCGGCAATTGCCGCTGGTCGTGGTGCTGCCATCGACCACGCCGCAGGTCGCCGCCGTGTTGCGCTATTGTCATGAAAACAACATCAAGGTGGTTCCGCGCGGGGCGGGCACGTCGCTGTCCGGCGGTGCTCTGCCGCTGGAAGACGGCGTGCTGCTCGGCATGTCGAAATTCAGCCGCATCCGCGAAATCGATTACGACAATCGCGTCGTTGTGGCGGAGCCCGGCGTCACCAATCTGGGCATTTCGACTGCCGTGGCCCATCGCGGCTTTTACTACGCGCCGGACCCGTCCTCGCAAATCGCCTGCACCATCGGCGGCAATGTCGCGGAAAATTCCGGCGGCGTGCATTGCCTGAAATACGGGTTGACCACCAACAACGTGCTTGGGGTCGAAATGGTGCTGATGACCGGCGAGATCGTCCGCCTTGGCGGCAAGCATCTCGACGCCGGCGGCTATGATCTCCTTGGCGTGATTACCGGTTCGGAAGGGCTGCTCGGCGTCGTTACCGAAATCACCGTGCGCATTCTGAAAAAGCCGGAGACCGCGCGCGCATTGCTGGTGGGCTTCCCGACCTCGGAGGATGCCGGCGCCTGCGTCGGCAGGATCATCGGCGCCGGCATCGTGCCCGGCGGCATGGAGATGATGGACCGGCCCGCGATCCATGCGGTCGAGGAGTTCGTGCATGCCGGCTATCCGCTCGATGTCGAGGCGCTCTTGATCGTCGAACTCGACGGCGGCAAGGCCGAGGTCGACCATCTGATCGAGCGGGTGGAGGCGATCGCCAAGAGCTGCAACGCCGCCTCCTGCCGGGTGTCGCAGAACGAGGATGAGCGGCTTCTGTTCTGGGCGGGGCGCAAGGCCGCGTTTCCGGCAGTCGGCCGCATCTCGCCGGATTATCTGTGCATGGACGGCACGATTCCCCGCGCCGCGTTGCCGCTCGTGCTCGCGCGGATGCGGGAGATGAGCGAGCGATACGGGCTTGCGGTCGCCAATGTATTCCATGCCGGCGACGGCAATCTGCATCCGCTGATCCTGTACGATGCCAACAATCCCGGCGAACTCGACAAGGCGGAAGCCTTCGGCTCGGACATCCTGCGGCTCTGCGTGGCAGTCGGCGGCGTTCTCACCGGCGAGCACGGCGTCGGCATCGAGAAGCGTGACCTGATGCCGGAGATGTTCTCCGAAATCGACCTCAACCAGCAGCAGAGGCTGAAATGCGCGTTCGATGCGCAGGGATTGCTCAATCCCGGAAAGGTGTTTCCACAGCTGCATCGCTGCGCCGAACTTGGGCGGATGCATGTGCGGGCAGGGAAGGTAGCGTTCCCGGATATTCCCCGCTTCTGACGGCGGCCATTTTGGATTGTGGCTTTGGCGCAACGCCGCGAAAATTCCACAGAGATTGAGCGGATTTGTCCATGCCGCCGCTTGTAGCTTTGCACAATTAATAGTCTGGTTACCCTTCGGGGGGTGGCCCATGAGCGTCCGAAGCAGAGCCTTGACAACGACGGTGCTGACCGGATTGGCCGCAGGGGCCTGCGCGCTTCCGGGTCACGCCGCCGATGTCTATACGAAAGCGCCAGTCCCGGCTCTCGAGACACCTCAGCCCGCGGTTGACGGCGTGAACTGGAAGGCCGCCGGTCTGGGTGGTACCTTTGCCGACCGCGATCTCTATGCCTTTCAGGGCTCCTATTCGCTGCCACTCGGACACAGCTGGGGTTTGCAGCTCGACGGAATTGCCGGGAGCTATGATGGCCGTTTCGTTGGGGCGGCCGCCGCGCACTTGTTCACGCGCGATCCAAGCCGCGGCCTCCTTGGCGCGTTTGCTTCGGTCACACATTGGGACCGCTTCGGCGGTTTAAATGTCGGGCATTTCGCCGGCGAATTCGAACTCTATGCCGGACGCTGGACCGTGCAGGCCGTCCTCGGCGTCGAAACCGGCAATTCCGGGTCGCAGACGATTGCCAATGTGATCGAGTCGTTCGACATCCGCACCCGCTTTTTCGACAAGGTGAATCTGGCCTATTACCTCACCGACGACTGGAAGGCCTTTGTCGGTCATCGCTATGTCGGCGGCAAGAACGCGCTGGCGCTCGGGTCCGAGCTGGCCTTCCGCATCAACGGCCCAGTGATGGGCTCGCTATTCGTCGAGGGCCGCATCGGCGAGGACGACTTCAAGGGAGTTTGGGGCGGGCTGCGCTTCTATGCCGGAGCCAAGGACAAGACCCTGATCCAGCGGCATCGGCAGGACGACCCGATCGAATGGAATCCGGAAACGCTGTTCGGCATCACCAACAGCCAGCAGAACTCAACGCTTCCGCCGAAAAAGAACAAGCCCCCGTGTCCGGAATTTCCGTTCTGCGACGGGCCTAACTAAAGCCGGTCGTCGCCGCTGACCTGCGACACGAAGTGCTCGTGTTTGCCGCTGCGTCCCTTCGGAATTTCGGTGACGATAGCGCGGATTTCGACTGACGGGTGAAAGTTCTCGCGCGCGTATCGTTGAAGTCCGTCATGATCGGGCAATGGTGCGCCGGGCTCCGGGATATAGCGGAATTCTATGGTCTCATAATCCGTTTGCGCCATCTGGAATTCGCGATACGCGACGAAACGACGGATGGTATCCGCATGCACGCCGCGCGGCCACATCCGCGTGCCGTCGCGGAATACGAATTCCGCCCGGGTGCGCCCTTCGACCTGCGCAAGCAGCGGCAATGTCCTCCCGCACGGACATGGTCCTGTGGCAAGCGTTGCAACATCCCCGAGCGCGTAGCGAATGAAGGGCGTCGCGTAGTTATACAAACCCGTCACCACGACGCGCCCGGTTTCGCCAGGCTCTGCTGGCGAGCCGTCCGCCCGCAAAATCTCCACCAGCGCATTGTCCGCCACGATATGATATTGACCCGAGACCGGGCACTCGGTCGCGATGAAGCCGATCTCCTGACATGAATAGATGGCGACGAGTTTTGCACCGAACAATTCGCGGATGACGCTGCGGGCGCGCGGAAGAACGGTTTCGGCGATCGCCATGACGAAGGATAACCCGAGAGTCCGCCCCAATTCGGGCCCTGCGGCATACGCGAGCGCCATCGCATGCGAGGGTGTCGTGGCGAGATACGGGGCCTTTTTGCTTTCCAGCCAGGCGAGCTGCTGCGGGATCGGAACCCGCATATCCAGTCCAAAGGCGCTGGCCTCCGGGTTGGCCCATGACCAGCCCGTGGTGTGATCGCCCTCGGGAAGGCTGGGAATTTCGTGGTCGGGATAGAGCTTGATCGTGGCGAGGGCGCGTGCTGTGTCGATGCCGTGCCAACGGCACAGCTGCGTCAAGGCGCCGTTGGCGGCCATCGTTACCAGACCGTTGCTGGTGAATGTCAGAGGAAGCTCCGCTGTCCCCGACGTTCTGATTTCGTGAACGGCGCCGTAATTTTCAGGCAGCGCCGCGGCGCGAAGACGCGCGCTGTCTTGCGCAGCTTCGCGCCGCTCCAGGATTGGCACCTCGGGCCAGTGCGCGAAGTCGAAACTGCCGTCCGCGCCGAAGACAGGTTTCAGACGCTCGCGGTAGAAATCGATATGGTCGTGCGCATGCCGGACCAGCCGCTCCAGCAGGCCGTGCCGGTAGCGCAGCAGCTGCGGCATCGGCAGCTTTTCGATCTGGTTCAAGGCGGTCAAATAGCGGGAAAAGGTTTGGTCCATGCGGGGCATGTTGTCCGGCTCCCGCCGAATGATCAATTTTCCTCAAAAACTTGCTGCCTTTTCCGGCGGTTGGGACAAAGCGGTATCGCCCCCTTGCCTTCGCCGCAAAGTGCGCAGACCATAGGCCTTCCGGCGTCTGACACATGGCCGGAATACCGGCCCTTCGGGTCAGGCGCCCAAACCGGGCGTGATGCCGAAGACATGCTACGCGGTACGGTTGAAAGCGGTTCTGCGACTGCATCGCGCCCCTTTGACAACGGGAGGCGCAGATGACGGAAGCACATGCAGGCGGCACCAGAGCCAACGGCAATAGGCCGAAGGGCCCCCGGTGCATTGCATTGGTGGGCCCCTTCCAGAGCGGAAAGACGACGCTGCTCGAGGCGATCCTTGCCCGTACCGGCGCGATCCAGCGCCAGGGCACCGTCGAGGCCGGCACGACCATAGGCGACAATTCCAAGGAAGCGCGTCATCATGCCATGAGCGTCGAATTGTCGGTCGCCACCACGACCTTCATGGAAGAAAGCTATACCTTCATCGATTGCCCGGGCTCGATCGAATTCATCCACGACATGCGTGCGGTATTGCCCGCGGTCGATGCTGCGGTGGTGGTCTGCGAGGCGGACGAAAAGAAGGTGCCGCAATTGCAGCTCGTGCTGCGCGAATTGGAGGAAATGAAAGTCCCGCATTTCCTGTTCCTCAACAAGATCGACAAGGCCGACAAGCGGCTGCGCGAGACCCTGCAGATGCTGCAGCCGGCGTCGCGGGTGCCGCTGCTGCTGCGGCAAATCCCGATCTGGAAAAACGACATCGTCACCGGTTTCGTCGATCTGGCGCTGGAGCGCGCGCATGTCTATCGCGAGCACACCGCCTCCGAGGTAATCGAGTTGTCCGGCGAGGATCTGGAGCGCGAAAAGACCGCGCGCTTCACCATGCTGGAGACGCTGGCCGATCACGACGACGAATTGATGGAGCAATTGCTGGAGGATATTCCGCCGCCCCGTGACAAGGTGTTCGACGATCTCGCCATGGAAATGCGCGAGGGACTGGTTTGCCCGGTCCTCATCGGTGTCGCCACCCGCACCAACGGCGTGCTGCGGCTTCTGAAAGCGCTGCGTCACGAGGCGCCGAACGTGGAAGCGACCGCGGCCCGACTTGGCGTCAAGGCGGACGGCGCCGACACCGTCGCCTATGTGCTGAAATCGATCAACACCGCGCATGGCGGCAAAATGTCGGTCGCCCGTGTGCTGGCCGGACAGGTCGGCGATGGCACGACGCTGAATTCGCAGGATCGCGAGGCCGGCCGGGTGTCCGGCGTGTTCAAGATGATGGGCCAGGCCTTCGAGAAGCGCGGCGCAGCGCAGGCCGGCGAGACCGTGGCGCTCGGCAAGCTCGACAATGCGCGGACCGGCGACACGCTTGCGTCCGGCAAGGACAATCCGAAGCGGCTTGCCGAAGTCGTGCCCTATCCGCCGGTGCTGGCGATCTCCATCGCCGCCAAGGAGCGAAAGGACGACGTCAAGCTCGGCCAGGCATTGAACAAGCTCGTCGAGGAAGATCCTTCGATCTCGGTGGTGCACAATCCCGACACCCATGAGGTTATTTTGTGGGGGCAGGGCGAAATGCATCTGCGCGTTGCGGCGGAGCGGCTCACCGACCGCTTCGGCATCGCCATTGAGAAGCGCCAGCCGAGCGTCGGCTATCGCGAGACCATTAAGAAGAGCGTGCAGCAGCGCGGCCGCCACAAGAAGCAGTCCGGCGGCCATGGCCAGTTCGGCGACGTGGTGCTTGACGTCAAGCCGCTGCCGCGTGGCTCGGGCTTCCAGTTCGCCGAGACCATCACGGGCGGCGTCGTGCCGCGAAACTATATTCCGTCGGTGGAGGAGGGCGTGATCGACGGGCTGAAGCAAGGGCCGCTCGGCTTTCCCGTGGTCGATGTGTCGGTGACGCTGATCGACGGCTCCTATCATACAGTCGATTCGTCGGATCAGGCCTTCCGTACCGCGGGCCGTATCGGCGTCGTGGAGGCGCTGCCGCAATGCCATCCGGTTCTGCTGGAGCCGATCCATGCGGTCGAGATCGTGTGCCCGAACGACGCGACGGCGAAGATCAACGCCATCCTGTCCGGCCGCCGCGGCCAGATCCTCGGCTTCGATACCCGCGAAGGCTGGCCCGGTTGGGACTCGGTCAAGGCGCTGATGCCCGAATCGGAGATCGGCGACCTGATTGTCGAAATCCGGTCGGCGACCGCAGGCGTCGGCACCTTCACCTTCAAGTTCGACCACATGGCCGAACTGACCGGGCGCACCGCAGACCAGATTGTCGCGGCACGGCGCGCGGCGGAGTAACGAGAAAAAAAATCCCTCCCCCGCAGGCAGCGGGGGAGGGGCCGGCGCACTACGCACGCAGCGCCGGATAGTCCGTGTAGCCCTTGTCCTCGCCGGTGTAGAAGGTCGCGGGGTCCGTTGCGGCGAGGCTCGCCTTCCGGCCGAAGCGGTACGGCAAATCGGGATTGGCGATGAACGGCACGCCATAGGCCACGAGATCGGCTTCGCCCTTCGCGATCGCGGCATTGCCGCTCGCCGCGTCATAGCCGCCATTGACGATGAAGGTACCCTTGAACAGCGGACGCAGATGCGGGGTCACGCGGTTCTCGGCGCTGACCGGCTCGGTGACATGCAGATAGCCGATGCCGAGATCGCTCAGCCGCTGCGTCAGATACGAGAATGTCGCGCGCGGATCGGAATCCGTCATCGAATTGTAGGCGCCGGTCGGCGAGACACGGTAGCCGACGCGCTCATTGCCCCACACATCGATCACCGCTTTCGTGACGTCGAGCGGAAAGCGCACGCGGTTCTCGATCGAGCCGCCATAATCGTCGGTACGATGGTTCGAGCCGTCGCGGGTGAACTGGTCGAGCAGATAACCATTGGCACCGTGCAGTTCGACGCCGTCAAAGCCTGCGGCCTTGGCATTCTCGGCGCCCGTGCGGAATTGTTCGACGATGCCCGGAAGCTCGGATGCGTCGAGCGCGCGCGGCGTCACCATTTTCTTCGGGCCCTGCGCGGTGAAGACCTCGCCCTCCGGCGCGATCGCCGATGGCGCAACCGGAAGCGCGCCATCATGAAAATCGGGGTGCGAGATGCGGCCGACATGCCAGAGCTGCAGGAAGATCTTGCCGCCTTCGCGCGCCACCGCAGCGGTGATCCTGCGCCAGGCCGCGATCTGCTCGGGGGAATGGATGCCGGGCGTGCGGATATAGCCGACGCCCTGCGGGCTGACTTGCGATGCTTCGGTGATGATGAGGCCGGCCGAGGCGCGCTGGCGGTAATAAATTTCGGCCAGCGGATTTGGGACATTGCCGTCGAGGGCGCGGCTGCGGGTCATCGGCGCCATCACGATGCGGTTGGAAAGATGCAGCGGGCCGAGCTGGTAGGGCTCGAACAGCGGCTCGGCAGCTTGGGAGTCTTTTGCGGCAGCTGTGGCGTGGATCATGGCACGTCGTCCTTGAAGGGCGGGGTGTTGGCGGAAGAAAAGTGGCGCCGGACGGCGTTGGGGA
>NZ_JBKBVB010000003.1:0-103060 GCF_046289595.1 Pseudorhodoplanes sp.
GCGGCATGGACGAGCCCGAACTCAAGATCATCGACGTATTCATCTGCAAGCTGCGCAAGAAGCTTGCGAATGCCTCGAACGGCAAGAACTACATCGAGACGGTGTGGGGCCGCGGCTATGTACTGCGCGAGCCGTCCGACGACGAAGCGCGTATCCCGGCCTGACGGCGTGTTGAAGGTTTTCCCTGGGGACGTAAGCCGTGCGTTGAACTGATCTCTCCTCTTCAAGAGCACTGAACCCCGCCGGAAACGGCGGGGTTTTTTCATACCGCGCGGCGTTAACCATTCCTTGGTTTTACCGGAACCCGCCACGATTTCGTCGCCTACAATCCTTTCTCGCGCCTTTACCCGCGTTTAACCACGCCGGGCCAAGGTGAGAGGGGGAAGTCTCCGTTGGGTTGTGTGGGGGTATTGCGTTCGATGACGCGTGCGACCTCTGGCCGGCGCGCCGCAGCGCCCGGGCGGCATCGGCCGTTTTGTCCTGTCCGCATGACCGTGTCGCTGATGCGCGGCGCCGCCGCAATCGCAGTGGCGCTGGCGGTCGTGACCGCGGCACTCTCGGCGGCTGGCTGGGTGTTCTCTGTCGCCCATGATGCGCGGGCGGAACGGCGCAGCACCATCGGGCTGCCCCCGGAATCCCGGCTTGCCTGGCTCTCGATCCCGGCGAGCGCCATCGCTTCGACCCTTCCCTATGTCACCCGCAACTGGCCGGAAGAGAGGCCGGACGTCACCGGCTCGGTTGCGCCGGACAGGATCGCGCTGCCCGCCGCCGGCTTTCTCGGCGAGGATGCGTCGCTCGACCCGTTCTTCACGGGCCTGCCGGTGCAGCAGGCACTGCGCTTCGAGCAACGCTTCTCGGCGGTCACCAACCGCTTCGAGCCGGCGGTTCGCAAGGCGATCGTGCCGCCAATGATTATGCCGCGCGCACGGCCGCAACGGCTGGCGTCGTTGCCGCCCGCAACCGGCATCACGATCCCGGACGAGGATCCCAAGCTCGAAAAGACCGCGATCTACGACATCACCGCCAAAGCCGTTTACATGCCGAACGGCGAGAAGCTCGAAGCCCATTCCGGCTTCGGCCAGTACATGGACAATCCGAAATACGTGAAGCTGCGCATGCGCGGCGTGACGCCGCCCAACACCTATCGGCTGCGCATGCGCGAGGCGCTGTTCCACGGTACCGAGGCGATCCGCATGCTGCCCGAGGACAGGGCTGCGATGTTCGGACGCGACGGCATCCTGGTGCACCCCTATTTGCTCGGACCGAATGGGCAGTCGAACGGCTGTGTTTCAATCAAGGACTATGACAAGTTCCTCGCCGCCTATAAGCGCGGCGAGGTCACCCGCATGGTGGTCGTATTCCGCCTGCCCGAGCCGCCGGCCTCCTATGCGCGGCGCCAGTCGAGAAGCGCGCGGGCCCTGTAGCGGGCGAATGCCGGGCCGGCATGCGCCGCCCAGACGATCCCCGCAATCAGCATGAGGGCGAATATCGTCTTGATCATGCGACCTCCGCCCTGTTGCCGGTGGCGGTCGCATTGACCCGAGACGCCAGCCAGGCGCAGGCGCGCATGGCGCCGGCGCCGGGAAATGGCCGAGTCGGCGGCTCAGGGCTGCGCGTGAAATTCACCCGCACGATGTTGTGCTCCCGGCCGATCACATAGCGGTCGAGATTAGCTGCGATCATTGCCCGCCCCTATTGCAGAGACCGGCCCTGATCGGGATCGGGATCGCGGCGCCGGATCAGCCCGCGCAGCCGCCGCCGGCGATAGCCACGGGCAACGCCGGGCATCGCCTCGCTGGCCTGCCGGTCAAGTTCGCGAAGACACTCCATGATGTCGTCGAAGCGCACGCGCGCCCCGCCCGGTATCTCGCGGAGCTCCGGGGTGGCTTCCAGCGCACAGGCATCCGACGCCCAGGATGCGAGGATTGCGCGCTTCTCGTTCAGGCTGAGATCGGCATCGCGCACGACATCGCGCGGATGCGCAAAAGCCCGTTCCGGGTGCAGAAGGTTGTCCAGATCAAGGGCTCTCACAGCTACATCCTCCGTAGAGCAACATTGCCATGAGCGTTGCGCCGGACGGTCCGCCGGCGCCCGCAACAGTCCCCGTCGGGGCGGCTGTCAGCGGCAAGATTTGGGATGACGGCGCGCCGGGTCAAGGGCTTTCCGGCATCCGATGCGTGACCCGGTGACCGGATTTTATCTTTTCAATTCAGATGGATAGCCGCAGGCGACAGCTTGTCGCGCAACTCGCCACGGCCGCCCGCCGGGAAGCACAGACGTCCGCAAAAATTTTCGTTCCCGGCTTTCCCCGTTGCGAAATCACGCTATGCATCGCCGAAATCCAAGGCGGGCGGCGCCGTCCCCCTCGGACCATGAGCGCACCGAGCTGTCTCTCCCGATGGACGCCAAGATCCGACACGCCTCCCATCACGCGCACGCCGATGCAAAGGCCGGCGCTCCTGTTGCCGGCCGCACCGCGACCCTGATCGGCTTCTGCGCCGTGCTGCTCTGGGGCACGCTGGCGACGCTGACCACACTGAAGGGCGGCGACATCGCGCCGTTCCAGTCCACCGCCATCACCTTCGCGGTCGGCGGCGTCACGATCGCGGGCTATGCCCTCGCCACCGGCCGCGCCCGCATGATGTTGCCGACGCTGCCGTCTTTCCTGCTCGGCATCTACGGCCTGTTCGTGTTTCACGCCATGTATTTTGCGGCGCTGAAATTCGCGCCGCCGGCGGAAGCCGGGCTGATCGCCTCGCTCTGGGCGCTGCTCACCGTCTTGTTGTCCGGCTTCCTGCCCGGCGTGACGTTAAGCTATCGTCACATCGTCGGCGCGCTGATGGGCTTCACCGCCGCAGCGCTATTGGTCTTTGACAAGATCGGCGCATCGAGCGGCTATCCCGATGCGCTGTTGGGCTTCATCTTCGCCTTCGGCAGCGCCGTGGTCTGGGCAACCTATTCGGTGATGTCGCGGCTGATCGCGGCGGTGCCGAGCGAAAGCGTGGCGCCGGCCTGTTTCGCCACCGCCTTGCTCGCGCTTGCGTGCAATCTGGTTTTCGAGGGCTGGACCGAACCGAGCGCCGCCCAATGGATCACCATGGTCTTTCTGGGGCTCGGCCCCATCGGCGCCGCCTTTATGCTCTGGGACATCGGCATGAAGCACGGCAATGTCGCGTTTCTCGGCGTGCTCGGCTATGCCTCGCCGGTGATCTCGACCGCACTTCTGATCACGCTCGGCTTCGCGCAGCCGACCTGGGTGTTGCTGGTTTCGGTGTCGCTGATCGTGGCCGCGGCAAGGTTCGCGGCGCCGCGCCGCCGCAAATCATGACGCGAGGCTTGATGCGACGCTTTCCCGCTCAAGGCCGGGCTGGAGGGTCACGGCTTCGGCCGGAGCGTAAAGGCCGCGCCGGCCGGGCACGGTCAAGAAAGCCTGTGTGAGACCGACCGTGGTCTCGGCGGCGCCAAGGATCAGAAAGCCGTCCGGTGCGATGGTTCGTGCCAGCCGGTCCAGGACATCCGTCTTGGTCGGCTGATCGAAATAGATCAAGACGTTACGGCAGACGATCAGGTCGAACCGGCCGAGCCGGGAGAAATCGGAGAGCAGATTGAGGCTGCGGAACTGAACCATGGAACGGATCTGCGGTGCGATCTGCCACATCTCCCCGACCTGCGTGAAATATTTGAGCAGAAGCTGGATCGGCAGCCCGCGCTGTACCTCGAACTGGCTGTAGATGCCGGCCTTTGCCTTTTCCAGAACGTCGTTCGACAGGTCGGTCGCGAGAATTTCGATGCAGTAGTCCTTCAGCGCGGGCGCCATTTCCCTGATGCCCATCGCCAGCGAATAGGGCTCCTGCCCGGACGAGGCCGCCGCGCACCAGATGCGGATACGCCTGGTGCGCTCGCGCGCCGCCATCAGCGAGGGCAGAACGAAGTCCCTGACCTGCTCGAACGGTATGCGATCGCGGAAGAAGAAGGTCTCGTTGGTGGTCATGGCCTCGACCACATCGGCGGTCAGCGTGCCGTCGGCGTCTCCGCGCAGGCGCTGCGCCAGCTCGCCAAGGTCCGGAATGCGGTGACGCTGCGCCACCGGCATCAGGCGGCTCTCGATCAGATATTCCTTGTCCGCCGCCAGCATCAGGCCGGAGCGCTGCTTCAGGAGCGCGCGGATGAATTCATAGTCGCTGGCGTTCATGCAGGCCTCCCGAAGGCCTGCAGGATCGCGGGTGCGATCTGCGGCAGCGGGAGAATCCGCGAGCAGAGGCCGGCCTCCGCGACCGAGCCGGGCATGCCCCAGACCACGCTGGTGCTTTCGTCCTGGGCGAGGAGCGTGCCGCCGGCCTCGACGATATCTCTGCCGCCGTCCAAGCCGTCTGTCCCCATTCCGGTCAGAACGACGCCGAGGGCCGCCGCGCCGAACACAGCCGCAGCCGAGGAGAACAGCACATCGACCGACGGCTTGCAAAAATGCACGGGTCCGGAATCGTCGAGTCTTGCGACCGCCTGGCCATTGATGCGTCCGATCCGCAGATGGCGATGTCCGGGTGCAACATAGATGCGGCCAGCGAGGAGCGGTTCGCCGTCTTCCGCCTCCCGCGCCGGATAGGCCGTCACACGCGCAAGGTGCTCGGCCAGGATGGTCGTGAAGGTCGGCGGCATGTGCTGGGCGATCAGGACCGGCACGGTTTCGATCACCGCACCGAGATGGCAGCAAACTTCGTTCAGCGCCTGCGGCCCGCCGGTGGACGAACCGATCACCAGTACGCGCGGTGTCACGGCCGAAGCGGATCTCAGCACCAGCGCCCGTTGGTCCCCGTCCAGGACCGGGCGCTCCCTGGGCGCTGGCATCGATACCGGCCGCAACATGGCGCGCGGGTTAAGCCTGCGGCGCGTGCGCGCACCGAGTTCGCGGAATTTGGTGATCAGGGCCTGGCGATAATCCTCGCTCGTGACCACACCCTGCGCGTCCGGTTTCTGAATGCAGTCCACGGCGCCAAGCGACAAGGCGCGCATCGTGACCTCGGCATTCTTTCGAGTCAGCGTCGAAGCCATGATGACCGCAAGTCCGGGCTTCTTTCTCAGAAGCAGCGGCAGCACCGTGATGCCGTCCATATCCGGCATCGCGACATCGAGCACCACAACATCCGGATCGACGCGATCCAGATACTCGATCGCCTCGCGGCCGGTATGCAGCGAGGCGACGATGACGATGTCGGGCTCGGCTTCGACCCAGCGGCGGATGAACCCGCGCGCCACCGCAGAATCGTCGACCAGCATCACTCGCAACGGCGATGCCAGCGCCGGAGACCAACCCTCGCCTCTGTTGGAAAGCGCCGTCACGTTTTTTCTCACGCCGGATGCCGGTTCAGATCAGTCCGACTTCCTGGAATTTTGCCTCGACGATGTCCCGGTCAAACGGCTTCATGATGTATTCGTTGGCGCCGGCATGGAGCGCGCGCGCGATATGTGCGACATCGTTCTCGGTGGTGCAGAAAACGACCTTCGGCCGTTCGCCGCCCGGCATGCGCCGCAGCGCCTTCAGAAAGTCGTAGCCGTCCATCTTCGGCATGTTCCAGTCGAGCAGGATCGCATCGGGCAGCCTGCGATGGCACTGATCCAGCGCCTGCTGGCCGTCCTCGGCCTCCGTGATCTCAAAATCGAGACCCTCGAGAATCCGCTTCGCCACTTTGCGGATGACGCTGGAATCATCAACAACGAGACAGGTCTTCATGGCTTCCCTCATTTCCAATTCAAGCGGACAAAGCCGCATATTTCCGCCGCCTCATGCGGCCATATCGGCAGGCTTCAGATCGATCAGCTTGTCCACATCGAGGACGACCAGCAGGCCGCCATCCAGGCGGTGAACGGCCGACGCGACGCGACGCAGCCGTTCGTCAAGATTGACCGGCACGGGCTCGGCGGTGTCGTCGCCGAGTTTCATGACCTCGCCGACTGTATCGATCACGAGGCCGTACGCTTCGCCTTCATAGTCGATGCCAACCGCCATGTGCGCGCGGCGGTCGGCCGCGACGCCAAGCCGCCGCCGAAGATCGATCGCGGTCACGATGCGGCCGCGCAGGTTGACGACGCCCGCAATATCGTCCGCCGCCAGCGGCACGCAGGTCATCTGGCTCAGCATGAACACGTCCTGTACGCGCGCGATCGGCAGGCCGAATAGCTGTCCCCCGATGGTGATCGTGACATATTCTCCTGGCGGACAGTTGTGCGGCATGGATGCCATCGTCTCACGCCGCCCGCTCGGTCATGGCGCCGGACTGCTCCTTGATCGCAGCGATCAGGCCCTGGCGGTCGAATTTTGCAACGAAATCGTGGAATCCGGCGCGCCGCACACGCGCAATGGTCTCGGGGGTGGCCATCGAGGATAGCGCGATCATCGGAACATGAGCCGTTGTGGACTCGGCGCGTAGCGCACGCGCCAGCGCAATGCCGTCCATGCCGGGCATTTCCAGATCGGTCACCACGAGATCAAAAGCCCGGCCGCTACGGATCAGACCGATGGCTTCGTGTCCGCTCGACGCTGCGGTGACGGCAAAACCAGCCGCACGAAGGACCGGCGACAGCATATTGCGGAAGAAGGCGGAATCGTCCACTAGCAGCACGTGCTGGCGGGTCGGATGCCGCCTGCCGCCGCCGAGCCAGTCGGCATGCGCAATCGGCAAATAATGCCCGACATCGACAATATCGGTCGCTTCACCCTTGACGATCGCCGAGCCCAGAATGCCCGGACGGTCGTCGCTCACTTCGATCTCGAACTCGCCTTCGACAATATCGACGATCTGATCGACCGCGAGCGCCATCGCGTGGCTGCCCTCGGAAAAAACCAGAAGCGGCTGCGATCCGCTCTCTTTAAGACGCACACAGGCGCCGGGAAAAATCACCGGCATCAGCCGTCCGCGATACTGCACGACGTGGCGCTCGCCCGTCATCTCGATCCTTGCGACATCGATCTCTTCGAGGCGCGTCACCAGCGACAGCGGCACGGCGCGCGGCGCGTTGGAGCCTGCCCGGAAAATCAGCAGCGCTGTCTTGTTTGATTCGGCCGCCTGCTTCACGGTGTCTGCCGCCGATTCCAGCGCGACCCTGCCTCCGCGCAACGATCCGAAGGAGGCGGCGATGCCGTTCGGATCGAGGATCATGATCACAGCGCCATCGCCAAGAATGGTGTTGCCGGAAAAGATCTGGATGTGCCGCAGTTTGCTGGCGAGCGGCTTCACTACGATTTCCTCGGTATGGAACACCCGATCGACCACCATGCCGAACGTCTCGGGTCCGACCTGCATGATCACGACGAAGCCCTGCTCGGTCTCGTACTGGTCGGGCTCGCCGATTTTCAGAATCTTGCGCAGGAAAGTCAGTGGCAGAAGCTTGTTGCGAAGTCGCAAGACCGGGGCATCCTTGATGCGCTCGATGCGGTGTTCAGCCTGCGCGCGCACCCGCACCAGTTCCATCACGGCCACCTGCGGGATTGCAAACCGGTCGCCTGCAGCCTCGACGATCAGGGCCGAAACGATAGCGAGTGTCAGCGGAATCCGGATGGTAAAGACCGTGCCCTGCCCCGGTACCGACTTGACATCGATCGTGCCGCCAATCTTGTCGATATTGCTTTGCACGACGTCCATGCCGACGCCGCGGCCGGATATCGCCGTGACCGTCTCTGCGGTCGACATGCCGGGAAGAAAAATGAAACGCTGGACTTGCACGTCCGGCATCTTGTCGAGGTCAGCCTCGCTGACGAGGCCGCTGGCGAGCACCCTGTCCCGGATTTTGCGGATATCGAGGCCGCGCCCGTCGTCGGACACCTCGATAATGATATGGCCGCCCTCGTGCCGGGCGCACAGCCGGATGGTCGCGCGGGCGGGCTTGCCACAGGCGCGGCGTTCTTCAGCCGTTTCGATTCCATGGTCCGCCGAATTGCGCAGCATATGCGTCAGCGGATCCCTGAGCATGTCGAGAATCTGCCGATCGAGTTCGGTCTCGGCGCCCTGCATCTCGATTTCGATATCCTTGCCGAGTTCGGCCGACAGATCCCGCATCAGCCGCGGCAGTTTCTGCCAGGCATTGCCAATCGGCTGCATGCGCGTCTTCATCACGCTTTCCTGGAGCTCGGCGGTGACATGCGACAGTCGCTGCAGCGGTTGTTTGAAGGTGGTCTCGGCCTGCCGGCGCGCCAGCTCCATCAGCTGATTGCGGGTGAGCACAAGCTCCGACACCATGTTCATGAGGTGCTCGAGGGTGTCGACATTGACCCTGATCGACTGGTTCGCGACCTTCGGGTCATGACGGTCCGGTGTCTGAACCGTGCCAGGACTGACCTTCGCGGCCGCGGGCCCCGGAGTTTCGCGAAACGCACGCTCCAGTTCGTCGAGTGTCGCCTCGCCCGGCTTCAACGGACGTTCGAGCACCTGATAAACCAGAGTTCCGGTTTCGCTTGACGGGGCCGGACCAGTCGCGCTCTGAGCCATCGCGTCCAGACGCGCAATCAGATCGTCATCCGTGCCCGCAGGCTCGGCTTGATGCGCTTCCAGCGCGTCAAGAACGGCCTTGATGCGATCGAGCGTCTCAAGGACCAGGGACACCGCATCCGGCGTCACCGCAAGCCCCGCACGGAATTGACTCATCAGATTTTCGGCAGCGTGCGCCAGCGCTGCGAGCCGCGGAAGATTCAGAAAACCGCAGGTGCCTTTGATGGTGTGCACCAGCCGGAAAATGTTGGCCAGGATCTCGGCATTGTTCGGCTCCTGTTCGAACCGGACAAGTTCGGAATCGACCGTATCAAGACTCTCATGGGTCTCGGTCAGGAAATCCCGCAACAACTCGTCCATGGCAAAACGCCTTCCGCGCCGGAAACTCATCGGCGCCGCACCGCTCGACCATGGTAGTGTGTTGGTAACCGTTTAAAATTGCGTAAGGGAAAGGCAACAAGGCGCGCAGAGTTAATGCGCCGTTAAGCACGTTTTTTTGCCGTTCGCTTCAGCGCGCCGCGATAACGATCGCTTCGCCTTCGCTGGTTGCAGCCACGGTCAGCCCGCATTCCTTCGCAAGCAGACTGGTGTAATAAGGCTGCACCGCATGCGCATCGACGCTTCCGCCATGTGTCCGGCCGGCGAGCAGATCCGGCACACCCTGCGGCAGCTTGGCATAGCCGCCGGTGGCGGAAATCCGAAAGCTCATGGCTTCCCCCTCGCCCAGCGGATCGACACTGATCTGCCCGCCGCGCGGGATCGACTGCCCGGCAATCAGCACCATGTTGAGCAGGAGCTTCACGCGGTTTTTCGGCATCAGAGCGCGTGGCAAATTCCAGGCGATCTTCGTTTTGTCGTCCTCGAGGAAGGCCCGCGCGACCTTTTCGGCATCGCCGAGATCGATCTGCGCACCCGCCGATCCCGCGGCCCCGAAAGCCAGCCGGCAGAATTGCAGCTTGGCCGAGGCCTGCCGCACGCTCTTCTTGATCAGGTCCATGGCGAAGGCCTTGGTCTCCTGATCGTTGTCGTCCTCCATGACCTCAAGGCCATTGACTATCGCACCGACAGGGCTGATCAGATCGTGGCAGACCCGCGAACATAACAAGGCCGCGAGGTCGAGGGATTCGATATTGGCGGCTGACGTGTTTGCAGCCGTATCCTGGGCAACGGTCTGAGCAACAGCATTGGCGGACATGAATCTGGCTCCGGTCAAAGCGGCGGCGGAACGCGAATCACTCGATCCTGATGCGGCCGATCGCTTGATACACCGCGCGCGCCGCAGCGCCAAGCTGCGTCTCGCCACACTTGAAACGACGGAGTGTCCTTGAATGAAGCGCAACTACTCCGATCCGGCCCTGCTCGATGCATTGACCGAGATCGCATCGCGGGCCGGAGAGGCGATTATGCGCGTGCGCCGCGCCGGTGCCGCAATTCGCAGCAAGGCCGATGCAAGCCCGGTGACCGAAGCCGACGAAGCCGCAGAGGCCATCATTCTCGAGGGGCTCGCGCGCACCTTGCCGGATGTTGCGGTGGTGTCGGAGGAAGCGGCACAATTGGGTCTTCCATCGGCGCTGCCGGACATCTTTATCCTGGTCGATCCGCTCGATGGTACACGCGAGTTCATCGACGGCCGCGACGAATTCACCGTCAATATCGCCATCCTGCGCAGCGGCCGCCCGATCGCGGGCGTGGTCGGCGCGCCGGCGCTGGATGCGATCTGGCGCGGCGCGGAGGGCGCAGGGGCCGAGCGGCTTGTGCTGCAACCGGGTCGCGCGCCGGATGCGGCAAGCGAGCGCGTCGCTTTGCGCACCCACCCGCATCGCGGCGGCCCGTGGCGCGCCATGGTCAGCCGCTCGCATCTCGATCCGAAGACCGAGGAATGGCTGACGCGTTTTGCGGCGGTGGAGCGCATGGATTGCGGCTCGTCGGTGAAATTCTGCCGGATCGCCGAGGGCAAGGCAGATGTTTATCCGCGGCTCGGCCGTACCTCGGAATGGGACATCGCCGCGGGAGACGCAGTGCTGAGCGCGGCAGGCGGCGTGGTGCTGTCGCTCGACGGGACGCCGCTGCGCTACGGACAGGTCGGACGCGATCTCAAGGTGCCGTCCTTCGTCGCCTGGTGCGATCCGAAGGATGCGGCGGCCTATTCGGCCGCCTAACCGTAATCACGGCACCAGGGTACGGCTGAGCTGCGGCCAGTTCGCTTCGGCCTGGCCCAGAATGCCATCCGGATCGGCGGCGAAGGCCGTGCGGGCTTCCTCCGAATAGAACAGGTACAATCTGTTGCCGTGAATTGCCCAGAAATCCGGATGGCCGTCGCGCACGACATGCCCTGCGATCGCCACCGGGTCATGGCCGCCAAAGCCGGGCATGTAGATGTCGGGATCGCGGATGAAGGCGGCGCGGTTGCCCTCGTTGCAAAACCGCCACGCGACGCCGCGATAGGTCCATTCGATGCCTTCGATCCCGGTTTTCGCCGCACGGTCGGTGAAATAGGCCACCGGATCGTAGCCATAGAGTGCGAGGCCCGAGTAGCGGTCGGCCACAACCTGCTCGGTTGTCGCGGTCTGCGCGATCCGGCCCGGCATCATCGCCAATGCCGCCAAAAGCAGCGCTCCGAGCGGCGCGGCAAGCGGCCCGCGGCGTTGACGGCGCAGTGTTGTCATGATTCGGTCCAACAAGTGTTCCGATTCGGATGGCCTTTACCTGATCCCATCCGCGTGAGTATCCGGTTAAGCCCGCGCGACCGACCGTTTTCGCCATGGAGCACATGATGGCTTCGCTGATCCGCCTTGCGGCTACAGCCCTTTTCCTGGCCTGCGCCTTCGGCCAGACCGTTCATGCACAGCAGCCGGCGCCGCCGCCCGTGGTGCAGCAGCAGCCGTCCCAACCGCAATACTCCTCCAACGAGATCCTCGAAAACGGCCACCGCTTCTTCGGCACGGTGTCGCGCGGCCTGGCACAGGTGGTGGAGAAGGCCTTCAGCCAGTTCGGCCAGCCGAACGGTTATATCCTCGGCGAGGAGGCGGGCGGCGCGTTCGTCGCCGGGCTGCGCTACGGGGAAGGCGTGCTTTACACCAAGAATGCCGGCGACCTGCGGGTGTTCTGGCAGGGACCGTCGATCGGTTTCGATGCCGGCGGCGAGGGCGCGCGGACCATGATGCTGGTCTACAACCTGCCCTCGACCGAAACGATCTACAACCGCTTCGGCGGGATCGACGGTTCGGCGTATTTCATCGGCGGTTTCGGCATGACCGCACTCGGCGCCGGGAACATCGTGGTGGTGCCGATCCGGGCCGGTGTCGGCCTGCGGCTCGGCGCCAATATCGGCTATCTGAAGTTCACGCCGAAGGCGACCTGGAATCCGTTCTGATCGCCGCCGCGGGCAACGGAATTTCCTTCCCCGCCGGGTGTCACCCGGTTTAGGTTAAACAGGGATCGAGTGCAGGCACGCGGCGGGGCCTTGCGGGGGCGCCTCCGCAGCGATCTGTGATGTGGCTGTTGCGCCCGAGGGTTGGAGTTTTCGGTCATGATCGAACCGGCCATGTATCTCGCCATCGGCTTCCTGCTGGCGAGCTTGCTCGGATTGATCGTCGTGCCGCTTGTTCACGCG
The DNA here is from genome assembly GCF_046289595.1 of Pseudorhodoplanes sp. GTDB lineage: Bacteria > Pseudomonadota > Alphaproteobacteria > Rhizobiales > Xanthobacteraceae > Pseudorhodoplanes. The sequence continues at coordinate 12,094 of NZ_JBKBVB010000003.1, forward strand.
CGCGCAGAGCGTCTGACAATCCGCCGGATGGAAGCAGCGACGCCGCTATCGATGGCGGAAATCCAGGCCGACAAGGACCAGATCCGGGCCGAATTCGCCATGTCGACCCGGCGTCTGGAGATGAGCGTCGAGCAGCTGAAGGCCAAAAGCACGAGCCAGCGCGCCGAGCTCGGCAAGAAGAATGACGCGATCAATCGCCTGAAGGCGGAACTCGGCGAGAAATCGGCCACGATCTTCGCGCTCGAGGCGCGGGAAAAGGCGCTCAAGGAGCAGATGAAGGCGACCGAGGACGAGCTTTCGGTCAAGACGCTCGGCCTGCACGAGACCGAACGCAATCTCTCCGACAAGGAAGCCGAACTCGCCCGGCTTTCGGCCGAACTCGGGGAGCGCACCGCCACGAGCGAGGCGCAGCGGATCGAGGTGATTTCCCTGAAAACCCAGATCGACGCGCTGCGGCTGCGCATCGAGGATTACGAGCGCGACATCAAGAGGACGGAGGAGCGGCTGGACAAGGAGCGCGCCGAAGCCGCGGCCGCGAGCCGCAGTCTGGAGGAGGAACGCGGCAAGGTCGAAAATCTCGGCAAGCGGGTCGCCCAGCTCGAACAGCAGCTGGTCGCGCAAAGCACCGAGGCCGAACTCCTCGGCAAGCGTGTCGCCGAGCTGGAGACCCGGATCGCCGATCAGGGCCGTCTCTTGGTGGAGCGCGAATACGAATGCGACCGCTTGCGCGCAGAGCTGGAGAATGCGCGCCGAACCGGTTTTCACCTGCGCGAGGAGCTTGCCACCGCGGGCACGCAGCATCGCGAAGCGATCCGCAATCTCACCGCCGAAAAAGAGGTCTTGCAGAAGGAATTCGAACTCGCCAACAGCGAGCGCACCCGTCTGCATGTGGAACTTGCCGCCATGAAGCGCGAAGCGGAATCGAGTTGGGCGGCCGAGCGCGTCGAAAATGCCTTGTTGCGCGAGCGGATCAACGATGTCGCAGCCGAGGTGGCCAAACTCGCGGTCGCGCTCGAAGGGCCGAATTCCCCGATCGAGGCAATCCTGTCCTCGGCGGAAAAGTCCGCCCCCGCGCCGGCTGCGCGCAAGCCGCTATCCGCACCGGTTCCTTCCATTGACGTCGACGCCGATACCGACACCCACGTCAAGGGCAGCCTTGCCGATCGCATGCGCGCCCTGCAGACGCGGGCATCGCGGCTCACGACATCGGCGTGACGAATTGGCTTTCGCCGCTCCGCGGAGAAACCGCACAGCGCCGACGATTTGCTCCGGAAGTATGGAAACAGCATGGTGACAACGCGGATCTGGCTTTCGGCCAGCGGCCTGCCGGTATTTTCACGCATGGCGCGTCGCGCGATCGCGATGCTGTCGGCGCTTGCGATCGCAGCCATGCTGTGGCCGGCCGCCGCCGCAGCCGAGCATCCGGAGGTGACAAAACGCCGCGCGGAGGAGCGAAAGGCATTCACCGATGCGGAGATCATCGATGGCTTTTTCCGCATCGTGTTCGGCGCCGAATTTCATGTGTCCGGACGGGTTGACCGGATCCGCAAATATGAAGGACCGGTGCGGGTTTATGTCGAAAGCCGGGCCAAGCCCGACCGCCGCAAGCAGGTCGAGCGGGTGGTCGCCGACATTCGCTCAAAAATCCCCAATCTCGACATTGCGATGGCCGAAAGCCGCGACGACGCCAATGTCACGGTGACCCTGGTGCGCGACCGCGATCTCAAAAAGACGATCCGGGAATTTTACGGCCGCGAACAGGCCGCCAGAATCGTCAAATCGCTGGAACCGCAATGCCTGTCCGGCTTCCGCAAGGACGATCTCTTTCGCATCCAGCATTCCGACGTGATTGTGGTGGTCGATGCCGGAGAGTTCATTTTTCTCGATTGCATGTACGAGGAATTGCTGCAGGCGCTCGGCCCCATAAACGACGACGACGATCTGCCCTGGACCATGTTCAACGACGAGGTCCAGATGGCTTTCTTCGGCATCTACGACCAGTATCTGCTGAATATTCTGTACGACCCGCGCATCCGCGCCGGCATGACCAAGGAACAGGTCAAGGCGCTGCTGCCGCAGGTGCTGCCGGACGTGCGCGCTTTGGTCGCCAGGCTCAACGGCCTTCAGGACTAAAGCAGCATGCGCCGCACTCACAATCCCCTCAGCCATTCGACAATCTGCCCGCGCGCCTGAAACGGCGTGGACAGATGCATGCTCGCCGTGACCAGATATTTGCTCTTCGGATGCTTTGGGGCACGGCCGAAAATATAGTCCTTGCCGTGAAGCACGATCGGATCAGCAACCCCCGCCACCCACAGAAACGGCACGCTGCCCATGGCCGCGGCGTTTTTCGGCATCACCGCGGGCCCATCAGGATCGAACATCGAAAGGTAGACGCGGGCGGTGGCTTGCACCGAAAACGGAATGCCTTGTGCGAGGTCGGGAAACGACACGCGCACGTCGCCCTGGCCCGCGGCGATCATCTTGCGGGCACGCGCGATTGCGCCGCCGGTGCGCATGCGCAGCGCCCAGGCTTCCGGCAGATGGCCGGGCGCAAGCGCCACGACCGCATGCAGATCCTTGCGCCGCGCGGCGTAGCCGATCGCGGCATTGGCGCCGAGGCTGTGCCCGACCACGGCGATCCGGGTGGCGCCCGCCTTTTTCAGGCGCTCCGCTGCCGCATCGATTTCGGTCATCGCGTCGTCGAAGGTCGCATCATAGATGCGACGCGCCGACCACGGCATTTCCGGCGCTTCCACCAGCGCCCCTTGCCGCTTCAGCGCCTCATGCAGCCCCTCGATTCCTGTGGTCGGCGTTCCGCCCTTGCCGTGGATCAGCACGATGCCGAATCCGGCGAGGCCGTGTTGCTGCGCAAGCGATGAGCCAGCCGCCATCATCGCCGCGAGCGCAACGAACAGTCCCATCACGAGATTGAGGCGGCCAAAGTACATGATCCCGGGCCCGGTCCGAATCATGGGATGCCATCATAGGCGCGGGCGCGGCGCCGCGCGACCCTGCGCGGATCGCAAACGTTGTCGCAGCTCCGGCCTCTATTCGCTGACGCCGATCAGGCTCGCCAGCCGTTCCGGATCGTCGCGCAACGGCTGCGATGGGCCGTCATAGACCACCCGGCCCTTGTCCATCACCACCGTGCGCGGCGAAAAGGCAAGCGCGACCCGGCTGTTCTGCTCCACCAGCACGATGGTGAGCGCGCCCTCGTCGCGCAGCTTGCCAAGCACGTCGGCGAGCGTCTCCACCAGCACGGGCGCGAGGCCCTCGGTCGGCTCGTCCATCAGGAGAACCTGCGGATTTGTCATCAGCGCCCGGGCAATGGACAGCATCTGCTGCTCGCCCCCGGAGAGCTGATTGCCCATATTGGTCAAGCGTTCGCGCAGCCGCGGGAACAATTCGAAAATCCGCGCCTCGGTCCAGTAGCCGGGCCGTGCTGCAATCTCCAGATTCTCCCGCACCGACAGCGAGGGAAAAATCTCACGCTCCTGTGGCACGAGGCCGAGCCCGTTCAGCGCGCGCTGGTAGACCGGCAACTGCGTGATCGGCTTGCCGTCAAGCATCACGTCGCCGCTCTTGATTTCGGTATGGCCCATGGCGGTGACCAGCAGCGTGGTCTTGCCGACGCCGTTGCGGCCGATGATGCTGACGCTCTCGCCCGCAGCCACATCGAGATTGATGTCTTCGAGCACGACGGTATCGCCGTAGCCAGCCGACAGGTTTTTCCAGGACAGCGCGCTAGCCATGAGACGCCTGCCCCAGATAGACAGCGCGGACATCGGCATTGGCGCCGATCTCCTTCGGCGTGCCTTCCGCAAAGATGCGTCCGCCGACCAGAACGGTGATGCGCTCGGCGAACCGGAACACCAGATCCATATCGTGCTCGATGATCAGGACGCCGATCTCCTTCGGCAATTGCCCGATGGCATCGAGGATGATGTGGCTTTCCGCACTCGGAACTCCCGCCGCAGGTTCGTCGAGCAAAAGCACCTTCGGCGCGAGCCCGAGCGCAATCGCGATCTCGACAAGGCGCTGGCGGCCGTAGGGCAGTTCGGAAATCTTGTGGCCGGCATCGTCCTGCAGTTTGAGCATTTCGAGGAGCGCCATCGCCGCGTCGATCACGTCCTTGCGCATGCCGGCGGGCCGGAACATGTCGGGGGCGGCGCCAAACTGCTCGGCGACGGGGATATAGACATTCTCCAGCACCGACAGGCCGCGAAACAGCCGGTTGATCTGGAAAGTGCGGGCGATGCCGCGCTTGACGCGCTCGGACTGGGCGACCTGCGTCACGTCCTCGCCGTTCAGGAAGACCTGCCCTTCGGTGGGCGCAAGCACGCCGGTCAGGAGATTGATAAAGGTGGTCTTGCCGGCGCCGTTCGGGCCGATCAAGGCGTGGCGAGCGCCGCGTTCGAGGCGGAAATTAATATTGCTCGCCGCGGCCAGCGCGCCGAACCTCTTGCCGACATTGCGGGCTTCGAGCAGCGTTTGCGTCATGACGACACGGTGCGCCGGCTTCGCAGGCGGTTGAGCAGCGAATCGACGATGCCGAGAATGCCGTTGCGCGCGAACAGCGCGATGATCATCAGCATCAGCCCGAGCCCGAGCTGCCAGGCGGTCGGATAGATTTTCGCGAGATAATGCGACAGCACCATATAGGCCACCGCGCCGACAAACGCGCCGTACAGCCGGCCATAGCCGCCGAGCACGAGGATGATCAGGACGGTCGCGGCGCGGTCGAGGCTCAGCGTCGAGAGATTCACATAGGCATTGGCCTGCGCCCATAGCCCGCCCGCGATCGCCGCAATGGCCGCCGAGATGGTATAGGCGATCACAAGCCGTTCGCGCACCGGCGCACCCACCGCATGCATGCGCAGCGTATTTTCGCGGATGCCGGTCAGGCTCTGGCCGAACGGCGAATAGACCAGCGTGCGCAGGAACACGAAGCTCAGGAACAGCACGCACAGCACATAGACATATTGCGTGGTCGGATAGAGCGGGCTGAACGCGAACACGCCGAACAAGGGGGGGATCGGCACGCTGTCGAGACCGTCGAAGCCGCCGGTCCAGTGATGGCCGAGATTGGCGGCCTCCTCGAGCAAGAGCATGGTGCAGAGCGTCAGCATCAACAGCGTCAGCCCGGTGGTGCGCAGCAGCACCAGGCCCGAGGCAAGGCCGCACAAAGCGCCCATGATCGCGGCAACGACGAGACTCGATATCGGCTCGTTCCAGAGCCCGTGCTTGGCCATCATCCCGACGGTATAGGCGCCGACCCCGAAAAATGCCGCGTGTCCCAGCGTGACGATGCCGGCATAGCCGAGCACCAGATCGAGCGAGAGCGCGAACAGGATCACGATCAGCAATTCGGTGCCGAAGCCGAGATGGTTCGGATAGGCGAAGAAATAGGCGATCGCCAGAATCCACGGAATCGGCTCCCACCAGCGTAGGCGATGGCGTTCGGTGAAGCTGCGCGCGGCGTCCGACGTCATCATGCTTCTTTCCGTCCGAACAGGCCCTGCGGCCGCCACAGTAGCAGCAGGATGGTCAGGGCGAAGATGAACAGGGTGCCGCCCTGCGGGATGTATTTCTTCAGGACGAAGTCCAGTACGCCGATCAGGAGCGAGGCGACGAACACGCCGGTGATGCGGCCAAGCCCGCCGACCGCGACCACGATCAGGAAGAAGACGAGATATTTCAGCGCATATTGCGGATCGAGGCCGAGAAATTCCGCGCCCAGTCCGCCGCCGAGCGCCGCCATGCCGCTGCCGAAGGCGAACACGATGGTGAACAGTCGGTTGATGTTGATGCCGAGCGATTCGGTCATGCGGCGGTTATCGACGGCGGCGCGGATCTGCGCCCCGATCCGCGTACGCTCGAAGCCGAGCCACAGCCCCAGCATGATGAGCGTGCCGACCACGATCAGCACAATGCTGTAGGTGCGGTAGGTGGTGAAGCCGAGATTCATCTGGCCCTGCAGCCAGGAGGGCAGCATCAGCGGCTGGTTCTCAGGACCCACGATCAGCGTGACCGAGGAGATCATGACGAAGACGAGGCCGATGGTGAACAGCACCTGGTCGAGTTCGGCCGCGCGATAGAGCCGCGAATAGAATGCCCGCTCGAACACCACGCTGACCGCGGCGATGACGATGAAGCCGAGCGCCAGCGCCGGTATGAAGGGCACGCCGAGCCTGTTAACCGACAAAACGATCACATAGCCGCCGAGCATGGCGAAGCCGCCATGCGCCAGATTGACGAATCCCATCAGACCCATCGTGATCGACAGGCCGACCGACACGATGAACAGCACCATGCCGGCGGCGAGCCCGCCGAGAAGGATGCTGACGACGTCAACGCCAAAGATCACGAAAGCAAATCCCCGCCCCGGAACCGATCAAGGCCGCCGCAACGCGGAAAGCGTAGCGGCGGCCTTGAAACAGCCGTCTAACGATCCGTCACTTCTTGGTCGCGCAAGGGCCGATCTGCTGTACCTTGCACTGATCCTTCACGGCCTCGATCATGCCGATCACCTTCTGCTCGAGCTTGCCATCCTTCATGACAACCTCGGACAGATATTCGTTCATGATGATGTCGCGGGTCTCGGCGTCGATCTCGATCGGACCGCGCGGCGAGTTGAACTTCCAGCCGCGCAGCGACTTGAGCGCGCCTTCGGTGTCCATCTTGCCCTTGGTGGCCTGTACCGCATGCACGATGGCTGCCATGCCGTCATAGCCGCCGACCGCCATGAAGTCGGGCGTGGAATTCTCGCCATATTCCTTCTTCCAGGCCTCGACGAAGCGCTTGTTCTCCGGATTGTCGAGGAAGGCGTGGTAGTGATGCATGGTTGTCAGGCCGACCGCCGACTGACCCATCGCCTGCAGCTTGGTGTCCTGGGTGATGTCGCCCGGGCCGATCAGCTTGATGCCGGCGTCCTTCATGCCGAGCGCGCCATAGGTGCGGGTCACCGCGGTCGCATGGTCGCCGGCCGGGACGAACACGTAGAAAACGTCGGGCTTCTTGTCCTTGGCGCGCTGGAAGAACGGCGTGAAGTCGGGCACCGCGCCCGCGCCGCCCATCGGGATTTCGTCGACCACCTTGCCGCCGAACTTCTCGAACGCATTCTTGAAGGCGGCGAGGCTGTCCTTGCCGGGCGGGAAGTCGGTATAGCCGACCACCGCGGTCTTGGCGCCGAGCTGCTTGGCGGCGGCTTCGCCCAGCGCATAACCCGAATGCCACATGCTGAAGCCGGTGCGCACATATTGCGGCGCCATATTGGTGATATGGGCGGTGCCGGCATTCATCAGCACGGCGAGCTTGTTGCCGGCGGTCACGATCGGCGCAGATGCAATCGCATTCGGCGAATAGACCCAGCCGGCCAGCGCATCGACCTTGTCCTGGGTCAGCAACTCCTGCGTCGCGGTGCGGGCGTCGGCGCCGCCCGGATTCTTGGCATCGCGCTTGATCAGCCTGATCTTGTAGGGTGCTACCTTGTCGGCATTGAGCTTGAGATAAAGCTCCATGCCGCGGTCGATCTGCTGGGCGAGTTCGGCGCCGATCCCGGTATAGGGCAGCACGACCCCGACCTTGACTTCCTGGGAGGTCGCAACCCCTGCCGTGGCGGCGAGGATCGCGGCCGATACGATTGTTTTCTCGAACATCCTAGGCTCCCTCTGGCGTTGCGCTTTGCGCGCATTTGTTGGGGCGCAATCTATAGGGCAAGCGCCCGCGCTTGCAAGCCGCGACGGCAACGGAAGGAGAGGGACCGGGCGCGATTTTTCGCGCCGGCTTTGTTCATTGCATCATGTTAAGGCGGGCCTCCTGAACTAACCCGCAAGTCCGACACTCACCTCAGGGTTGCGCGGGCCGGCCTGTCCCGCTCGGGCACGTGAAACCCCATGTCGCTACATCTCCACCCAGCCCTCCGGCGGTGTCTTGCCGGGGTGTACTGTACCACATTGCGGGCAGGTCCGCGCCTTCTCGTCGGCATAGAATGCCTCATACAGCGGCGGCAGATCCTTGACGATATCCTTGACCTGCACCTCGACGCGATGGACCAGCGATCCGCAATTGAAGCAGAACCATTCGAAGCCGTCGCGCATCTCGTCGGTGCGGGTGCCCTCGACCACGAGGCCGATTGAGCCTTCCACAGGCCGCTGCGGCGAATGGCGCACATGCGGCGGCAGCAGGAAGACATCGCCCTCCTTGATTTTGACGTCGTAGATTTTGCCGTCCTCGGCAATCTTCAAAATCATGTCGCCCTTGAGCTGGTAGAAGAATTCCTCAACCGGGTCGTCGTGGAAATCGACCCGCTTGTTCGGGCCGCCGACGATCATCACAACCATGCCGGTCTTTTCGTCGAACAATTGCTTGTTCGAAACCGGCGGCTTCAGGTTGTTCTTGTTGCGCTCGATCCAGTCCTGGAAGTTGAATGCCTTCAGGCGCGGATGGATGGTCATCGAAAGTCTCCTTCGCTTATCGGTGTGTGGCCCCGCCATCGACCGTCAGGCATTGGCCGGTCAGAAAGGCGGATGAATCGGACGACAGGAACAGTACCGTGCCGACGAGGTCGTCTGGCGTCTCGGCGCGCGGGATACATTGCTGCGCGACGATGCGGACCTTCTGCTCGGGGCTGACGGTCTTGCGCTCGATCTCGGTAAAGGTCGCGCCCGGGAGGATCGCATTGACGGTGATGCCGTCAGGCCCAAGCTCCCGGGCCATCGATCCGGTCATGCCGGCCAGCGCCCCCTTCGACGCGATGTAATGCAGATAATTCGGCCGCCCCATCGTCACCGCGCCTGACGCCATGTGAACGATCCGGCCCCATTTCGCGCGGCGCATCGCCGGCAGCACGGCCCGCGAACACAGGAACGGGCCGGTGACGTTGACCTTCAGCACCCGCTCCCATTCGTCGAGCGGGATCTGATCGAACGGCCGCATCTCGAGGGTGGAGAAGATTCCGGCATTGTTGACCAGAATATCGATGCGACCATAGCGGCGCTCGACAGCCGCGATCATGGCAGCGATGGAGTCCTCCGACGCGACGTCAGTGGCAACCGCCAGCGCCTGTCCGCCCGCATCGGCGATCTCCTTGGCCACCGCCTCGCCTTTCGCCGCATTCAGTTCGGCGATCACGGCAACCGCGCCACTGCGCGCAAAGGCTTTGGCAAAGGCGCGGCCGAGCCCCTGCCCCGCCCCGGTGACGATGGCAACGCGGCCGCTCAGCGAGCCGAAGTCCGTTGCGCTGCCGGGTACCGGCATAGCCTGAACAGTCATATCAGGCCGCCTGCGAGGTTGCGAGCTGTTCCAGCGAATGCCGCGCATCCCACGGCATCCACCACGGCTTCAGTCCAAGGTCGCGCGCGATGATGCCCGCCGCGATATAGCTCGGCCCGCCGGAAATCGCGCCGCCCGGATGCGCGCCCGAGCCGGCGTAATAGAAATTCGGCAGCGGCGTGCGATAGCCGAAATGGTTGTACATGACCTGTTCGGCATTGAAGGCGCCCATGAAGATGTCGCCGCCGCGCATGTTCGGCAGTTCCAGCACATAGTCGCGCGCGGTATAGGCATGGCGGGCGATGATGTTATCCTTCGTCATGTTCGGGCAATAGCGCGCATAGACCTCCTCGATCCGGTCGGAAAATTCCTCCTTGAAGGCCTCGAAATCGGCATCGCTCATCTCGTCGAGCAGCGGCATGACGTGCCAGGCATAGGTTGTGTGCTTGCCCGGAGGCGCCTGGGTCGGATCCAGCAGAGAGAGCGGGCCCGAACCGAACTGGACAAGCTTGGGCACACGTCCGGCCTGCACGTCTTGATGTGCCGCAAACAGATCCTGCATGGTGTCGGCACCGAGGCTCCATTTGAGGGCGCGGTCGACATTGGGATCGAACGCCGCCGCCGCAAAGGACGGGCTTTCGTGCAGCGCGTGGTGCAGCCCGAACAGGGTCCAGGCAGTGTATTTGAAATTGTCGAGCTTTTTGCGGAAATGCTCCGGCAACTGCTCCCGGCCCAGCATGCCTTCCAGCGTCGTATGGACATCGATCGTGCTCGCAACGAATTGCGAAGCGCGAACCGTACGTCCATCGGTCAGCGCGATACCGGCGGCGCGGCCGCCCTCCACGACGATCCTTTCGATTGCGACCTGGGGCTGGAATATGCCGCCGGCGGCAATGAAAGTCTCCATCAGGCCGCGCGCCAGATTGAACGAGCCGCCCTGACAGAGCTGATAGCCGGTCTGCAGGTCGAAGGCGCGGATCACCGATCCCATCGGACTTGTCTTGGACATGGTGTCGGTGAGCCAGGTGCCGAACAGCGACACCTTGAACAGGAACAGGAGCTTGACGTGCTCGTTCTCGAACAGCTCCTCGACCAGATCGAGCGGCTGGCGCTGCGTCACAGCCAGAAAGTCCCGGCCGATTGAAGTCCGGGACAACAGCGCCTCGCGCTCGGCCTGCGGCAGAGGCTCTGCATAGCGTTCGGGAATGAGAATCTTCGCCGTCATCTCCTCGGCGCGCGCGTTCCAGTCGCGGAAGGTCTGGGCGTCCTTCTTCGAAAATCGCGCGATATTGGCGACGGTTTCCTCAAGGTCGCGGCCGAGCACCAGCGCGGTGCCGTCGAGATGCGCCTGCCCGAATTCATAGCGCGGGGTAATGTAGGTGACCTTGTCGGCGAGGTTCAGGTCACGGAACCAGGGCGTGTCGCTGATGCTGAAATGATTGATCGAATGCAGGTTATGGTAGAAGCCGGGCTTCGTGACTTCACGTGTGCACAGCCCCCCGCCATAGGTGAGCCTGCGGTCAACCAGGAGAATTCTCAGCCCGGCCTTCGCCAGGTAAGAGCCGAGCACGAGGCCATGCTGTCCCGCGCCGATGATGATGCCGTCGTAGGTTCTGTCCAGCGCCGCTGCCATGCCCTGTCCTCCGCGCCTTGCCGCCGCTTGGTTCGTGGCCTTGCGGTCATCTTATACGCCACGGCCGGGGCGCAAAGCGCGGCTGCGCATGGCGGACTTGCGTCCGACGGTGCTAAGCACCGGCCGCCTTGCGCCGCCGCAACATATGCGCGCAGCGCAGCGTCAGGATCATCTCGTCATGCTGGTTCCAGCATGGATGATCCATCACCACCACGCCGCGATCGGGCTTTGACGACGACACCCGCACCTCGATGACGTCGGCGGCGGCGCGGATGGTGTCGCCTGGCCGCATCGGCTTCAGCCACTTGACCTGTTCCATGCCGGGCGAGGCGATGATGGCGTCGGGCCACAGATCGAGATCGAAGAACAGCCGCATCGACAGGCTCAGCGTATGAAAGCCCGACGCAATCAGGCCACCGAAAGCCGAAGACTGCGCCTTGAGCGGATCGACGTGATAATATTGCGGGTCGAATTCTTTCGCGAAAGCGATGATCTCGGCCTCGGTCACTGTCCGGCTTTTCGTCTCGTAGCGCTGACCGGCTTTCAGGTCGTCCAGATAAAGGCTCATTGCAGCGTCCCATGCTCCGCGGCCTTGTGCATCCGCCCTCCCGTTCTCAACAAGACGCGGATGGCCGGGTCAAGCCCGGTCCCGACGATTTCCATCATGCATATTTTTTCGAATCTGTATTTGAATTTCTTCCGGGGCCTGCTAGCCTGCGGACAAAGGGAGGACCACGCATGATCCATCTGCCGCGCGCCGACCATGTCGGGAGCCTGCTACGCCCCGACACACTGAAAAAGGCGCACCGGGCCCATATGGAAGGCCGGATCGATGGCGCGGAGCTGGAGGAGACGGTGGCGGCCTGTATCGCGGACGCGGTGCAGCATCAGGAGCAGGCCGGGCTGCAGAACGTCACCGACGGCGAATTTCGCCGCGGTTCGTGGTTTTTGGGGTTTGTCGAATCGCTCTCCGGCATCGAACTGAAGAAGGCCGAGCTGATGTTCCGCCTCGGCGGCCATGAGGCCACCTGGTTCGGCCCCGTCGTCACCGGCAAGCTCGCCCGCAAGCATCCGATCGTGGTCGAGGACTATCGCTTTCTCGCCGGCCTGACCACCCGCACGCCCAAGGTCACGCTTCCTACGCCGAGCATCCTGCATTTCTTCGCCGGCAAGGCCGGCATGGACCCAGCCTGCTATCGCGATCGCGATGCGCTCGCCGACGACCTCTGCGCGATCTACCGGCAGGAGATCGACGAGCTTTACCGCGCCGGCTGCCACGCGGTGCAGTTCGACGAGGTCGCACTGGCGCTGCTCTGCGACGAGTCGATCCGCGCTTCGCTGAAGGCCGGCGGCGAAGACCCGGTGACGCTGACGGACTTCTATTTCGAGATGATCGCCGCGGCGCTCCGCGACAAGCCGTCCGATCTCGCCGTGCTCATGCATCTGTGCCGCGGCAATTACAAAGGCCACTGGATGGGCCAGGGCGGCTACGATCCGATCGCGGAGCGGTTGTTTTCGACGCCCGGAATCGACGGCTTCCTGCTGGAGTATGACTCGGAGCGCGCCGGCTCGTTCGCGCCGCTGCGTTTCGTGCCGGCCGGAAAGCGCGCCTATCTCGGCCTCGTCAGCAGCAAGACCAGCGCGCTCGAAGACCTCGACACGCTGCGCCGCCGCGTCGACGAGGCCGCGCAACACGCGCCGCAGGAGCGCCTTGGCGTCTGTCCGCAATGCGGCTTTGCGTCGAGCGCCGGCGGCAACCCCATCACCGAGGCCGAGCAATGGGCGAAGCTTTCCCGCGTCACTGAACTCGCGCGCGCGGTGTGGGGGACCGACTGACCCTCTCGGTCATTGCCGGGCTTGACCCGGCAATCCATCGATCGAGAAGATGGATGCGCGGGTCAAGCCCGCGCGCATGACGTTACTACTACCGGCTCCGCCCGTCGACGAAGCGGCGCGCCTTCACATCGGTCAGGAACAGCTGCGCCAGCCGTCCGGTTTCCAGAATTTCGAGCTGCGGCGTCACCTCGAACGCGGTCTTGAGCATATTCATCAGCTTCGCGGCCTCCGCATGATGATCGGCCCCGCGCATCAATTCGATCTGCAGCAGCAGCGCATCGATGCCGGAACGGTCATGCACTTCGAGCCGGAAATCGATCACCGCCGGATTGCGGTGCATGAAGTCCTCGAAATCGGCGTGGTTGATGTTGATCCCCTTCACCTTGAAGAAGCCGGCAGTGCGCGCCGCATGCTGGAACACCGGATAGACCGACAGCGGCCCCTTGGTTGCACCGCGCTCCTTGAGAACGCCGATATCGCCCGTGCTCCAGCGCAGGAAGGGCGTCATGGTGTTGGTGAAGAGCGGCGTGATCAGGAGAATGCCGGCCTCGCCCGGCGCCACCGCCTCGCCCGTCGCCTCGTTGACGACCTCGATGAAGAACAGGTCGGACCACAGATGCAGGCCGTCATGGGCGTCGGATTCGGAGCCCATAGCGCCGCCTTCGGTGCAGCCGAACTGATCGTAGACTTTCGCGCCCCACAACCGCTCCAGCTTCTGCCGCTTCGGCAGCGACAGGGGCTCTGCGGCGCACAGGATGGTGCACACGCCGCATTCGGAGATGTCGAAGCCCTGCTTCTGCGCGAGCGAAGCAAGCTGCAGGCCGTAGCTCGGCATGCCGACCCAGACGCTCGGCCGCAGGGTTCGGATCAGATCGAGCTGCAATTCGGACGGCGTATTGTTGCCCGATCCCGCCCAGATGGTTCCGATGCCGAGCATTTCGCCGGAGCGCGCATAAAGCTGGCCGACCGGATGAATGCCCATCGGGAACGAGATATGGGCCTTGTCGTCCTTGTTGCAGCCGGCCGAGAGCCAGAGCCTGCGCCACATCTCGAGCGCCACCTCCATGTCCTCCGCCGAGCGCGGATAGAACAGCGGCCGCCCGGTCGCCCCGCCCGAACGCCAATATTCGACCGCAAGCGTATCGGGTGCGATGGCGAAAGCGTCGTGGAAGCCTTCCGCCGGAATGTTGCGCAGCTCGTCCTTGGTCAGGACAGGAATTTTCCGCCATTCCTCGGGTTGGTCGAGATGGTCGGCCTTCACGTGATCGAGCCGGCCCTTGTAGAAGGGGGACAGCCTTGCCCGTTCGAACGCCAGGCGCTTGCGGGCCTTCTGGATCGCCGCGACCTGCTCGCGCGAAGCGGCCGGAAATGTCACGTCGCGATAGTCCATACGCGCCCTCCCCTCGCTTCGGCGTTGCCGGAACGTATCGCCTATCCTAACGTAGGCTCGCATTAAAATTCAAATCGAAATTCGATTTTTCGGAGAGATCTGCGATGACGGCCAAGGCGGCACGGACGGCAAGGCGGATGGAGAAGACGGCGGCGGCCCGCGAGCCTTCCCCCCATGTCAAACAGAAGCAGGAGCGCCGCCGCGGCGAAATCCTGGATGCGGCGGCAGCGGTATTTTCCGAACGCGGCTATTTCAACGCCACCATGAAGGAGATTGCCGAACGGCTCGGTATGCAGCCGGCCAGCCTCTATCATTATTACCCCTCTAAGGAGGCTGCGCTGGAGGATATGTGCCGGATCAGCGCCGTGGAGTTCTGCGAAAGGCTGCGAGGCATTCTGGCCGAAGGCGGCCCGGCGGCCGCCATGGTGCGGGCCGGCATGCTGGCGCATCTGACCAGCGAGCGGCGCGCCTATGTGGAGAATTTTGCCTTCTCGCGCCGCAATCTTCCCGCGGGCGTGGTGAGGGAGCTGAACACGCTGGCGCGCGCCTATCGCCAGATCTGGAGAAAGATTTTCATCCACGGCGCCGAACGTGGCGAATGGCGCAGCGACCTCGATATCGATGTCGCCGCCGACGCCGTGCTCGCATTGTGCAACAGCGCCGCCGTCACTCTGCCCCGCCGCAAGAATGCCGAAGAAGACGCGGCGCTGAAATGGGTCGACCTGTTCCTGCAGGGCACGCAGAAGCGCCAGAGCTAGAATATAGCAGGCTTGCTCGATCCCCTCACTCCGCCGCCTGCGGCTGCGGCTCATAGCCGAGCGCCCTGCTGAGTTCGCCGGCGCGGCGCATCAGAAGTTCGGACAGCCGCGCCTCTGCCCGCTTGGTAAAGCGCGTTTGCGGAATCGTGATGCACAGGCTGCCGACCACACGCCGCTCGGAATTGAAGATCGGGGAACCGATGCCGACCGCCCCTTCGATTTTCTGGCCGTGGGTGATGGCGTAGCCGCGGCTGCGGATCGCCGCGAGATCGGCGAGCAGCGCCTTGCGGGCAGGCGGCGGCGCCCCTGTCGCGGGCGAACGGTCTTCATTGCGGATCGCCGCATCGATATCGTCCTGCGGCAGAAAGGCCAGCACCGCGCGGCCGGTCGCGCCCCAGAGCAGCGAATGCGGCTGATAGAATTCGATCCGGTAACGCAGCGGATGCGAGGAGAATTCCGCATGCAGCGCCATCACCTGACGGCGTTCCGGAACATATTGCAGAAGGCAGCAGGTCTCGTCGCAATCCTGCACCACAGCGCGCATGAAGGGCTTGGCGACGTCCACGATGCGCACCTTTGAGGCGAGGAGCGAGGCGATCCGCACCAGTTCGAGACCAGGCGCATAATTCGGACGGTCGGCGCTGCGCTCGACCATGCCCTGCTCGGCAAGAAGACCGAGCAGACGATGGACGGTGCTCGCCGGCAGCTTCAGCGTCTGGCAGAGAAACTTGATCGAGACCGGGCCGTCGGCTTCCGCAAGGCAGGCGAGCAATTGCACGACGCGCGCCACCGTGCCCGCCGCGGATGCATCGCGCATCCTTGCCGCCGTCGTGTGAGCTACGCCACGCTCGATCTGGCGCATCGTCCTTCTTCTCCGCGATTCCCAGCTGAAGCCAGCCTACGGAAGCGCCGGCCGCCGTCAACCTATTTTCCGATTATCGGAATTATTGACCATTGAGCGGAACTGCGGCACAGATCGGGCCAAGACAGAAGAACGTGCGCCGGCATATGCCGGCGCGGGAGGAGCGAGGAAATCACGATGCGCCTGTTCGCACTGATCGTTGCCGGCCTGGCTTTGCTGGGCGGACAAGAAGCCACAGCCCAGCAGTTTCCGTCCCAGCCGGTGCGCATTGTCGTGCCGTTCCCGCCCGGCGGCGGAACCGACATTCTGGTGCGCCTGATCCAGGACAAATATTCGGCGAAGCTCGGCCAGCCGATCGTGGTCGACAACCGGCCCGGCGCCAGCGGCAATATCGGCGCGGCGGCCGTCGCCAAGTCGAAGCCCGACGGCTACACCCTGATCGTGCAGGCGACCATCGTCGGCATCTATCCGTCGGTCTTCCCGAATCTCGGTTACGATCCGCTCACCGAGCTGGCCTATGTCGGCGGCGTCGCCGAGTCGCCTGCGGTGATCGTCACCAACCCGAATTCCAAATACAAGACCATCGCCGACCTGGTCGCCGAAGGAAAAGCGCGGCCCAGGCAGGTGAACTTCGCCTCGGCCGGCGTCGGCTCGCCGCAGCATCTGGCCACCGAGCGCCTCGGCAAGCTCAACAAGGTCGAGTTCACCCACGTGCCCTACAAGGGCTCGGCCACGGCGATCACCGACCTGATGTCCGGCGTGCTCGATTTCGGCACGCTCAGTCTGTCGTCGGTGCTGCCGCTGATCCAGGAAGGCAAGCTGCGCGCGCTCGCCGTCGCCAACGAAACCCGCGCCAAGGTGCTGCCCGACGTTCCGACGCTGAAGGAATCCGGCCTTGGTGACGTGTCCGGTACCGTTCGCTTCTTCGTCGCCGCCCCCGCCGGTACGCCGGACGCCGTGGTGCAAAGGCTCAGCAACGATCTGCAGGCCGTGGTGAAGGAGCCCGACATTCAGGACGGCTTCCTGAAGCGCGGCTACGAGATCACGCTGGCCTCGCCCCAGGAGGTGCTGGCGATGGTGCGCGAGCAGAAGGAGCTGTGGCAGGAGCTGGTCCGCGACCTCAACCTGAAATTCAACTAGCTGCGGCGGGAGAAAAAGCGTGACCGCTTCGCTCGGATTCATCGGCTGCGGTCACATGGGCGGAGCGATGGCGCTCCGCCTGGTCGAAGCCGGTTATCCGCTTGTCGTGTGCGATCCGGATGCGGCGCGGCTTTCCCCGCTCATCGCGAAGGGTGCGGTGGCGGCTGCAACCCCGCGCGAGGTCGCCGATCACGCGGAGATCGTGTTCGCCTGCCTGCCGGCGCAGGAGATCAGCCGTGAGGTCGCCTGCGGCGAGCGCGGCGTCGTTCACGGCAAGGCGATCCGCATCTTTATCGAATGCTCGACCATCGGACCCGAAACCGTCGGGACCATCGCAAAAAATCTCGCGGCAGCGAATATCGACACGCTCGACATGCCGGTCAGCGGCGGACCGAGCTGGGCGCGCGAAGGCAGGCTCACCTGCATACTTTCCGGTTCGCCGGAGGCGCGCGCGAAGGTCGCACCGGTGCTCGACAAGCTCGCCGGACGCACCATCGCGGTCGGCGACAAGCCGGGCCTCGCGCAGGTGGCGAAGATCGTCAACAACGCGCTGTCGCTGACCGCGATGATGATCACCTCGGAAGCGATGGTGGCCGGCGTGAAGGCAGGCGTCGAAGCCGATGCGCTGATCGAGGTCATCAACGCGGGGACCGGGCGCAACTCCGCGACCGTCGACAAGTTTCCGAAGGCCGTGCTGCCGCGCACATTTGCCTATGGCGGCCCGGTCGCCATGGGCATCAAGGACATGGAGCTTTACTGCGAGCTCGGCCATGCGGCGCAGGCGGCAACTCCCATCGGCGAACGGGTCGCGCAGCTCTGGCGCGTCATCACCGACGACATCGGCAAGGACAGCGATCTCACCGAGATGGTCCGCCATTTCGAGACAATCGCGGGCGTCGAGGTGCGCGGACGCAAGCCGCAGGGATCGTAACACCATCGTCAGGACAGTACGGGAGTAAGCCACCATGAAACGCATCATCACCGCAGCCGCCGCACTCGCTGCCCTGGCCGGTCCGGCCGTTGCGCAGGCCGATTATCCGAACCGGCCCATCACGATCATCGTCAATATCACGCCGGGCAGCGGCACCGACCTGATCGCGCGCACCGTCGCCGACGGGCTGAAGACCACGCTGAAGCAGACTGTCGTGGTCGAGAACCGGCCGGGCGCCGGCGGCTCGATCGGAGCCAATGTGGTCGCAAATTCCGAACCGGACGGTTATCGCCTGCTCGTCACCTCCTCGGCCATCGCCTCGCTGCCGGCGGTGCAGACATCGCTGCCCTACGACACCGAGAAGGATCTGACTCCGATCGTGCCGCTTGCTGACCTTCCCGCAGTGGTGTGGGTTTCGCCGTCCAAGGGCATCAAGTCGATCAACGATCTGATCGAGAAGGCCCGCAAGGCGCCGGGCGACGTGATGTTCGGATCGAGCGGCGTCGCCAGCGCCTCGCATCTGGAGGTCGAGCGGCTGCGCGCCGCCGCCAATATCAAGCTGACGCATATTCCCTATCGCGGCGCGCCGGAGGCGATCGGCGACGCGGCCGCGGGCCGGGTCGATTTCGTGATCGCACCGCTCGCCTCTGGCCGCGCCTTCATGGACAACAATCAGCTGATCGCGATCGCCTCGACCGCCAAGAAGCGCTCGCCGCTGATCCCCGACGTGCCGACCATCGGCGAGAGCGGGCTGAAGATGCGCATGGGCGCCTGGGTCGGGCTGTTCGGACCGAAGAATTTGCCGGCCGACATTGTGAACAAGATTCACGCCGCGACCGTGGCCGCGTTGCAATTGCCGGAAGCCAAGGACCGTTTCGCCAAGCTCGGCGCCGACACGATGCCGCTGTCGCCCGCCGAATTCAAAAAGATGCTTTCGGACGAGATCGCCGAGAACAAGGAATTGCTGGCCGACCTTGCCAAGACAGAGAACAAGACGGAGAAGAAGTAGCGGGACGGTGCTCCGTCATTCCCCGCGCTTCCTGAAATAGGTCTCGCTGTCGTATTGCGCGCCGATATGCAGACCGCCGTCGACAATGACATGGGTGCCGGTGCAGCCGCGCGCGGCGTCCGAACAGAAAAACAGGATCGGGTCGGCGATCTCGTCGGGCGCGAGCCAGCGCCCGAGCGGCACCTGTTTCGGCACCGCCGCCCGGCTCTTCGCATCGATCTTGGCGTCCATCTGCGGCGTCATGACCGGTCCGGGCAGCACCGCATTGACACGGATCTTGTCGCGCGACAGTTCGAAGGCGGCGTGGCGGGTGAGCCCGAGCACGCCGGATTTCGCCGCGGTGTAGCTGACGCCGTTATTGAACGACATCTGGAATGCCGCAAGCGAGCCCACGGTGACGATCGCCCCGCCGCCAACGCGCCGCATCGCCGGCGCCACCGCCTTGATGCAATAGAACGGCGCAGTGAGGTTCAGTCCGACGATGCGGCCCCAATCCTCAGGCGTTGCGCTCTGGATCGTGGTCGGCGAGCCGCCACCCGCGACATTGACGAGAATGTCGATCCGGCCGAATTCTTGCTCGACCGCGTCGACCGCGTCGCGCACGGCGTCCCATTGCGTGACGTCGAGGCAATGAACGGAGAGCGGGCCGGACGACGACGCCTTGAGCTGATCGAGCCGCCCCTGATCGCGGTCGAAGGCCGCCACTTTCGCGCCTGCATCGAGAAAGCGCCGCACCGTGGCCGTTCCGATCCCGCCAGCGCCGCCGGTGACGATGGCGACGCGGCCTTCAAACTCAGCTTTCGCCATGTTTCGTTTTTCCGTTCAGTGGAAAATGCTTTTGTTGAACGGAATGTAGCGGACTGATACCACGCTTGCCAAGATTGCTGAAAAGTTTGCCGAACAGCGCGCTGGAAAAGCGGGCACCAGGATCACTTGCAACGATGCAGCCGGTTGCGCGATGGACGTGTGCGCTTCGCCTGAAGGAGACGAGATGACCTATTCCGTGGACGAGATCGCCAAGGTGATGCAGACGCCGCTAAAGCTCAATGCCAAGGCCGGCGACAAGATTTTCGTCATCACCGACACCAAAATGGATCCCGTGCTCTGGCAGGGCTTTTCCAAGGCCGCGAAGGAGCTCGGCATGGAAGCCGCGGTCGGCGTGATGGAGCCCCGCGCCACGCATTCGTCCAATCCGGTGAGCGCAATCCATCGCGCCGCGCTCGACCCCGAACTCGATCTGATCGTCTATCTGACATCGACCGCAATGGCGCATGCGACCATCACCGAGGAGCTGATCGACAACGGCAAGCGCCACCTGCTGATGGAGGAGCTGACGCCGGCGATGCTGTCGCCGGACGGACCCGCGGGCGCCGATTATGCGGCGCTCAACGAAGTCGGCCTGCGCATCGCCAAAATCTTCACCGAAGGCGAGACCTGCCACGTCACCTGTCCGAACGGCACGAACCTCACCGCCAGCATCAAGGGCCGGCCCGGCCGCTCGATCGCCGGCATGCCGGTGCAGCTCAAGCCCGGCGGCGGCGGCGGCTGCGCCTTTCCGGATGGCGAGGCGCATGTCTGCCCCGTCGAAGGCACCGGCAACGGCACCATTGTGTTCGATCTCACCGCGCATTCGGTCGGCGCGATCAAGCAGCACCTCAAGCTCACCGTCGAGAATGGCTGGGTGACGAAAATCGAGGGCGGACGCGAAGCTGCGATCTGGCGCGACATCCTGGACAAGCACGGCGACAGGAACAGCTATAACTGCCCGGCGGAAATCTCGATCGGCCTGAATCCGAAAGTGACGCCGACCGGCTGGATGCGCACCGACAAGAAGATGTACGCCACATCGCATATCGGCATGGGCGACACCATGGCGCTCGGCGGCACCTGCCACGCCAAGCTCCGCCTTGAAGGCGTGATCCGCTATCCGGAAATCTCGGTGGACGGCAAGACGCTGACGCGCGGCGGCAAGATCCTGGTCTGACCGTACGAAGAGGCCTCGTCATGCGCATGATATCCGAGGCGGAGACGATCGACGCGCTGTCGATCGCCGAAGCCGCCGAGGTCATTGCCGCGACCTACAAGGCGCTGGGTAACGGCGACGTCGAGCCCTCCACGCCGTCGGCCATGCGGGTGGCGGGCCCGCCGCACCGCATCCAGCTGAAGGGCGCGGTCCTGAAAGCTGACGGCATCGCCGGAGCGCGGCTCTCGTCGCGCGGCCATCCGCGCCTGATGCTGTGGGATCTTCAAAGCGGCGCGCCGATCCTGTTTCTGGAAGAGAACTGGCTCTATGCGTTTCGCACCGGCATCTCAGGCGCCGTGGTCGCGCGCTGGCTCACGCCGCGCCCGAACCCGCGCATCGCGCTGATCGGCGCGGGTGCGATCGCCACGCATATGACACGCGCCTTCGGGGAACTCTGCGCACCCCAAGTCATCGCGGTCGCATCCCGCACCCGCGCGTCCGCCGAGCGGCTCGCGGCCAATGTGGGCAACACGCGCGTCACGGTCGCGGAATCCATCGAGGCTGCGGTGCGGGGCGCCGACATCGTCGTGACCATCACCACCGCGCCGCAGCGGATCGTGCAGTCGGACTGGATCAATCCCGGCGCGACGGTGCTGTCGATGGGCGGCGGACCGGAATTCGACAACGGGGTCTGGCACAACGCCGCGCATCGTTTCGTCGACGATCTCGATTATGCGCTTTACCAGGGCGATCTCGCCGCCTGGGTCAAGGATGGGGCGCTGACCCCAGCCGGCATCGCGGCGCGTATCACCGGCATCGGCGACGTCGCGAATAACCGCTGGAGCGGACGCCGCAGCGCCGATGAAAGCGTGTTCGCGGTCATACAGGGGCTGACCGCGCTCGACCTTTCGCTGGCCTACCGGATTCTGCAGAAGCGAAGGTGACGAAGCTATCCGTTGGTCCCCGCGATCTCGATCCGCTCGGGATGCGCCATCAGATAGCGCCCGGCTTCGTCCACACCCAGCGTATGCACGTAAAACGCGGTGGTGTCCGTGTCGCGCGCTTCCATCACCGGAGACGGCGCCGACACGATGACCAGGCGGCCGCAGCGGCCGATCCAGTCGAGATGGCGATGGCCGTGCATGACGATGGCGCGCCGCGCGATGCGCTGCACCTGCCGCACGAACCACGAGCCGTTGATCAGCGCGGTGCCGATCCGCTCCGACAGCTTCAGCGCCCGCGCCGGATATTCCACCATATGGTGATGCAGGGCCACGATCCATTGCGCCTTCGGGAACTGCCGGACCACGGCATGCATGGCGCGGGTTTGCTCCGCCGACATCAGGCCGAGCGCATTGGTGAAGGAGAAATGCGTCAGCGCGGTGGAGTTCAAAAGGATGATGCCAAGCCCCCCGTCGTCCTCGGGCGGCAGCACCACCGGAAAGGCTTCGGCCCAGACCTGCGCGAGCCCGATTGACAGCCGCAGCGATCCGGTGTCGGCGAAGCTGGCAATGTCGGCGGCATGCGGCGCGAGCCATTGCTGCACGGTCGGGCCGAGCCGCCGCTTGCCGAGATCGACGACATGGGTGCGCGCGCCCTGCACGGCGCAAAGCCCGGACAGCATCCGCATTTCGCGCAGCCGCCGCCCGGGACTGGTCGGAAAGTCGAGCCGCGCCGGATTGGAGCGGTCGACCACGTTGATGTCGTGGTTGCCGGGCAGGATCAGCATGCGGGCGACAAGGTTCGGATGGCGAAGGATCGCCGCAAAGAACTCCGCCCATTCGGCGGAGCGGCCGGCATCGGTGATGTCGCCGCTGATCAGGATATGGTCAAACGGCTTCTCGGCATGCATGGCTTCAAGTTGGTCGAGCAGCCGTGCAAAGCGATCGTTGCCGCGCGCGCCGAGCCGGCCGCTTTCGAGGCGGAAGCCGTAGCGCTCGCCGACCACATGCACATCGGAGAGATGCACGATGCGCCATTTGCGCCTGAGCAGCGACCCATCGACGAAATCGGACCAGCCGCGCGGCTGGTCCATCGAGGCATCGGCGAGGCCCCAGACGAACACCGCCGCCGCCCCATAGGCGAACAGGATGACGCCGGCATTGGCAAGCGCGGGCCGGACCAGTTGCAGCGGCGTCAGCAGATCGGAAAAATGCGCGGTCCAGCGCGTATAGGGCCCGATCAGCCAGACCAGGAACAGCGAGAATGCGCAAAGCAAGAGACCGGCGGCGGCCGCGCTCCAGCCGCGCAGCCGCGCGCGCCGCGCCTCGTCCAGCCAATGCGACAGCGCGATCTCCGCAACATGGCGGATGGTCTCGCGGATCAGCGCATAAATCGGCTGCACCGCGGTGGCGTTGAGCGCCCAGAACGCCTGCTCCACGGCGCGAAAGATTTTGCGCCCGCCGAACCAGCCGATGGCGAGCACCGTGACAAGGACGCCAAATGTCAGAAGCCCGCCATAGGCCGACGCCATGCCGCGCGGAATGCTCGACAGCCAGGCAGCGACGATCAGCGGCGCAAGACCGAGCAGCAGGCTCGGCACCACCACCAGGAGAAACCACGCAGCGATCAGCTTCGGCAGGCTGATCTCGGCCAGCAGCGTGCCGGCGAGCGACAATAGCGACCGGCCCTTGGTGCTCGACGCATCGTCCTCGACATCGCCGTCGCGCGGATCGATCAGGAGCATAGGCTGTCCGGTTACCGCTTCAGATGCGTGCCTAGCGATGCATTCAGCCGCTCGAACTGAGCACCGATATCGCGCCGGATGGATTCAAGCGAGCCGAAACATTCGCTCAGGGCCGCGATGCGCCGTTCGAGATCGTTCTTGTCCTTCGACAGGCGGTCGAGCCGGTCGCCGATCGTTCCGCTGTCGTCCTTCTCCAGCGACAGGAGCGTCGTATCGACCTCTTTCTGAAGCGCGGCGACCTGCTCGACCAGCGGCTTGATGCCCGCCTCCTGGCTGCGCAGCGGCGATAGGTCGTCCTGCAATTGCCGCATGCGGTCGCGGACCTGCTCGAACTTGCCGAAGACGGATTCCAGATTGTCGAGCCGTGTATGACCGCGATTCAGAAATCCTTCGGTCTCCTCGAGCCGGACATCGAGCCCCTTGCCGGTCTCGTCCTTTTCGAGGTCACCGAGCGCGCGTTCGATCAGGGCCTGCCGCTCCTTCACTTCTCCCAGCATCGGCTCGATGACGCGGCGCTTCTCCGACACCGAGCCGAGCTGCTTGCGCAGCGCCTGCTGACGCTTGCGGATCTCGTCGATCCGGCTTTGCAGATCGACCGCTTCGTTCTGCGCCGATTGCTCGGCGGTCCGGGCTTCGGCCTCCTTCAGACGGGCCTGCACCTCGTCGATCACAGCATTCGGATCGCTGCCGACGAGATGGGCGACCGCGGCATCGGTGCGACCCTGATCCTCCTCGGCCGCGGCGGTCTGGTCGCGCAGGCCGTGCATGCGCTTCTGCAGGATGTCGAGCGCGCGCTCCTGCCGCGCGACCTTGTCGGCCTGCCAGAAGCTCGCGATCAGCAGGAACACCGCAATGGCGGCAAGCAGCAGTGCCGCAAGCCTCTGTTCGAGCGGCCAGCGCATGACCGTGCCTAATGCATCGGTCACCGTCACACCGGTGCTTTGTTGCAGGACGATGACAGCCCCGAGCAGCAGCACAACCGCAACCATCAAAACAATTCGCATAAGAAATCCCCCCACCCGACCGAAACCGCAGAACAACGGTGCGCCATGACCCGGCGGGTTCCTCTTAGGACATCGGGGAGTCCGTGCAATCTCACATGCGCGTCATCGCGCGGGCACGAGTCGGAAATGAGCCGAAATGGCAGTCGCCGGACGCCCGCGCACCCGCCACCGCATCAACTTGCGCGCGAGCGCGACCGATGCGCCTTCCAGGCTGCCGTGCAGCGCGAAAGCGCGCCACGCCAGGAAAATCTGTCTGTCGGCCGGTCGCCGATTCGAGGAAATGGCGCGCCCTGGCGAAATAAAGAAAGATAGATACTCGCTCCGGGGCGCTCGACCAGGACCAACCGAACTTTGATCACCCAAACTCCTGCGGTATTCTTTCCGTTCCCAGAGCGAACAGGGCGCCGTTGGGAACACCGGGCAGGATGCGCCCACCGTACACAAGCGCGGTGCGTTCGATCGTCATCTCCGGCCAGGCACCGAATTCGGCGCCCATCCCTTTCAGCAAGGCGATTGCCGTGGGCGTGACGGTTTCGCCTTCGGATGCAATACCCCGCACTGGCACGCCTTGCAGAAGCTCAAACACGGCGGGCGCGGGCGATGGCAGCAAGCCGTGATCGCAGCTCACGATACCGTCGCAGAGCGGCAGCGGTCCGCAGACAAAACGCGAAGGCGACAGGCGCGCAAACAGTTCTGCGCACAGGCAGATATCGAGAATGCTGTCGAGCGCTCCGACCTCATGAAAGTGAACCGCCTCGGGTGCGAGGTTGTGAATCTTCGCCTCGGTGGCGGCCAGCAGAGCGAACGTCGCCTCGGCGAATTGCTTTCCGCGCGCGCTTAGTCCGCTTTCCGCAATGAGTTTGCGGATATCGAGCCAGGTGCGATGCGACGTCGTATCGGGCAATGAAACGCGGCAACCCCAACCGGATACATTGTTGACCGCACGTGGCTCGAGCGAGATGCAATCGTCCGGCAAACCGAGCATTTCCGCCATGGCGCGCAAGTCCACGGTTCCGGCATCGGCCATTCGGGCCAACCCAGTCAGCATCATGTCGCCGGAAAGCCCGCTCGTCGGGCGAATGACGACGATTCCAGCTTGGCGCACGGCGCGCTTGTATGATCCGTCTTCGGTCTCCGATCGCCCTTCTGCGTGCTGTCGCTCAAGGTGGCGATCATGACCGCTTTTGCCGTGGTCGTGGTGACGGTGATCATGATGATGATCACCGTGTCCGTGCCGGTGCATGCGCACCGGACGCCTCGACCATCCGATAGCAGGAATTGCGGGGAATGTAGGCGACTCGGCCCGCCGGCGGGTCAGCGACATAACAAACTCACGATCCGTGCGGCCGCGCAGGCCGCGCCATAGCCGTTATCGACGTTGAATACACTTACGCCCGGGGCACAGCTGGCCAGCATGCTGTTGAGGGCACTTTCTCCCTTGTTGACAACGCCATATCCGACCGAGGTCGGCACCGCGAGCAGCGGCTTTGGGGTCAGCCCGCCCAGAACCGAGGCCAGCGCCGCATCCATGCCGGCCACGGCGATGACGACATCGTGGTCGTTGATTTCGGGAAGCCGCTCGGTCAGCCGCCACAACCCTGCGACCCCGCAATCCTCGAAAATAGTGTGCCCAATCCCGAGATAGTCCAGCGTGCGCGCGGCCTCCCAGGCTACGGCCCCGTCGGATGTGCCTGCCGAGACGATCGCGACGCGTCCCGCATTGTTGCGCCGAGGCAGCATATCGCCCCAGGCGGTGCGGGAATGTGCATGAAAATCGACACCGGCCTGCACGTCCCGCGGAAGCGACATGAAAACATCGACGGACAGGCGCGTGAACAGCACCGGGTGGCCGCTCCCACGTGCGAACTTCCGCAAAAGCGCAATCAGGCTCTCGACCGGCTTGCCCTGACAGAAAACGGATTCCGGCAGGCCGATGCGCACGTTCCTGTCGAAATCGAACAGGACGTCGCGGCTAATTCCGGTTGGCGAAGTCATTCGTTTGGTCGCTGGATCTGAGGAAAGCGGACCCCTGACGATAGGGTTTGACGCCCAAGAAATCACGCCCCGCCTCCTCGCAGAGCTGCGCAGCACGAGCCGCCAATACACCCGGCTCGGAGCCTTCCGGTCCACCGACTTCAAGCACCACGCCATGCCGGGTGAGGCGGCAGCGCACATTCGCCTGCACCGGAAGGTGCTCGCGAATCTGGCGCTCCACCGCATCGATGAAGGCAAGGTCGTCGGCCTCGATGCGGATGCCGGTTTCGACGCGGCTCGCCAAGCATGGCTGCGCCGGCAGTTCGGCAAGATCAGTCAGGCCGTGCAACCGTGCCAGTTCGCGGATGGCGCTCTTGCCGATGCCGGCTTCGACGAAGGGATGAACAACATTGCGCTCTGCCGCAGCCTTCAGACCGGGACGGAAATCGCCGAGATCGTCGAGATTGGTGCCGGAGGCTATCACGCCGAACGACAGGCCCTGAATGCGCTCGTAGAGATTGGACTTGCAGAAATAGCAACGGTCGACCGGATTGGCGCGATACGACGGGTCCGCGAATTCGCCGGCATCCACCAGCGAAAGCCGCCAGCCTTCGCGCGCGGCATAGTCCCTGATCCGCAGGGTCGCCTCCGCGGGAACGGCCGGCGAGACCGCATGCACCATCAGCGGTTCGCGCGGCAGCAGGCGATGCGCGATGAAGCCGAGCGTCATGCTATCGATGCCGCCGCTCACCGCGACGGCGAGATTGTCGTAGCGACGCAGAACCTCGTGCAGCCGGTCATTATGCGCGCCGACGGCCTTTGCCGGCCCGGCATCGACCGGCGCGAGGCCGATGCGCTCCGCAAGCATGTCAGTGATGGGCATGGACTTTTTCCTGCAATCGGGTGCGCAGCACCGACGCGATACGTTCGGCAAGCGCCACCTTATTGCGCTCGGATTCCGCAAGCGCCTTCAGCAGGGCCCCAAGACCCAGCAGCACTTCGTCGGTCGGACCAGGCAAGGCGACGACGGTCGCGTCCAGCACCCTGGCAACCCCGATCCGAACTTCATTCTTATGAACATGGCGGCCAACACCGAGTTCATACTTGACGATCGTCGGGGTCGCAGCGTCCGGATCAAGCAGCAGCAGCGCCTCGATAGTCTTGTCCTTGACCTCCGCGCCGACGCCGCCGGTCGTGACGATGAGGCTGAAGCCCTCCTCCGCGCGTTCGCGAATGCGCCCGGCGATGAAGTGTTCGTCGTCGCGCAGCGTGCCACCGAGGCTGACCGCATAGCCGTTGCTCTCCAGACGCTCGCGGATCGCGGGACTGTTAGTGTCCTTGACCTGACCATTATTGATCTCAGTTCCTGTCGCGAACACGGTCACGAGACGACCGAGCCGCTCCTGCAGATCGCCGGCCATGCCGGCGGCTTCGTCGAGCCCTTCCCGGGCGATCGCGGGATCGGCAGCGACCCAGCTCAGGAGGCCGCGGGAATCGGTGCGTGCATCCGGCCGCAACGACACGCCTGGCAGCGCCGACAACGCAATGAATAAGTCCTTTTCGCGACCGACGAGCTTGCTGGGGTCGAGCCCCTTCTGCAGGATGTCGAGTACGAGATGCTCGCCGCGAACATCGGTTACGAGCACATCGCTGCGATGCAATCCGAGAACCTGCGCTACGACATCTGCCACGCCGCCAAGATCGGCGTTCTGCAGAACGATCCCGTGGATGCTCAGCTCGGTCTTCCCAAGCAAGTCGTAGTCGACCATTCAGCCCTCGCCTCGTCTGTTGCCGTGAGCTCTAAAGGGCCTCGGACGGATCGAGCCCGCGCTGCCGCAGCCATTTCGGCATCATCTCCTCCTCGACCCGCCGGCTCACTTCCGGCGCCCGTTTAATCAGGTGATCTGCGAGCTGCTCGCTGCAGGTGATGGCCCCATACGCGCCGTCGAACGCAATCAAGTTGTCGGTCCTGGCCACGCGCTTGGCGAACTTCACCGCCGCCGGCAGACTTTCGGATGTGACGACATGCTTGGACATTTCGATGTTCATGCAGTCCTCCTTGACCAGCTTGTACATCTCGTTACCGACCAGCACCATCGGACACGCAGTCGCGAGCTCCAGCTGCGGAACGCCGATCCAGAAATGGTTCATCACCATCGCCCGAATCGCCGGATTGACCGCCTTGAGCTTGGGCTGCGTCGGCGGCGGTTGATACAGACCAAACCCGAGGCTGACTGGCACCGCGTCGAGGTCGAACAAATCAAGCTCGGCTTCCAGCAGGTTACCGAAGGTTGTGCCGCCGCCGACCATGTAACGCGGCTCACCAGTGCCATCCATTATGCAGACGCAATCCTTGATCTCGTTGTACAGCTCGCGGATCTTGCCGTAGGACTTGAAAGCTAGCAGCATAAGCCGCCGGTCAATCGGCATTAGATCGTTGCCCGCTTCGATCCCTGTCACGCCTTGCGGCGAGGCGGCCATGAACACGCCGAAGGTGAATTTTTTCTGCACGAACTCGGATTCGAAAATCAGCCTTGGGATCAAATTGCTGCTGCGCGGGCCGAAATTCATATGATGGACCGAGCGCGTCTCGAACCGCGCATACGACATCGAGAACGGTTTCATGGTGCGGCTGATCATGCGGTGCATGTCGAGTTCGCGCAATTCGCCGTGATGCACGTGAATGATATAATCCGCGTCGTAAATCTTGCGGATGCCCATTAGCTTGCCGATCGGAGTATCGATTTCGACTGCGCGATCTACATAGAGCGCCGGCGACACCTTCCCGTCGAACATCTCGGCAAGCCCGTAATGCTCGATTATCTCTTCCGGTTCCTTAAGCCGGAACCCGGTTGCGATACGCAGCCGGATCTTCTTGCAGCCGGTCCGCTGCTCGACCACTTCCTTGATGGTCCGGACCATTTCACGGTAGGCAAACCCACCCATGATCATGAAGCCATACTGCGACGTCAGAATGTTGACGGTGCTGTCTGGCTTGATCTTGCTCATGTCGCAATTGACAAGGGCCTCCTCGGTTGCTTTGCGGATCGGCGCGAGATCGTCACCCTCGACATAGATCGCCTTCGGGATGTCCGGAAACAGCGACTGCACGGGCAGCGCTACCATTCCTGGAAGATCGGCCGCACGCATTTTCGGCAGCCCGGTTTCGGTGGCCGGCCCATACATAGATTTGCGGATGTAACTCGGCCTCGCTTTACCGAGTGTCGCAACATCAAGTGCAGTCATGGAATTCTCCTCCGCAAGAGGCAACTCAGAATTTACGGAATACGTCCTTGTCCTCGATCAGGAAGTAGTCGGAATACTTCTCGATGACCTCCTTAGGGACGTCCCACAGGGTTTGAGTGGTATCGAACAAGTGCCACTTGTAGGCCGGCGGCAGATTGACGCCCGCGGCTTTCAGAAGTCTCATCGACATCATCGCACAATAGACCGTGCAACCAGATCGCGTGCCGGTAGCAAGCGCCATATCCTCCGGAGTACGCGCCCCGTTGAGGATCGCCGCGACGCCCTCGCGCGCCCGCGTGGCGGTGCACAGGCAAAGCCATTGCATCGGATGGATATTCGCGCGCTTGCAGATTTCGTGGATTTTGTCCTGGTCGACAGACTGATAGTCGACGCCGCGCTCGACCGGTTCAGCCCGCTCGACCTTCACGATCGCATCGTCGCCGCAGACACCGATGCAGTTCTGGCACGCGACGCATTTCGATTCGTCGATTACCGCCTTGCGCGCTTCCATCTTGATCGCGAGAGTCGGGCAGACGAACACGCAGTCGACACACCCGGTGCAGTTTTCCGGAATGACCTCGGCGCGGTAGTTGATTTGAACCATTGTATCCTCCGGTCCGGATCCGCCGCGGCAATCGAAGCGATCCGGCGGGCCGGTTAGTCTTCAGCGGCCCGCAAGCAACAGGCCCATCCCCAAAAGCAACCCGCCCCACTTTTAGTATAACATTGTTCCATTTTATTTATTCTATGCCCAATGTCAAATCGTTTCACGATATCAAGCCATTGTTTTTAATGCAGTTTTATCTTATGCCTCCAATGCTGGGACTGGCCCGGCGCCGAACCGGCTGACGTTCATGTCCGTCCGCCATCTCCTCGCCAGACGGGACATGTTGTCCGTTGCGATCGAAAAAGCCGATGCCCGCAAAGAAGCCGGTTTCCCGCAAGCTGCAGGCAAAAGCTCCGGCCACGCCCTCCGACATCCCGACTACAATCAAGAATCCGGAGCGCGTCGCCCAACGCCGTACAGAGCTAATCGAGGTCGCGACCAAGATGTTTCTGGAACGCGGCTTCCACAACACCTCGATCCGCGACATCGCCCGCGCCTGCTCGTTTAATGTCGCGAGCCTTTATATGTACGTCACCTCCAAAGACGACATTCTATACTTGGTCGCCCAGGATCTGATGAAGCACATTGCGCAAAGGCTGGCTGAGATCGAACTCGACCCCGTTTCCCCGGAGCGCTCTCTTGAGATCGGATTCACCAGCTATTGCCGAATCGCCGACGACTTTCGTCGCCCAATTCGCCTGCTCTATCGCGAAATCGGTTTCATGCCGCCGAACACCCGGAGCAACGTAATCGCTACCGTATCGAGCGTCATCGACTTTTTCGAAGGTATTGTAGCGAAGGGGATCGAAGCCGGCGTATTCACCCGCATGCCAGCGCGCATGGCAGCGCTCGATATCATGATGATCGCGCACATGATAGCGCTGCACACGCGTGAGGTGCGCCTGCTCGGCGATCATGCCTCTTATGTCCAACACCAGCTCAGGATTATCTACGGAGGGCTGCGCGCACCCGCCGCGACGACCAGCGAAAATATCAAACGCAGGGGCACCTAATTGACCCGACGCTCCAAGCCCATCCAATAGGGTTCGCGCAGGGTGCGCTTGAGCAACTTGCCGCTCGCGTTGCGCGGCAGTTGATCGATGAAATCGACCGAGCGCGGCCGCTTGAAGCCCGCAATCTTGTCGCGCATCCATTCGATCAGCGCGTCTTCCGTCAGCGCACTTCCTGCACGCTTGACCACCACCGCCTTAACGGCTTCGCCCCATTTCCTGTCAGGCACGCCGATCACTGCGCATTCGACAATGTCGGGATGACCGGCGATCACGGCTTCTATTTCAGCCGGATAGACATTCTCGCTGCCGGACACGATCATGTCCTTGATGCGATCCTTGACGAAGATGAAGCCATCCTCGTTAATATAGCCGGCGTCACCGGAATGAAACCAGCCGTCGCGGATGGCATCGGCGGTTGCTTCGGGGCGGCCCCAATATCCAGCCATCAAACTTTCGCCCTGATAACAGATTTCCCCAACCTCGCCGGGTGGCAATTCTTTGCCATCGCTTCCCACGATCTTGGCGCGCGCGCCGAACATCGGTCGTCCGCAAGATAGTAATTTGTCGCCCTCGTGATGTTCGAACGGCAAGGACGAGAACGGGCCCGCCGTCTCGGTCAAACCGTAGATCTGATTGAGCCGGCATTTGAACATATCGATGCAGCGCTTAAGCAAATCGGGCGCGATTGGCGCTGTGCCATAGGTGATGTGCTTGAGGGAGGAAAAGTCGGCAGTGCGCGCCTGTGGCAATTCGGTGAGAAACAGCATCACTGCCGGCACCAACAGCGCAGTCTCGATCTTCTGCTGAACGATTACATCAAGCAGCTTTGGCGGGTCGATTTCGCGCACGATCACGACCGTCATGCCTTCCTGCATGCTCCAGATCGCCCAGCCGGTACCTCCGGTGTGAAACATAGGCATGCAGACCAATGATCGGCCGCCCTCACGCATTTCCGGCATTTCGAGAGCGAGACAAAGCCCGGTATTGAGCATAGCCGCGCCGGATAGCATGGCGCCCTTTGGCAAGCCGGTCGTACCCGAGGTGCAGAATTGCGTACTCACGGCGCCGTCTACATCGCGGCGTGGATCCTCCCCGCCGCGCGGCAGCTCTGAAAAGGTCAATGTCTTGACACCAAGTTCGGCAACTTGACTTTTAAACTCATCGCCCATCACCAACAGGACCGGCTTGATGTCGTCGACAATGGCCTTGATTTCGCGCGGCGTCAGCCGCCAGTTCAGGGGCGCGGCCACCGCACCCGCTTTATCGAGCGCAAAAACCAGTTCGAGATACTCGGGGCAATTCTTGTCGAGAATCGCGACCCTGTCGCCGGGCTGGAGTCCGAGCTCTCGCACCAGACCCCCGGCCAGTTCCGAACTGGAGCGGTTCAGCTCGCCGTAGGTCGTGGTGCTGCCCTCATACCAGATTGCATCGAGATCCGGGTGCCGCTGGCCGCGCCAGCGGATTAATTCAGCGATCGTTCGCACGATATGACCTCTGCTTCACAAATCACATCCCTAAATCCCGAGATAGGCGCTGCGGACCCGCTCGTCGCTCAGCAATTCCTTGCCAGTGCCGGTCGTGACGATGCGCCCGGTTTCGATGACATATCCTCGATCCGCGATGGCCAGCGCGGCATTTGCATTCTGCTCCACCAAAAGAACGGTGATGCCGCGCGCCTTCAAATCGCCAATGGTTCCGAAAATCTGTTCCACCAGAACGGGTGCCAGTCCCATGGAGGGTTCATCGAGCAACAGCAGTTTCGGCCGCGCCATGAGCGCACGGCCAATGGCCAGCATCTGCTGTTGTCCGCCGGACAAGGTACCGGCGGCATTTCTGCGGCGTTCTGCAAGAACCGGAAACATAGCGAAAATACCGTCCAGATCCGACTCGATCGCATCGTCGCGCCGCACGATTCCGCCGAGCCGCAGGTTCTCCTCCACCGTCAGCGGCGCAAAAACCTGACGGCCCTCGGGAACCTGGGCGATACCGCGCGCAACCCGCTGATGCGGTCGCCATCGGTCAATGACTTGATCGTCGAAGCGGATGCTGCCGGCCGCCACCGGCTGGATGCCGGAAATCGCTCGAAGCAGCGTACTCTTGCCTGCACCGTTGGAGCCGACCAGCGTTACAATCTCGCCCGTGCGCACCTCGAGCGAGATGCCGTGCAATACCTGGATGCGCCCATACCGGCTTGCGAGCTTTTCAATCGCAAGCACGCGCCGCCTCCCGCTCGCCCATGCTGCCGAGATAAGCGGCCACAACCGCCGGATTGCCACGCACCTCAGCGCCGCTGCCCTCGGCAAGCGTCTTGCCCCGATCAAGCACGTGAATACGGCTAGAGATACGCATCACCAGCCGCATGTCGTGCTCTACCAGAACGACTGTAACACCCTGCGCAGCGATAGTCTTGATCACCGCGTCGATCTCCTCGGTCTCAACCGGATTGCATCCGGCCGCGGGCTCGTCCAGCAGCAGAATCTTCGGCTCAGTGGCGAGAGCGCGCGCGATCTCAAGCCGCTTTAACGCACCATAAGGAAGGCTGCTGGCGGGTTTGTCGGCAAGCTCGGAAAGTCCGACCAAGTCGAGCAGCCGTTCCGCCGCTCCGCGGGTCATGCGATTCTGCGCGTGAACCGACGGGAGTGCGAGGAGATGCGCAAAGATATTGCGCTGTTCGTGCAAGTGACGTCCGACCATCACGTTCTCTGCCGCGGTCATGCGGAAAAACACCTGGAGATTCTGGAAGGTGCGCGACATGCCGCGGCGCGCGAGTTGATGGGGCGCGAGGTTGGTCACATCCTCGCCATCCAGAACAATACGTCCGCTTTGCGGCACGTAAAGTCCGCTGACCATGTTGAACAACGTGGTCTTGCCCGCGCCATTCGGACCTATCAGCGCGAAAATTTCGTTGCGTCGCACGCTGAAGCTCACGCCGTCGATTGCCACCACGCCGCCAAACGCAATCCTGAGATTCTCGACGGTGAGGATGCTCATGATACTCCTCGCCGGAACAGCGACGCCAGAGCAGGAACGATGCCGCTGGGAAGGACGATCAGCACCACGATAATGATCGCACCCAGAACCGCATGTTCGTAATCATGAAACACGGTAAGTACCTGCGGCAGAATCACGAGAATTGCCGCCCCCAGAATGCTGCCGAGAATCGAGCCGAGTCCGCCAAGTACTGCCATCACCACAAGTTCGATCGACAGCAGAAAGCCCGTCGTGTTTGGGGTGACGAAGCCATCCAGCAAGACCAGATAGCTGCCGGCAATCGAGGCGAATACCGCCGAAATTACGAACGCGAGCAACTTGTAGCGCGCAACATCGACGCCGAGCACGCGCGCAGCGATTTCGCTGTCATGAATGGCGCGGAATGCCCGCCCGGTTGGACTTTCGATCAAGTTTACCACGATCAGAACGCCAAGCACGAGGGTGATGCCGGAGACCCAATACCAAGTCATAGAGCCCGATACGCGCCAGCCGAACAGAACCATGCGCGGCACTTCCATGCCGTTCGGGCCTCCGGTGATATTCGCCTCGTTCGATACGACCATGGAAATGAGAATGCCCATACCGAGGGTCGCGATCGCGAGGTAATAGCCGCTCAGGCGCAGAATTGGACGACCGACGATGAATGCCAGCAACGCCGCCAACGCAGCGCCGCCAAGTAGCGATGCCCAGCTAGGCAGGCCGAGATGCACAGGGCCTACCGCAACCGCATAAGCGCCGATACCGAAAAAGCCAGCATGGCCGAGACTGACCTGACCGGCGAAACCCATCAACAGATTGAGTCCAAGTGCTGCAAGCGCATAGATATAAACTAGGGCGGCAACGCGTACATAGAAGCTGGATGGCAGGATCAGCGGCAGCAGCGCAACAATGGCGCCGACTGCAATCACGAGCAGAATGGGTTTCTTCAGGACGTGCCGCACGTTTACACTCGCTCGACTGTCTTGGCGCCGAACAATCCCTGCGGCATAGTGAAAAGCACTAAAAGAATAACAATGAAGGCTACGGCGTCCTTGTATTGCGAGGAGATATAGCCAGCGGAGAATTGCTCAAGCAAGCCGAGTACAAGGCCGCCGACAACGGCGCCGACTGGATTTCCCATACCGCCAAGCACTGCCGCAGCAAAACCCTTGAGCGCGAGCATGGTGCCGCCATCGTAATAGGTCAGCGTGATCGGCGTCACCAGAATTCCTCCGATGGCGCCGATTGCCGCCGATATGACGAACGCAATGCTAATCACCGCGGTGGTGTTGATACCTGTCAGTTGCGCCGCCATCCGGTTCGCCGCGGTCGCCAGCAGTGATTTTCCGCGCAGGGTCCGGCTCATGAACAGCCATAGCGCGAGCAGTACCAATCCCACGCCGACCAGCACGACGATACTTTGCGGCAATAGTGTTGCACCGCCCACACTCATGGGTTCGCTGCCGAAGAACGGCGGCAAGCTATGGAAATTCTTGTCGAGAACGATGGCGGTTATGCCGCGCAGAAAAATGGAAGCCCCAATTGTGATGATAATCAGCGTGACCGGGGACGCGCCACGCGCCGGCTCGATTGCAACTCGATGCAGCAGCAGACCGACCAAGGCGGTGAACACTATTGCGATCAGCGCGGCGAAAGGCAGCGGCAAGCCCGCCGCATATGCAAACACGGTGACCATCCCGCCCAGCATCACAAACTCGCCCTGGGCGAAATTCGCGACATCGGAGGCGTTGTAAATCAGCGTGAAACCCAGTGCGACGAGGGCGTAAATCGCTCCTACGGTCAGGCCCGAGAACGCGAACTGCAAAAATTCAGCCAAGGCCCGTCCCCGAATGATCGATCTGATCGGCCCGCGCCGTCATTGCTTGCTGGTAGGAAGTGTGAGTGTGGCGCGTGCCGTGCAAAGGACAACGGCACGCGCTTGGTCGCTACAATCAGAACCGGTCGGTTAGTCGACCAGGTGCCAGTCGCCATCCTTGATTTCTATCATGCGGAAAGACGTCAGATCGAGACCGAGGTGGTCGGTCGGCGACATGTTGACGATGCCGCCGGTGCCAACGAAGTTGCGCGTCTTTTCGATTTCGTCACGCACCTTCGCCTTATCTGCGGACCCGGCCCGCTGCATGGCTTCGACCAGCATGATCAAGGCATCGCGCGCGTGACCGCCGAAGGTCGAAACCGGCTGTCCGGTCTCTTTTTCAAACTTGTTCTTGTATTCCAGCGCGACTTTCTTCAGCGGGTCGCTGTCCGGCAGCTGCTCGGCAACCAGGAGCGCAGCAGCCGGCAATCGGATGCCGTTGGCGGCCGGGCCCGCGAGATTGATGAAGCTCTTCGAGGACACGCCGTGGCTCTGATAAAGCGGCGCCGTGATGCCGACCTGCCGATAGTTACGGGTGACGATCGCCGGCCCCTGACCGAAGCCGCAATTGATCACGGCCTGCACGCCGGGCGTATTCTTTATGTTGATCAGCTGCGGTGTCATATCGCTGTCTGCGGCACCGTAGATTTCGTCCCGCACCACCTTGATGCCTTCCTTCGGCGCCATAGCGATACATTCGGCACGCATCGCCTTGCCCCAGCCGTCGGTGCCGGAAATCATCGCGATCGATGTCAGGTTGCGTTTCTTCAGATCCTCGAAGATCTTGCCGCATGACATCGGCTCGGTGTGCGGCATCTTGAAGGTCCATTTGCGCACCGGGAAGACGATCTCGGCAGCACCGGCAAGCGAAATGTATGGCGTTTCGGCATCCTCGAAAACGCTGCGCATCGCCATCGATGTGCCGGTAATCGATCCGGCGATTACCGCATCGACTTTGTCTTCCTCCACAAGACGCGTTGCGAACGTACGCGCCCTGTTGGAATCGGTACCGTCGTCATAGATGACCAGTTCCAGCTTCTTGCCATTCACTCCGCCGGCGGCATTGATGTCGCGCACGTACATCTCCAGCGTCTTCTTTTCCGGATCCCCCAGGAACGAAGCCGGGCCGGTAACCGAAAGCACCGAACCGATCTTGATCGTGTTTTGCGCGTGCGCGGCGGTCATCATCAGCCCGGAAACAGCCACGGCTGCACCGAGCAATAAATTTCTGCATCTCATTGTCATCGTTTCCTCCAAGGTGAATTGTTGTGTGTTTTTTTCTTTTTCAGACCGGCAGCCCCGCCGTTTCCATCCGGATGCGATACACCGACGTTCTGGCGGTGATGTAGAGCGTCGACCAGTCGGCATCCCCCCAAGCGAGGTTGGCAGGAAGCTCCGGCACCGGAATGATGCCGAGGCAGTCACCGCCCGGATCGAGTATCCAAACGCCCCCTGCGCCGGTGACGAATACACGTCCTTCACGGTCCACCTTGATGCCGTCTGGCGCCAGGCTGCTCCCCGGAATTGATGCAAAAACGCGGCCGCCGAAAAGGCCGCCATCAGGTCCGACATCGTAGACCAGAAGATGATTCTGCTCGGTGTCGGCGACGTAGAGCCGTTTCTCGTCCGGCGAAAATGCAAGACCGTTCGGCGTGCAATTGTCGGCAAGAACCGCGATCTCGCTGCCGTCCGGTGCGACGCGGTAGACGCCGGCAAAGTCAAGCTCGGGAGATTCGGCGACGCCAAAAGTTGGATTGAGCCCGTAAGGTGGATCGGTGAAGTAGATCGAGCCGTCCGACTTGACCACGAGATCATTCGGGCTGTTGAGGCGGCGGCCTTTGTAATGCGATGCGAGCGTCTTAGCATTCCCATCACTATCGATACGGGATACACGCCGCCCGGCATGCTCGCAGACCAACAGCCGGCCTTCGCGGTCTCTGGTCAATCCGTTGGATTTTCCGCTCGGCGTCCGGAATACGGCCAAACCGCTATCTGGCTGCCATTGGTGGATGGCATTCGCGGGAATATCGCTGAAGTAGAGGCAGCCTTGCGCGGCGTCCCAGACCGGACCTTCGGTGAAGAAGAAGCCCGATCCAATCACCTCAACCCTGGCATCCTTCGCGACAATGTTGCTCATGGCACCCATATCGACCGACTCTGTGACGCGACCGTCCACTGCGCGGCAAGATCGCGGGGGCCGACCGCGTCGGCGCCACTATTTGGCTGCGCGCATCGGCAGTTCCACGACACCCTTTCCGGGCACGCACACCACGCCATCCTGATTTCTGATCCACAAATCGAGATCGACGCGCCCCTTACCATCCTCGACGGTCTTTGCCGTGACGCGCCCGCCGCAGGTGAGCACGTTGCCAGGGGTCATGAAGTTGCGGAACTGCAACCCGACCTTTCGCAGCCGGCCCTTTTCGCCGGCCCAGTCGGAGAGCAGTTGCACGTAGTAGTCGCCCGCCATGTTCCCCGGCGCGACGATGTCGGGCAGTCCGCGCCGCTTCACCGCATACGGATGGTCAAAGTGAATTCGGTCCATCAGCCAGACGGCGGCGACATACATCAGGATGTTCACCGTGTTGACGTCCTTGGTGAGGCTTGGGATTTCCTCGCCCACCGACACATCCTCGAAATAGACCTGCGATCGCATCCGGATTACTAGCCTGTTACTTGCGCGGAGAAGCGATCATCGTGACGATGTGCTTCGCCAGCAGTTCATCTTTCTGATTGGTGTAGGTGAATTCGGAGGTCACGAAGATAAGCGTGCCGCTCTTGCCGAGCTTTTCGGACATGCCGGTGACGCGCCCGCGCACCGTGACGCGGTCGTCAACATAAACCGGCTTGAAGAATTCAATCTCCTCTCCGCCGCGAACCCAGCCGAGCGACCATGCGCCCGGAATATCGGGGACGCCGACGAAAGACGACAGCCCGTCCTCTCCGAGATCCTTCGTGCGCTTTTCCGCGCCGGGAACGCCGACCGCCCAGCTAACGTAATTCAGCGGCGCTGTAATACCACCGTACCGGCCGGCCTTTGCGGCGGCTTCATCCACGAAGATCGGGTTGTCGTCGTCGATGGCATAAGCGTAGCGGCGGATATCGCGTGCGAGCACCGGCTCGCCGGTATGAGCGGGATATTCGTGCCCGATGAAATTCTTCCAGCCCAACTCGTCAAGCAGCGAACCCATGATGCTTCGGCACCCTCCCCGATCGCAGCCAAAAAAAACCGGCTAGCCGGATTATTATTAATCGCGTACTTTTCCAGCTGTCAAGCGCCGCACTTTGGGAATAGGGCCGGTGCGGTCGCACGGCTGCGGTGGGCAAGCCCCCAAACCCAACTTGGACAGCGGAAGTTGACAGAAACGGAGGCAGTTAACGATAAGCTTGCCAAGCACTCGCGGGCTAACCGGCGAGGCTCCTCTTATCCGCCGCGGGCGCGCTTTTGAGCGCGACATCATCTGAGCAACGAAGGCGTCGCAGTCCGAAATGACAGCTACCGAATCCACGTCGCTGAAAGCACTTTCGCCGAAGGAACTGCTCCGTATCGAGAGCGTCGCCAAGACGGCGGCGCTGCTATTCGACAAGGCGGGCTATCACGAGACCAGCCTGAAGGACATTTCGAATGCGGCGTCGCTCAGCAAGGGCGCAATCTATTATTACTTCTCAAACAAGCACGAGATCCTTCACTACATCCTCGACAACTACATGGATCTGCTGCTGAACGGGCTTGAGGAGGAGCTGGCACAAATTCCCGACAGCCTGTCGAAACTGCGGCATCTCCTGTCACGGCACATGTCGACATTCAGCTCGCATGCCTCAAGCGCCCGCATCCTGCTGAAATACGCACACAACCTGCCGGCAAGCGAACTCGCCGGCGTCGTCCGCAAGCAGAAGCAATACGCGCAGATTCTCGCCGAGATCCTCGCCGACAATGCCGGGCACCGGCTCGACAAGAAACAGATCAAGGCCTGCAGCTATATCGTGTTCGGGATGTACAATTCCATAATCTACTGGCACCGGCCCGACGGGCCGCTTCCGTTGTCGGAGCTGACCGAAATCTGCTGCGAATTGTTCCTCAACGGCTGGAAATCATTCATCGCCAAGAACGGCAAACCGTCCGGCTGATTGTTCGCCGTGCGCGTCCCGACAAGCGCCACCGGGCTCGATGGCGCAGCACTGTCAGATGTTACCGATCACGGTCACGATCCCGAACACTGCGACTGCGGCGCCTGCACCACGAACCAGGATATCCGGAATGGACCGGCGGCAGGCCTCTCCGATCGCTACCCCCACCCCGAGCAGCAACACGGTGGCTATGACAAAGCCCGCGCCATAAAGCAGCGGCTGCGCCAGATCGGGAATCTCGGCACCGTGCGCGTAGCCATGGAATATCGCAAAAAGCCCGACAAGGGCCGCGGCAAGCGCGGCCGGCAACTTCGCCAGCGTGCAGATCATCAGCCCAAACACGACAAGCGAAACCGCAATCGTCTGCTCGACGCCCGGCAAAGGGACGCCGCCGGCACCCAGCATCGCTCCGAGCGCCATCATGCCCGCAAAGGCAAGCGGAACACCGACCAGCGCCCGGCCGCCGAGATAGGCGGCCCAAAGTCCGATCGCCAGCATCGCCACCAGATGATCGGATCCGAGAAGCGGGTGCAGGAACCCGTCGACGAAGCTTTCGCCGCTTCCGAGATGATGAACACCCGGATGGGCCGCCGCCTCCGAGGGCGACAAGGCAACGGCAAGCCAAGCCAGACCGGCGAGACGAAGCGCGCACAGCCATCGTTTCATGAACGGCTCCTCGGTGTATTCCGGCGGATTGCCCGCCGGTTGAATCTCTCGACAGACATCTTAAAAATAAGCGCCCCGCGATCTACTCGGGAGTTTCCGCCTGCGCGTTCGTCAACCGCTTCAGGAC
This sequence comes from Pseudorhodoplanes sp., assembly GCF_046289595.1. GTDB lineage: Bacteria > Pseudomonadota > Alphaproteobacteria > Rhizobiales > Xanthobacteraceae > Pseudorhodoplanes. The sequence goes on from NZ_JBKBVB010000003.1 coordinate 53,189, forward strand.
GAACGCCTTCTGCTTGCCGAGCAGATCGAACAGCAACTGCTTGTCTTTCGACGAGTAGATCGAGAAGAAATCCTCGATCCAGATTTCCAGCATCTGCGCCGCCTCGTCGAAAAGCGCACGCCCCTTCTTGGTCATGTAAGCAAGATTGGCGCGGCGATTGGACGGGTCGACGACACGCTCGACGAGGCCGTCGGCCTCCAGTTCGTCGGTCAAACCCGTGACGTTGCCGGTCGTTACCATCATGCGGGACGACAGCTCCCCCATCCTCAGGCCGTCGGGAGCGACGCTGAGCTGAGCAAGTAGATGGAACCGCGCGAGACTCATGTTGTAGGACTCGCGCAGCCGCCTGCGCATCTCGTTGTCGATCAGCTTGTGTAGGGTCAGCAGCCGAAGCCAGAGGCATAAATCCTGATGCGGCTTCTTCCGGCCGGGTGTTTCGAGATCCTTGGGGCCGAAATCCTGCCCGACGTCGAATTTTCGAGCTTTGATTCGCGTCATGGGCGGAATCGAACCTCCGTGCCGATTTGGCGGCACAATAAAGGAACAGCGCGCCCGGATACAACGCCAAACGCCCTACCCTGCTTTCCTGAGCCGCCCCCATCTCGACCGGTTTTTTCATCGCGGGCCATTCACCGATGCGGTCACCCGGCAGGCGCTAGTTGCCGCCGCCCGGGTTGGGCGAGAACAGTTCGCGCTTGTTCGGCAGGTCGGCATTGTCTTTGGCATCGGGAGGCGCCGGCTTCTGCTCGGCGATATTCGGCCAGAGCTTGGCATATTGCGCATTGATGTCGAGCCATTCGCCGACGCTCGTATCGGTATCGGGCTTGATCGCCTCGACCGGACATTCCGGCTCGCACACACCACAATCGATGCACTCGTCGGGATGGATGACCAGCATGTTCTCACCTTCGTAGAAGCAGTCGACTGGACACACCTCCACGCAATCGGTGAATTTGCATTTGATGCAACTCTCGGTGACGACGTATGTCACGAGCGGCTCCTCCCTCAGTCGCACAATGTTTGCCGCAACCTGCGCTTTGCATAGCGCGTGAACGGCCCGGGCGCACTCATCTCAGTTGTATCGTTGACACTTATTTTGTTTCTTACTTATAAATATCTTAGTTGTCAATTATTGGTGCGCGATGACGAGCATTCCGGGCAATACAGCCAGCCTCACACTCGCTTTCGGATTGACGTTTTCCGATCTGTATGATCGCGACGGGCTTGCGCGCCTGGATGCACTGTTCGTAAGCGATCTGCGCGCGGCGTCGGACGATCTGGCCGAATGTCTGTTGCAGGCGCGCGCCGCACCGGCCCGACTTGGCAGGAAAGCGGAATCGGAGCTCATCATCGCGCTGGCTCCGCATCTGGAAGACTTCGTTGGGCGATTGTTCGGGATCGGGGACGAATTGCGGGCTCTGCGGCAAGAGCATCTGTCGAAGTCCGACCTCTTCGAAGTGAAGCGAAATTTCGTGCAACGCCGCGCCCTGCGTTCTGCAGCCGCAAAGTCCGCCGCCACAATCGACGCCGCAGCAATCACCAGGGATTTGGAAGCGTTGTTTGGCGAAGCTCTGTCGGAAAATGCCTTCGCGTACCACGTGACGCGCTGGCTCAAGGCGGAGGCCGCACATGCAGCCGAGTTGGACCTCGCTGCAACCTATGCGGCATGGGCTACGCTCTCGGCCGAAGGCAGGCACCGGCATCGCGCGGGCGTGCTGTTCAAGCAGCCGGCCAAGCGCGACCCGATGAACCTGATTGAGATTGAGCGCCGCAGCAAAGGCGATATTGCGGTCTGGACCGCGCCGGATCACCACCGCCGCGAACGCAGCGGCTTTCAGCTCACCGACCGCGGCACCTCGCTCACGGGTGCGCTCGATGAGGCCAATTACTGCATCTGGTGCCACAAGCAGGGGAAAGATAGCTGCTCGCTCGGACTGCGCGACCGTCGTTCCGGGGAGGTCGAAAAAGATGCCTTCGACGGCAAGCTGCTGGGTTGCCCGCTGGAGGAGCGCATCTCCGAAATGAACCTCGTCAAGTCCGAAGGTTACGCGCTCGGCGCACTCGCCATCGTGACCGTGGAAAACCCGCTTTGCGCGGCCACCGGCCATCGCATCTGCAACGACTGCGTCAAGTCCTGCATCTACCAGAAGCAGCAGCCGGTCGACATCCCGCAGATTGAATCGCGCACCTTGAAGGACGTGCTGCGTCTGCCTTGGGGAGTCGAAATCTATTCCTTGCTGACGCGCTGGAACCCGCTGAATTTCCGTCGTCCGCTTCCGCGTGAAGCAACTGGACGCAATGTGCTTGTGGTCGGCCTTGGTCCTGCGGGATTTACGCTCGCCCACCACCTCCTCAATGACGGGCACAGCGTCGCCGGCATCGACGGACTGAAAATCGAGCCCTTGCCCGAGCATCTTTCCGGCCGCAGGGCCGACGGCAGCCGCGTGCCATTCACACCGATACGCGACCTCGCCGAACTCTACGAAGACCTCGACAAGCGCGCGATGGCGGGTTTCGGCGGCGTCGCCGAATACGGCATCACCGTGCGCTGGGACAAGAATTATCTGAAGATCATCCGGCTGCTGCTGGAGCGGCGCGACGGATTCGCTATGTTCGGCGGCGTGCGCATGGGCGGCAGCATCACACCCGACAGCGCATTCGCGATGGGCTTCGATCACGTCAGCCTGTGTATGGGCGCAGGAAAACCGACCGTGATCCCGATGCCGAATGGTCTGGCCCATGGCGTCCGCCAGGCTTCGGACTTCCTGATGGCGTTGCAGCTCACGGGTGCGGCGAAGTCCGACAGCCTCGCCAATCTCACGGTCCGGCTGCCGATCGCCGTCATTGGTGGCGGCCTCACTGCAATCGATACCGCAACCGAGGCGCTGGCCTATTATCCGGTTCAGGTCGAGAAGTTTCTCGCCCGGTTTGAGACATTGCGCGCCGCCGACCCTCATTTCGATCTTGGACTGTCCGATGACGAAACCGGGATCGCGGACGAATTCATCCGCCACGCTAAGGCATTGCGCGAGGAACGCGCGACAGCCGCGCGGGAAGGCCGTGCGCCACGCATTTCCGCCCTGCTCGAAAGCTGGGGCGGCGCAACGGTCGTCTACCGCCGGCGCCTGACCGAATCGCCGAGTTACACGCTTAACCACGAGGAAGTCGAAAAGGCGATGGAGGAAGGCATCGCCTTTGCCGAGGGCCTCTCCCCGACGGCAGTCGAAGTCGACAGCCACGGCCATGCAACCGCGCTGCTTGTTGCTGAACACAATCAGGATGAGACCGGCACGCCGCTTCGTCTGCCTGCCCGCACCATCCTGATTGCCGCCGGCACCCAGCCGAACACGGTGCTCAGCCGCGAGCACGGCGTCGAGGTCAAGCTCGACGGGCGCTATTTCCAGGCCGTGGACGAAACCGGGCGGCCCGCGTCGCCGGAGCGCTCCTGCAAGCCGCAGACGCCGCATGTCTTGATGGACCGGCGCCCGGACGGCCGCTTTGTCAGCTTCTTCGGCGATCTGCATCCATCGTTTGCCGGCAATGTTGTGAAAGCGATGGCGAGTGCCACGCGCGGCTATTCCGTCATCACCAGCCTGATGGAAGCGCTGCCGGCGGCGAGCGGCATGAGTCCGCTTACGCGCCTCGCGCAGGAATTCCGAGCCGTCATTCACGACGTCGTGCGTTTGACCCCGACCATTGTAGAAGTGATCGTGCATGCGCCGGCAGCGGCACGCGCCTTCGAACCGGGGCAATTCTTTCGCTTTCAGAACTACGAGTCGTTTGCACCGCAGGTCGCCGGAACGCGGCTCGCAACCGAGGCACTTGCGTTGACCGGCGCTTGGGTGGACCGCGAACGGGGTCTCGTCTCCGTCATCGTTCTGGAGATGGGCGGCTCGTCCGACTTGTGCCAGTTGCTGCGGCCGGGGGAAGCAGTGGTGCTGATGGGGCCGACGGGCGAACCGACTCGCATCGAGTCCGGACGGACCTACATCCTCGCGGGTGGCGGGCTCGGCAATGCAGTGCTGTTCTCGATCGGACAGGCGGCGCGCTCCAAGGGCTCGCGCACGGTGTATTTTGCTGGCTACAAGAGGCCGCAAGATCGCTTCAAGGCAGAACAGATCGAGGCGGCGGCGGATGTCGTGGTCTGGTGCAGCGACGAAGCGCCCGGGTTTCAGCCGAGCCGCCCGCAGGATCGCGCCTTCACCGGCAATATCCTCGATGCGATGACCGCCTATGCGCGTGGCGATCTCGGAGCTCCGGACATCCGCCTCGATGAGGCGCAGCACCTGATCGCCATTGGCTCCGATGGCATGATGAGCGCGATTGCAAGGGCCCGCCACGGAGCCTTGCACCCGTATCTCGATCCAAAGATTGAGGCCATCGGTTCGATCAATTCGCCGATGCAATGCATGATGAAGGAAATTTGCGGCCAATGCCTGCAGGTTCATCGGGCACCGGATACGGGCAAGGAAACTGTGATTTTCACCTGCGCCTGCCAGGACCAGCCGCTCGAGGACGTGGATTTCGGCGTGCTACGCACAAGGCTGCGTCAGAATTCGGTTCAGGAAAAGCTGACGCGGCACTGGATCGCGCATTGCCTGAATCAGAACATGGACAAGCCAGCATTGCCGGCTTAGCAGGGCGCCGGATTCCGCGTGCCGATCCCGGCACGCGGACACTACGGATATTGCGAAAAGGTCTTTGCTCTATTGTTTCTCGATATTGGCGCGGCGGGCGACGTCTTCCCATCGCGCGATATCGGCCCTGATGGCGGCGGCGAATTCTTCCGACGTGCTGCCGACCGGCTCGACGCCGATGGTCTTGAAGCGCTCCCGCACCTCGGGCTTCTTCACCATCGCCATCAGCACGTCCTGTAGTTTCTTAATGATCACATCCGGTGTGCCGGCCGGGGCCACGATGCCGACCAGTGTCGCTACTTCCGTCCCCGGCAACCCCGCCTCGGCCACGGTCGGCACGTCGGGGAATTCGGAGCTTCGCTGCGTATCGGTATACGCAAGCGCCCGCAGCTTGCCGTCCTTGATCAGGCCGACGACCGGCGGCACGTCGGAGATCGCCAATGTGACTTGGCCTCCGAGCAATGCGGTCGCCGACTCGGCGCTGCTCTTGTATGGCACCGGCTGGAAATTCGTGCCGGACTTCTGCTTGAACAATTCGGTCGCTAGCTGAAACAGCGGTGCGCTGGACGCATAGTTGATTTTGTCGGGGTTCGCCTTGGCGTAGTCGATCAGTTCCTTGACGGATTTGACCGGCAACGAAGCATTGACTGTGATCAGCAACGGAAGCCGGCCGATGATTGACACAGGCGCGAAGTCGGTCTGCGAATTGTATGGCAGCGTCTTGCGCAGAACCGGATTCATCACCAGCGGTCCGGACGGCGCAACAAGGAGGGTGTATCCGTCTGGGTTGGATCGGGCGACCGCTTCGGCCCCGACAATCGCCGCGCCGCCCGGCCGGTTTTCGACAACAACCGGCTGTCCTAGCGCTTCGGACAATTCTTTCGCGGCGACGCGGCCGAGAATGTCCGTACCGCCGCCGGGGGCATACGGCACGATCATCTTGATGGGCCGCTGCGGATAGTTCTTGACCGCATCGTCCTGGGCCTGCGCGACTGCCCCGAACCCGCCAGCTACTGCAAGGAAAATTGCTCCAAACATCCAGCGTTTCATCCCTGACCTCCCATGGTTTTTGCAGGCTCTCTCGTAGATTCTTCAGATTGGACGCGGTGTCCCGTCGCGCGAGGGTTGATGCTCGCTTCTGGGTGCGCCGCTACTCGCCATGAAACACCCAAACATCCGGCGGCCGCCCTTCCAGCCCCAATTCGCTCCAGCGCCGGCGCACCTGCTGGTAGGTTTCGCGATCGAGGCGGGTCTCTTTCGGAAACGCCGCATAATGCCGGTGATCCTTGCAAGCGTTGATCAGCACCTTGGAGCCGTAAGGGCGTTCCGAGGCGGGAAAGCGCGGCGGATCGAGCGGCGTTGACCATGTGTTGCGCAACAGTTCGAGATCCTCCGCGGCGTTGACGCGCGTCGAAAGCGCCCAGAGCACCTGGTTGAAATCGGTCGGATCGACATCGTGATCGACCACGACAATCCATTTTGTGAAAAACGCCGCGGCAGGGCATTGCGCCGCCAATGCCAGCACCTGCGCCGAGTGACCGGGATACATCTGGCGGATGGAGACGACGACCATGGCATAACCGCCGAGGGCGGCGGGCGTGGCATAGACGCCTTCGACGCCAGGCACGCCAAGCCTGACAAGATCGTCCAGAATGCGCGAGGAACGCATCACGGCAAATCCCGTCCCGAGTTCGCTCGACGGGTAGCGCGCCATGATCGCCGCCGTGAGGATCGGCGATTTGCGGTAATGCAGCGCCTTCACCTCAATCACCGGCTGCGGCCCGCGCTCGTTGCCGTAATAGCCGGTGAACTCGCCGAGCGGCCCCTCCATCTCCGTCTCGCCGGCACGCAGAACGCCTTCGACCACGACTTCAGCGCGCGCGAGTATCGGCAGCGAACCGCTAACGCCACGCGTCAGCTCCACCGGTTGGCCCATAATGCCGCCGGCGACATCCAGCTCGGAGACATCCTTGCCAAAGCCGCTGCCGGCCATCATGAACAGCACGGGATCGACGCCGAACGCCGCGACGATTTCGCAGGGCTCGCCACGTGCCCACCAGGCATCCCGATCAAGCCGGCCATGCTTGCCCGATGTGATGTAGAGGCCGATCCTGTCCGGGCCATGCAGCATCTGGCGATAACAGCCGAGATTAATGCGCTGCTGATCGGGTCCGCGTGTCATCACCACATTCGCGGTGCCGATATAGGGGCCGCCGTCGCCCGGCCAGAACGTCGGGACTGGGAGCTTCGTCAGATCGATGTCCGAGCCGGTGAGAACGACGTCGTTGACGGGGGCTTGCTCCGGGGTAATTTCCCTCGGCGGCACCCGCGCCACCATCAGCGCCCGGGTCTGCGCCACCAGTTCGCGCAGCGATGCATCGGGGTCGAGCCCCATCGCCAGCGCGTAACGCCGCCGACACGAGCCGAGCATGTTGGTGACGACGCTGGCGCCAAGCGGATTGTCTGCAAAATTGCGGAACAGAAACGCCGGTGCGGCTTCGTTCTCCGCCGTCGCCATGATCGAGATGGCGGCAAGCTCATGCCGGGGGTTGACCGGCACATCGATCGTCTTGACCAGGCCGTGACTGTCTGCGAGCGCGAGGAAGTCCCGCAAATCGCGCCAGGCCGTCCGTCGGCCGGACACGGATTGCCACTCACCTGCGTCGGCGACGCGATCCTCCATGCACGTTCCCCCGCTGTTCTCACCCGTCCAAGTCGAGCCCGAACCGTTCGCTCAAGGGCACGGCGGCGAGCATCGTTGTCCCTGATGCCGCAGCGCGCAGCCATGGGCAGTCACGACCGCAAAAAACCGGCCAGCCGGATTAAATTAGAGCCGCAATCCTGAACTGTGTCAATAAATACCGGCTGGCCGGTTTTCTGATTGGTCGGACATGCAGTGCCCCTGGCCGGCGATCAAGTCGTATTTGGCGGAACCTAGGCCCCCTTGCGGGCGTCTTTCGAGCACCTGAGCCGCTTATCTTGAGGCTTCGGGTCTCTGCATCGACGCGATCTGCTGCTGCCAGGCGGCGCCGACGTTGTTCGAAAATGTTCCGACGAGTCAGCCGGTTCGGACGTCGAATTTGATGTCGACGATCGGCGCATCGAGGATGGCGCGTCCGATATCAAGAATGTCCACGTCATGCTGCGCGACGCTGGGAATGTCCTCCATTGCGATATCTCCGGCGAAGGCAATCGTTGTCCGATCGCGGCATCCGGCTTCGCGGACAAGACCCGCAACCATGTCAAGATCCTCCAACCGGCCGCTGTCGACCATCAGGATTTCCGCACCCAGCGCAATGGCCGCGCGCGCTTCTGCGGCAATGTCCTCGACCAGACCGCGCAACTGGATGGCGCGCACATACCCTTGCATCGGTGCGACCGCTTCCAGCGTCTTGCGCACCGACCCGAAAATCCGGACATAGTTCTTGTCGAGATACAGAAACGGCAGCTCCGAGATGCGTCCGCTGCCGCCCCCGCGATGCACGGCGCGCCGGATCTGCGGCTTGATTTCCTCCGGCATCTTCTTCGCCGCCCCCGACACGACGCGAACACGACTTCCGGCCAATTCCTGCGCACGGCGCATCGCACGCGCAATACCGGAGGGCTTTGCGATGGCGCCGGGAACGCAATCCTCCGCCATCGCGATCGCCTTGGCCGAACCGCGCATGCTGAGGATCGGCGTCTCGGTATCCGCCTCATCGCCATCGGCCGCGCAGCAAAGCACCTCGCAGCCAAGATCGGACGCTTTCTGACCTGCCATCTCTACACCGCAGACGACGCCCGGACTCGTGACCCTGACATCGGCCGTATAAAGGCGATCCGCCACCGGCGCGAAAATCGTATCTCTCAGATCGTAGGTCATGGTCGATCTCGATTCCTGGGGAATCTCGCAAACGCTAATTCGATACAGACGCATCAGCATCGCGCCAGGCCGCATCCACCTCCGCACGATGCTGCTCCAGAATGTCGATCGCGGCCCGCGGAACCAGATACGACAGATCGCGACGCTCCAGCCAGCGGCGGCGCACCAGCGAGGAACTGATGTCGATCCGCGGCAAAGGCAACAGCACTGCGCGCCGTCCCGGGATAAGCTCGAAAGCCATCACCGATCCAGCCGGCGGATCGATGCGGCGGCTTTCAGGCCAGGCAGCAGCGACGTCCAACGCAAACTCGTGGATGTCGAATTCGGTGCGGCAGACGATTGCGATATGCACCAATTCGGCCACACGACGGCCGGCCCGCCACTTGTGCAGGCGCAAAAACTCACGATCGCCGAGGAGAAAATATCTGTCGGACTCCCGCCCCGCCTCTGCCATTGCTTCCAAGGTCTGAATGGTGAACGAAGGCACCGGCAGATCTTTCTCGATCTCATTCACCGAGAAGCGGTCGTCCTCGCTTAGCGCCGCGTGCAGCAACGCCACACGAAGCTGGAAACGCAGCAACGCCGAATCGGCTTTGTGACGCGGCGCGTAGCCCGGAATCCATTCGACGCGCACCAGATCGAGCGCTTCCGCCACCTCGATCGCAGCCCTCACGTGCCCCACATGCACCGGGTTGAAAGTCCCACCGAAGATCAACGTTCGCAACATTCGAAGCCAGCCGGCCTTGTGCGACGATCAGACAACATCCCGACGTTTTACCCGCGCAAGTCGCCTCATGCCAACGCCAGCAACGGTTCCTCGACCACATCCTTTAGAGTTGCGATAAACGCGGCGGCCTTGGCCCCGTCGATGATCCGGTGATCGTAGGTCAGGGTCAGCTTCATGACCGGACGAACAACCACCGCGCCGTCGCGCGCGACCGGCGTGTCGACGATCGCGCCGACCGCGAGGATCGCGCTTTCCGGCTGGTTGATGATGGCGCTGAATTCCTCAACACCGAACATGCCCAGCGACGAAATCGTGAAGGTGCCGCCCCGCATCTGCTCGGGCGGCAGCTTTCCGGCGCGCGCCCGCGCGATCAGGCCATTGCGCTCGACCGCGATCTCGGAAAGCTTCTTCGTACCGATATCTGCAATCACCGGCACGACAAGCCCGTCATCGAGCGCTGTCGCTATCCCCATGTGAATGGGATCGATCCAGAGAATGCCCTCGGGCGTCCAGCGCGTATTCATTACCGGATGGCGCGCAATGGCGACTGCGACGATCTTGGCCAGCAGGTCGGTTAGAGTCGGGCGCACGCCTGTCTGCTTTTCTATGGATGGCATGAGCCGCTGACGGGCGTCGATCAGGTTTCCCGCGTCCACCGAGACGACCATATAGGCCTGTGCGGCCTCTACCTTACTCGCAAGCATCTTTCGGGCGATGATCTCGCGCATGGAGGAGAGTTTGACGATACGGCCTTGCGCGTGTTGCGCGATCGGCTCAACGGCGGGCTGCGGCCTAGACTGCCCCGCCGGCGTATGCGCCGCGAGGAACGACTCCACGTCAAGCCGCGTCAGCCGTTCCGACGGGCACGCGGCGGCAACCTGGGCGAGGTCGATCCCATGCGTTTTCGCGATGCGGCGCGCCAGCGGCGTAGCGCGGACTTTCGACGCCGCCATGCGTGGCTCCGCAGCTGCGACCGGAGCCGACGCGGGCGACGGTACGGCCTGAGCTGCAACGGCAGGGGCAGCCTGTGCCGGCTGAGCCCCATTGTTGCCACCCGTTGTTTCGTCCAGCAGCGCGACTTCGGTCCCGACCGGAACAGTCTCGCCTTCGTTCACCACGATCTTTGTCAGAAAGCCCGATTTCGGGGCTTCGACGTCGAAGCTCACCTTCTCGGTTTCGAACACGAAGACGGTTTCGCCCTTCTCGACGCGATCGCCGACGGCTTTTTTCCACTCGACAATCTTGCCCTCGGTCATGGTCAGACCGACCTTGGGCATGACGATTGCGGAACTCATGGACTCCCCGCCTCTCGACTCGTTTCCTGCAGTACGCCTTCGCACCCGGCGGCTGCCGAACGCCCGGACCGATGCTGCCGCCTAATACATCATCACCTTTTCGACGGCGCGCACGACATCGGCGGCGTTTGGAAGGTAATCGGCTTCCTGGCTGAATGGGACCGGCGAGAACGGCGCGCCGACGCGCGCGATCGGCGCATCGAGTACGTCGATCATTTCCTCGCTGACCATCGCAGATATTTCCGCGCCGATGCCAAACGATTTCACCGCTTCGTGCGCGATAACCAGACGCGAGGTTTTCTCGACGGATTTGAAGATCGCATCCCTGTCGAGCGGCGTCAGCGAACGCAGGTCGATGACTTCGGCATCGGTGCCGTTTGCAGCGAGCGTTTCCGCCGCGTCCATGGTCTGCTGCACCATGCGCGAGGCGGTGACGATCGTCACGTCCTTCCCGGACCTGCGCACGTCCGCTTTTCCGATCGGAACCAAATATTCGCCCTCCGGTACCGTTCCGGACGAGGCATAAAGCGCCTTGTGCTCGAGAAACAGCACCGGATCGTCGTCACGGATTGCACTTTTGAGGAGGCCCTTGGCGTCGGCCGGCGTCGCCGGCATCACAACCTTGAGCCCAGGAACATGGGCAAACCACGCTTCCAGGCTTTGCGAATGCTGCGGTCCGGCATTGAGCCCGGCGCCGCCCGGGGCGCGGATCACGAGCGGCGCCGTGAACTGGCCGCCGAACATAAAGCGCGTCTTGGCGATCTGGTTGACGATCTGGTCCATGCAGACCGGCAGGAAGTCGGCGAACATGACCTCGACAACCGGCCGCAGCCCCTTCATCGCCGCGCCCAGCGCCAGGCCGACAATCGCGGATTCGCTGATCGGAGTGTCGCGTACGCGCTTTTCGCCAAAGGCCTGAAGAAGACCGCGCGTCCCACCAAAGGCGCCGCCTGGCGCACCGACATCCTCGCCGATAACGAAGACGGTTTCATCGCGCGCCATCTCTTCATGCAAGGCTTCGTTGATCGCCTTGATGTATCGAAGTTCCTTCACGGCAGGCAAACCTCGCGGCAAGTGTCAGGCATAAACGTCTTTCAGAAATTCGCCCTTCGCAGCGGCGGGCGCCGCCTCCGCATGAGCGATCGCCTCATCAATTTCCGCGGCAAGGCGGGCATCGGCGGCGTCGAGCTGCGCGCGATCGGCGCGGCCTGAGTCGATCAGGAATTTCTGGAAATTGACGATGCAGTCGACGTTGCGCGACTTTTCGAGATCCTCGGCCGGCCGGTACTTCTGCGGGTCGCCGGCGTAATGACCGAACCAGCGATAGGTCTTGCATTCGAGCAGGGTCGGCCCCTCTCCTGCCCGCGCGCGCGCAACGGCCTCGCGCATAGCTTCGCGAACCCGCAGCACGTCATCACCATCGACGCAGACGCCGGGCATGCCATAGCCCTCGGCCCGTCGCGCGATACTGTCGATCTTCATATAGGATTTTTGCGAGGTGAATTGTGCCCAGCCGTTATTCTCGCACACGAAGATTATCGGCAGATCCCACAGCGCGGCGAGATTCATGGCTTCGTGGAAGGTGCCCTGATTGGACGCGCCATCGCCGAAGAATACCGCGGTGACGCTGTCCTCACCCTTGAAAGCGGAGGCGAACGCACTGCCGAGCGAAATCGGCAGCCCCGCGCCGACGATACCGTTGGCGCCGCCGACTCCAGCTTCGCTGCTGGCAACATGCATCGAGCCCGAATTGCCGCGACACGCACCGTTCGCGCGGCCGAAAATCTCGGCCATGAACGGCTTCAGCTCCATGCCCTTGGCCAATGTGTGGCCGTGTCCGCGATGCGTGGTGAAGATGGTGTCCGCCGGCGTCAGGCACGAGCACACACCCGCGGCAACTGCTTCCTGGCCGATACTGACATGAATGAATCCCGGAATCTTCCCCTCTGAAAAGACCTGAAGCAGCCGCTCCTCAACCCGCCGGACACGAAGCATTGAGTAATGTAGGTCAAGAAGGCCATCGTCGTTCGGAATCGCGTGCGCGCCCCCAGCTTCCGCCGGCTTGGGCGCACTTTTCATTGAAGTGGCGGGCTTATTCTGCTGGGGCTTGTTCATCGATCCTGAGGGCTTTTGATAATCACCGGCGGACGCTGTCCTGATACAAAATTACCCAATAAACCGGCTGGCCGGTTTATTTTTTTAGTTCATGATCTATCGGAGTGTCAAGGCGGCTGCGGAGGATTCAAAACGATCGCCGCGATCAGAGGCTGGCCGGAGCCGTCACCCGGTTCGCCGTCCGCGCGAGGCACGTTCAGGTTTATTGAACGCCGCGCAGTAAGCAAGCCTGCCGGCCTCCATCCGGCAGGCAGCGTGAATCACGTCATTCCTGATTTGGGAATCTTCAACGATTCAATCAGATCGGGTTCCGCTCTGATACAATTGATCTCGGCGGTGCTTTAGGAGGTTGACGAATAGCAATCGGGCCGCTGCACGCCTGCTATCCGTTGATCGTCTTCGATGCGATTCGGATCACAATCCGTCACGAAGGCTTTGTCCGTCACAAAAGCCGTCTATATTGCGCTCGGTGTTTTGCGCGATGGAACCAGGCAGATCCTCGGCCCCTGGATCGGACAGACCGAAGGCGACGCGTCTAGAGTCTTTCCGCTTTTCTTCGAATCGCGAAAAGACTCTAAGTTGTTGCGTTGGCGCGTTTTCTTCACGCGAACCGGTGCCCACTTCGCTCGAAAACGCTATAGGCTGCGCGTCTGCCTTCAAGGGACGGAACCGGCCAAAGGGCCAGCTTCAGAGCCTCTGCCTGATCAGGCCTTGAGACATTGTCTCCAAGAATGGTCGTTTTCGAGAATGCGCCCGATATCCACGCTTTCCTCACCAGGCACACGGATGCGCTTGAATTTCATCTCGGGTGCATCGAGCGGCTTGGTCGCGTCCAGCCCCATCTTCGCGCCGACGCCGTTGCGAGCCGACGGGTCCAGCTTGGAACCCTGACTTTCGCCTACGACGAGTAGATCGCGGTCGGCTTGAAAGCGGGTCGCCACCGCCCATTCGACTTCTGCTGGATCGTGAATGTCCACGTCGTCGTCCACCACGATCACCTGCTTGACATCGTAGTGCCCGGCGAAAGCTCCCATCATGATATTCTTGGCTTCGCCTTCCTGCCGCTTGTCGATCTGCACATAGAGGTGATAGCGGCAAACGCCACCACGCGCGAGATGCACATCGCATACATTCGGGAAACTGCGACGCAGGTGAGCGAGCAGTGTCGCCTCGCGCGGAATGCCGCCGAGCAGGAGATGTTCGAGACCGCCGCCGACGATGGTGTGGAACATGGCGTCCTTGCGATGCGTGAGCGCGTCGATCTCGATCACGTGGCGCTTCGCCCGTTCGCCGTAATATTGCGGGAATTCTCCAAACGGGCCTTCGGGCTCGCGGACATGCGGCAGCAGCCGGCCCTCGAGGACGATCTCGGCTTCCGCGGGAACGCGGACCTCGTTGGTCACGCACTTCACCACTGGAAGCGGCGCACCATGCAGGGCACCGGCGATTGTAAGTTCGTCGAAGTCGATTGGCGCAATCGCTTGGGACGCCAGAAGCGTAAGCGGATCGACACCAACCGCGATGGCAACATCGAGCGCCTGACCGGCGGCCTCCGCCATCTCAAAAAACATATGAGTATGGCGCGGCAGCAAAAGGGCCCCGAGCCGGTTCGGGCCGCTCACCTGCAAACGATGAATCGACACATTCTGGATCCCGCTCCTGGGATTGCGCGCGATCAGGAGACCCGCGGTGATATAGGCGCCGCTATCGTGCTCGTTATGGACCGGGATCGGCAATTGCCGGGTCATATCGACGTCGCGATGCACCATCTGCTGAGCCGGCGCATTTCGCACTTCCAGCCATGGGACAGGATTGAGGGCGGCCTCCTGGAACCGGGTCAGCACCTCGCCCGGGGCGACGCCCATGGCCTCGGCGATCCAGCCCCGGTCCGATACCAGCCCCGAAATTACCGGCATTGCATGTCCCCCGGCCTGCGGAAAGAACGTGGCCTTGCGGCCATCGAGCCGCTTGGCGACTGCCGCGATCTCGAAGGCCAGAGACAAGCCAGGTCGCGCCACGGCGAGCCGGTCTTGCGCAGCCAGATGATCGAGCCATCCGCGCAAGGTCGTGATCGGCCGCGGGCCTTCCCGGCCCGCCACAACGTTCGATTGCATGTCTCCGCACCGGACCGCCTCGGTCATATTCGGCCTTGATTTTCGTTGACCCCGGACTCGTTATCGGCCGCTTTGGCGCCATTTCGCATTACCGCGGCGTCTCATTTTTTATCTCGCACCGCAGCATTCCGGAGCGACCCGCTTGCAGCAATGGCGGAATTCGCGATACGCAATTTAACTTACGCAGTGCGACAATTCGGCAAGAATAGTCCGTGCGATCGCCGTAATAATAGAGCGGCCGACTGCGAAGAAGCCCCGGGTAGGAAACCAAACAAGGAATGTCCAACGCCTTGCGCATCGCCCATGGTGACTTCGGCCGTGTCGCCCTGCTCGACATGGACCGCTCACTCGTGCGGCATGCGCATCCGCACTGCCATGTGCTGATCAAGGCGAGCGGCGCCGACACCCAGTTTGCCGTCGGCGACCGGCTTGTTCCCCTCACCGATACACAAGCTGTGCTGATCAATACCTGGGAGCCGCACGCCTACGTGCATTATCAGGAACGGCCACGCACCATTATCCTCGCGCTCTACATCGAGCCCAGCTGGCTGAAAACCTTCCGCCCGAACTGGGCGGCGAGCGGCGCACATGGCTTTTTCGACAGGCCCGCCGGCGAGCTCTCGCCGCGCATCCGGCGCCTGTCGATGGATCTCGCCGCATTCATGATGGCGGACCCGAGCGCGGGCGCAACTCAGGAACAATTGCTGTCCGACCTGATGATCTCGATTATCGAACGCTTCACGCCCTGGCGAACGCTTTCGAAGAGAGCGGCTGATTTCCAGGCCCACAGCAATCCAATGGACTGGCGGATTCGCCGCGCCATCAACCTGATCCGTGCCGACCCGAAGGCGGCGCAGGACGTAGATTCCATGGCGAAGGAAGTTGGCCTTTCACGGGCGCACTTCTACCGCCTGTTTGAGCGTTCGACGCGGATGACGCCGCACCTCTACGTCAATCTTCTGCGGATGGAACTTGCGGTGAAGACCGTGGTCCACAGCGACGACAGCCTGGCCCTGGTCAGCGAAAAACTCGGCTTTTCGGCGCAGAGCCATTTCACCCGGTTCTTCCGGGACCATGCCGGTTGTACGCCGAGCGAATTCCGGCAGGTCGCCCGCATCGGGTTCGCATTCGGCGCCTGAACCACCGCCAGCACCGCACCAAATGAGACGCATCGGTAAGCCGTGAGACAGGATGGCATGGCCGGCCTGAGCGCGGTCGTGACAGCGTAACCCTTGCATGCGCCGGCAAAGAGCGCATCGAGGGACGTCGAAGCGATGGCAGGTCAGGCCACCACATGGTGCGGGCAATCGGTCGAGCGCGTGGAGGACGCAGCGCTCCTGTCCGGCCGCGGCCGCTTCATCGACGATCTCACAGTCAAGACCGGCACCCTGCATGCCGCGATCCTGCGCTCGCCTCATGCGCATGCGCGGATTGTCGCGATCCGCACCGAAGCGGCGCGCAAAGCACCGGGCGTCGCGGCAATCCTCACCGGGACCGATATCACGGCGCATTCGGCGAGCCTCGTCGTCGGCGTCAAAGCGCCGATCGAGTGCTGGCCGATCGCAACCGATCGCGTCCGCTACATCGGCGAGCCGGTGGCCATCGCCATCGCCGCCGACCGCTACCTTGCCGAAGATGCGCTCGATTTGATCGAGGTGGAGTATGAGCCGCTGCCGGCGGTTGTCGATCCGCTCGCCGCGCTCGAGCCGGACCAGCCGGTTCTGCACGAGCCGCTCGGCACCAATCTCGTGAGCGAACGCAGCTTCCGCTACGGCGATCCGGACAAAGCCTTTGCGGAAGCTGCCCATACGGTGTCCGTGACCATCCGCTATCCGCGCAATTCGTGCACGCCGATGGAAACCTATGGCGTCGTTGCCGAATACGATCCCGGCGAGGACAGCTACGACATTCTGGCGAATTTCATGGGTCCGTTCAGCCTGCATGCGGTGATGGCGCGGGCGCTGAAAGTGCCGGGCAACCGGTTCCGCCTGCGCACGCCGCCGGACTCCGGCGGCAGCTTCGGTGTCAAGCAGGGCGTGTTCCCCTACGTCGTTCTGATGGGGATCGCCGCACGGTTATGCGGGCGGCCGGTGAAGTGGATCGAGGACCGGCTCGAACATCTCACTGCGTCGGTGTCGGCGACCAATCGGGTCTCCACGCTTCGCGCCGCCGTCGATGCCGAGGGATGTGTGCATGCTCTGGCCTACGATCAGATCGAGGATGTCGGCGCGCATATCCGTGCGCCGGAGCCGGCCACGCTGTACCGCATGCACGGCAACCTCACCGGGGCCTACGACATACGCCATGTCTCCGTACGCAATCGCGTGGTCGTTACCAACAAGACTCCCACCGGCCTCAATCGCGGCTTCGGCGGCCCGCAGGTCTATTACGCGCTGGAGCGGCTGATGCAGCGCATCGCCATCGAGCTCGGCCTCGATCCGGTCGATGTGATCCGCAGGAACCTCGTTCCGTCCGGCGCCTTCCCGTACCGGACCGCAACCGGCGCGCTGCTCGATTCCGGCGATTACCTGAAAGCGTTCGAGCAGGCCCTGGACGACGGCGGCCTCGACGCCTTGCGCAAGCGCCAGGCGGAGGCGCGAGCGGAAGGCCGCATCTACGGCATCGGCCTGACCGCGGCGGTCGAGCCGAGTGTGTCCAACATGGGTTACATCACCACGGTTCTGACGCCGCAGGAGCGGCAGAAGGCCGGGCCCAAAAACGGCGCGCAAGCAACGGCAACGGTCGCGATCGACCCACTTGGCGGAGTTTCGGTGCATGTCGCCTCGGTCCCGCAGGGACAGGGCCATCGCACGGTTCTTTCGCAAGTCGTTGCCGATGCGCTCGGGCTGAAGCCATCCGACATCCGCGTCGTTACCGATTTCGACAGCGCCCGAGACGCCTGGTCGATCGCATCCGGCAATTATGCCAGCCGCTTTGCGGCCGCTGTCGGCGGCGCTGCGCATCTGGCTGCCGAAAGGATCAAGGCGAAGCTCGCACGCAGCGCCGCAGCGCAGCTCAACGTGCCGGCCTCGGAGATCGAATTCGCGCAAGGCCGCATCCGTGCTCGCGGCAATCCGGATAACGCCATCCCGTTCTCGCGCATTGCGGCGGCGAGCCACTGGTCTCCCGGCCTGATCCCTGAAGCGGATCAGGCGCTCCGCGAAACCGCATTCTGGACACCACCGGAACTGACGCCGCCGACCGGACAGGACGAAATCAACTCCTCTCTCTGTCACGGGTTTATTTTCGATTTCTGCGGCGTCGAGATCGATCGCGATACCGGTGCAGTGCGTATCGACAAATACGTTACCATGCATGACTGCGGCCGCATTCTTCACCCCGGAATGGTCGCAGGCCAGGTTACGGGCGGCTTCGCGCATGCAGTAGGCGCTGCGCTTTACGAAGAATATGCCTACGGGCCGGATGGCGCCTTTTTGACCGGTACCTTTGCCGATTACCTGGTGCCGACCGCAATGGAGGTGCCCGCTCCATTAATGCTGCACGTTGAGACGCCCTCCCCGTTCACGCCACTCGGCACAAAGGGCGTCGGCGAAGGCAACTGCATGAGCACACCGGTTTGCATCGCCAATGCTGTGGCAGACGCGCTCGGGATCGCGGAAATCGACCTGCCGCTGACGCCTGCGAAGATCGCAAAGCATCTGCACGGCGAGGAAAAGGAGCCGCCGCACGCATTCGTCCGCCCCGCTGTAGCTGCGGCCGGCATCCGTGCCCTCCACGGTTCGGGCGAAGCCAAAGTCGCCGCCGCGCCGGACGCGGTCTGGGAGCTGTTGCTCGATCCGGCGACGCTCGCCGCAATCATTCCGGGTTGCCACGGGGTCGCGCGCGTGTCCGAAACGCATTTCCGCGCCGACGTGACGCTCGGTATCGGTCCCGTCACCGGCCGTTACAAAGCCGATATCCGTTTGCGGGACCTGGTTCGCCCGCAATCCGTGACACTCGACGGCGTCGTCGACGGCGCGCTCGGCAATGCGGCGGGCACGGGCCGCATCCGCCTTTCGCCGATGCCCGAAGGCGGCTCCCTGCTGACCTACGACTACGATGCGCAGATCGGCGGCAAGGTCGCGTCCATCGGCGGACGCCTGCTCGACGGCGCGGCCAGGGTGGTGATCCGCCAGTTCTTCGCGGCCCTTGCCCGCAAGACCGGCGGAGGGAAAACCAAAGCCGGGCTGTTCGCACGTCTGTTCGGAGGCCGCGCATGAAGCCCGCCCGCTTCGATTATGTGCGCGCGCAGTCTGTCGCAGAGGCTCACGAGACCTTGGCGCAAGATGCCGGCGATGCCCGAATTCTCGCCGGCGGGCAGACATTGATGCCAATGCTGTCGATGCGGCTGGCGCGACCGAAGGTGCTGATCGACATCATGCATCTGCCTGAACTGCGCCGGATAAGCGACAACGGCAACGCCATCCGCGTCGGCGCCGCGGTCCGCCAGGACGAACTTCTCTCACGCCCGGACCTCGCCCGCAGCTTGCCGCTGGTCGCGGCCGCTTTGCCTTTTGTTGGCCATGCGCAGACCCGCAGTCGCGGCACGATCTGCGGATCGGCGGCCCATGCCGATCCGAGCGCGGAAATTCCGCTCGCTCTGGTCGCACTTCGGGGCAGCATCGAATTGTCCGCGCGCCGCAAGACGCGCAGCATCACGGCCGAGGATTTCTTCATTGGGATGATGTCCACCGCCCGCGGCGAAGACGAACTGATCGAGGCGGTGACCTTTCCGAAGGCGCGCCCAGGACAGGGCTATGCTTTCCGCGAATTCGGCCGGCGCCACGGCGACTTTGCCATCGTTGGCTGTGCGGCGGTCGTCTCGGACCGGGAAACGCGACTCGCGATCGGCGGGGTCGCCGACCGACCGGTCGCGCGTGACTTTCGTGCGCTCGACGGCACCGCGCTCGACGACGCGCTCCATGCCTTTGCTTTCGACCTCGACGCCCGCGACGACCTGCATGCCACGGCGCGCTATCGCCGCGAGCTGGTGCGCCGCATGGGCCGCGCCGTCATCGAGGAGGCACGCCGATGCCTCGCCTGAGCGCGGAAAAACGCCACCCGGTCCAGCTCTCGGTGAATGGCCGCACTTACCAGGCCGAGGTCGAGCCGCGCATGCTGCTCAGCGATATGCTGCGGCACACGCTCGGTTTGACCGGTACGCATGTCGGATGCGAGCACGGCGTTTGCGGCGCCTGTACCGTCCAGATCGATGGGGCACCGGCGCGCGCATGTCTGACGCTTGCCGTTCAGGCCGACGGCGCCGACATCCGCACGGTGGAAGGGCTCGAACCGGCTCCGGGGCGCCTGTCCGTGTTGCAGGAGTCGTTTCGACGCCACCACGCCCTGCAGTGCGGATTCTGCACTGCCGGGATTCTGATGTCGCTCGACCACCTGCTGCGCAGCGACCCGGCCCCCTCCGAGGAGACGCTGCGGGAATTTCTCAGCGGCCATCTGTGCCGCTGCACGGGCTATGTCCCGATCATTGCCGCAGCACTGGATGCTGCAAAGAGACTGCGGGAGACACACCCCGATGCTTGACCTCGGAACCAGCTTTCTCGCAAGCGTCGAACGCAAGCCTGGAGCGCTCGCATTCGTCGACGGACCGGTCCGTCTCACCTACGCGCAGGCCTATCGGCAGATTTCGGCCATCGTCGACAGCTTCGACGAACTCGGCTTGATGCCGGGCGACCATCTCGTGACCGTGCTGCAAAACCGGGTCGAGGCCGCGCTCCTTCATTGGGCGTGTCAGTTTGCCGGCGTCGTGATAACGCCGCTCAACTGGCGCGCCAAGCCGGACGAAATCGATTTCGGCCTTGCCGATTCCGAGGCCAAGGCCCTCGTGTTCGAGGATGTCTCCGCCGAAGCGGCGCGGACGTCGCAAGAGGCGCGATCGCGGCACAGGATCGCTCTCGACTCGGTCAAGTCCGACGAAATCGCCTACGCTTCGCTCGTGGACCGCTCCGGCAACGAGGCCGAACCGCGCGTGTCGGCGGACGCCTGGTCGGTGATGCTCTATACTTCCGGAACCACCGCGCGCCCGAAAGGGGTGCCGCGCCGGCAACGGGCCGAGCGCGCAGCCGCGGTCGCGCATGTTGCGCAGAACCTCTACTCCAATGGCGAATGTACGCTCGGCGTTATGCCGCTCTATCACACGATGGGGGTGCGCTCTCTGCTGGCAATGTCTCTGATCAACGGTACATTCGTGTGCCTTCCGCGCTTCGACGTTGCCAATGCCCTTGCACTGATCGAGGCGGAGAGAGTCACCAACCTTTATCTCGTCCCGACGCTTTATCACGACCTAATCCACAACGACCTTTTCGCACGCGCCGATATTTCGTCGGTACGCAAGCTCGGCTTCGCCGGCGCTCCGATGACAGACGGCCTGCTGAAGGATCTGAGTGAGGCATTCAAACCGGAGCTTTTCGTCAACCATTACGGATCCTCCGAGATCTATACCTTCACCATCGATCAGAATGCGGCAGCGAAGCCAGGCTCGGCCGGCCGCGCTGGCATCAACCAGCGCATCCGCGTGGTGAAACTGGGCGCCGCCTCCCCGGACGAAATCGCAGCCACCGACGAGGAAGGCGAGATCATCGCCCATCTGCTTGGCGACGAATCCTTCGAGGGCTATTGGCGGCGCCCGGAAGCCGACGCCAAAGCCCTGCGCAAGGGCTGGTACTTTACCGGCGACACAGGCTTCGTCGACAAGGACGGCGATCTGTTCGTGACCGGGCGGGTCGACGATATGATCATTACCGGCGGCGAGAACGTCTCGCCGGTAGAAATCGAGAGCTGCCTTTCGCTGCATCCGGCCGTGTCCGAAGTCGCCGTCGTCGGACTTCCGGACGAGCGCTGGGGCAAAATCGTGGCTGCCTTCGTCAAGCGACGCAGCCCGGTGCAGGACGCCGAACTCGATCAGTTCTGCCGCAATTCGGGTCTCGCCAATTTCAAGCGGCCACGCCGCTATGTCTTCGTCAACGAAATCCCGAAATCGCCGGTCGGCAAACTCCTGCGCCGCAAGCTGGTCGCAGGCGAATTCGAGGCCGAAGGCGGACCTCAGACCAAAGGCAACGCAGCATGACGTCGATGACCTTCACCGATCCGCGCCTTTTGACGCTCAACGGCTTCCGGGTGGAACTTACACCACACAAGCAGCGTGCCGATATCGTTCTCGACCGGCCGCCGCTCAACGTCATCGAAATGCCGCAGCGCGACCAGTTGCGGCTGGTTTTCGAGGCCCTCGACGAAGACGACAGCGTGCGTGTCATCGTGCTGCGCGCGGCTGGAGAGCATTTTTCCAGCGGCGGCAACATCAAGGGCTTCATGGAGGCCTCGCCCGAGCATGTCTCGAAACTCGCTTGGAACATCGCCGCGCCTGCACGCTGCGCGAAACCGGTGATCGCCGCGAACCGCGGCTACTGCTTCGGCGTCGGCTTCGAAATTTCGCTCGCCTGCGATTTCCGTCTCGTCTCGGATACCTGCCTCTACGCTTTGCCGGAGCAGAAGCTTGGCCAGATTCCGGGCTCCGGAGGGTCGGCGCGATTGCAGAAGATCGTCGGGATCACGCGCACCAAAGACATCGTGATGCGCTCCAGGCGAATCCCGGGCCGCCAGGCATACGACTGGGGGATCGCAACGGAATGCGTGGCCGACGACAGGCTTGAGGCTGCGACCGACGCGCTCGTCGACGAACTCCTTTCCTTTTCGCCGCTCGCGCAACGGACGGCCAAGAAACTGCTCAACGATACCGAGGATTCGACCCTCACCATCGCCATCGAACTGGAAGGCCATTGCTACAGCCGCCTGCGGCAGTCCGACGACTTCAAGGAAGGCGTCGAGGCGTTTCACGGCAAGCGCGCTGCGAAATTCAAGGGAAGCTGAAGGCGGTAAGGGCCGCCGCAATATAATGGAGGAATGCCAATGACCAGATTAGCCACCACCACGCTTGCCATTCTCTTGTCGACGACCGCGCTTTGCGCAGCCCAGTCCAAGGATCCGATCAAGATCGGCGTCGTTACGCCGCTGAGCGGCACCTATGCCGGCATCGGCCAGCAGGTCCGCTGGGGCCTCGAGCTCGCGACCAAGGAAATCAATGCTGCGGGCGGCATCATGGGACGCCCGATCGAGCTGACCTTCGAGGACGAGGAAGCCAATCCGGCCGTCGCCGTGCAAAAGGCGGAGAAGCTCTTTCAGGTCAACAAAGTCGATTTCCTCACCGGCACCGTATCATCCGGTTCGACTCTGGCCGTCGGCCAGCTCGCCGAGCGCGCCGGCCGGCTGATTGCAACCACCGTGTCCTTTGCGGATTCGATCACGGGTGAGCGCTGCTCGCCGAATGTGTTCCGCGTCAATGCCCGCGCCGGCCAGCAATCGGCCGCGCTCGCGAGCTGGCTGGCCAAGGAAAAGCCGAAAGCCCGCGTGTTCTATCTTGGGCCGGACTACGAGATGGGCCGCTCGACTGTTGCCGCCTTCAAGTCGAACGTCGACCGCGTCGGCGGCAACAGCACCGGCGAAGTCTTCGCGCCGCTCGATTCCAAGGACTATACGCAGTATTTCGGGCAAATCCGCGCGGCACGTCCGCAGGTGCTGTACACCTCGGTGGCCGGCAACGATACTGTCCGGCTGTTCTCACAGCTCCAGGAATTCGGACTGCTCGGCAATATCACCGTGCTCGGCGCATCCGGTACGGTGACCTCGCAGAATATCGGCGCCATCGGCAAGGCCGCGGAAGGCTTTGTGACCGGTGTCGGTTACTCGCCGGAAATCGACACGCCGGAGAACAAGAAGTTCGTTGAGGCATTCCGCGCCGCGTACAAGGTCGATCCGGATCTCTACGGGACCGATTCCTATGGGCTGCTGTTCGCCTACAAGGCCGCGGTCGAGAAGGCCCAGAGCACCGAAACCGACAAGGTGCGCGACGCGCTTCGCGACCTGAAATGGGCGACGCCGCAGGGCGAGAAGACCATCCGCGCCGGCGACCATCAGGCGATCCAAGACATGTATGTCGTCCAGGTTACCGGCGGCCAGTTCAAGATCGTGGGCAAGGTGCCCGGCGCCGACGCGATCGGCCCCGACGACTGCAAGCGCTTCTGACAAGGAACGGGCGCAGTGCCATCCCGGCGCTGCGCCCTCGCTAAGCTTCGCGCGTTACGCGGAAAACGCGCCTGACCGGCCCGGGGAACGAGGGATGGCGGATTATATCCAGTTCGTGCTTGCACCGCAGGTGGTGACAGGCCTGGCTCTCGGGGTCGCGGTGATCCTGGTCGCGCTCGGGCTGACCATCATCTTTGGCCTGCTCGACGTGATCAACATGTCGCACGGCGAATTCTACGCGCTCGGTGCGTTTATCGCCGTAACGCTCGGCGCGCTTGGCGTGCCGTTCGCGCTGCTGCTTGTCCTCGTGCCGGCACTGATGCTGCCGGTCGGCTATCTGGTCGAGCGGCTTCTGATCCAGCGGGTCTTTCACAGTCAGGACCGGCATGTCACCACGCTGCTCTTGACCTTCGGCTTCGCGCTCGTGCTCGAAGACGTGTTCAAACTGATCTGGGGACCCAACCCGATCCGGCCGGAGACTCCGATCCGTGGCGCGATCGAAGTGGCCGGTCTTTTCCTGCCGCTCTATCGCGTGTTCATGATTGCGACCGGCGCCCTTGTCATCGTCGCAACCGCTCTCATCGTTTACCGGACGCGGATCGGCGCGATGGTGCGCGCCGCCGCCTTCGACCGCAACATGGCGGCATCGCTCGGCGTCCCGGTGCAATGGGTCTATGCCGGCGCCTTCGCCTTCGGTGTATCGCTCGCGGCCCTCGCCGGGGTGCTGCTGGCGCCGATTTATTCGGTGTTCCCGACCATGGGGCGCGACTTCATCCTGATGGCCTTCACCGTCGTCATTGTCGGCGGAATGGGATCGATCGCCGGTGCGGTCGTCGCCGGGCTGTTTCTCACGCAGGTCCAGGCCATTGCTTCGCTATACATTTCGCCGGTCTGGACCGACCCGATCGTGTTCGGAATCATGGTTCTGATGTTGATGGTCCGGCCGCAGGGCCTGTTCGGACGGCTCGGCCATGCGTGACGCTCTCACAACGTCGATGCGCGCGAGCCACGTCCTGGCTCTGGCGCTCGTGATTTTCGCACTGATCGCCGCCGCGATCGGTGCGGCGATGGACGACACCTTTTATCTGCGGCTGGCGACCGAGGCGCTGATCTTCGCCGGGCTCGCGCTATCCGTGGATATCCTGCTCGGCTATACCGGTCTGCTTTCACTCGGTCAGGCACTCTATTTCGGCCTCGGCGCCTATATCTCGGCTCTGATGCTGATGCAGGTTCCCTCGTTCTGGGTCGCGATCGGGGTCGCCATCGCGTCCGGACTGGTACTGGGGCTGGTCGGCGGTTTCATCGCGATCCGGGTACGCGGCGTCTATTTCGCGCTGATCACCTTCGGCATGGCGCAGGTAATCGCCAAGGTGATCTATAACACACGCGCCATCGGCGCTTCCGACGGCATGACCGGCGTCCCTATCATCGATATCAATCTCGGCTTCGCCACGGTTTCGAGCGCGTCGCCCGCGGGTTTCTTCCTCGTCGTGCTCGCAGTGACCATGGTTCTCTATGCCATCGCGGCCTATCTGCTCGACACGCCCTTCGGCCGCCTCCTGATCGCGATCAAGACCAACGACCGGCGCGTGCCTTTCCTCGGCTATCGTTCCTCGTCGCTGCGGCTTAGCTCTTATGTTCTGGCCGCCACGATCGCCACCGTATCTGGCGCGCTCTACCCGATGCTGCGCGGCTTTGTGTCGCCGGAGCTGCTGTTCTTCGCAACCTCGGGCAACGCGGTGATCACGGTCATCCTGGGCGGCGTGGGAACGCTGGTCGGGGCGCTTTACGGCAGCGTGCTGCTCACCGTTCTCAAATCCTTCGTCGGCAGTTGGACCGAGCACCATCTTATCGTCATCGGACTTCTGTTCATGGGCGCGGTGATCTTCTTTCCACAAGGCCTGATGGGCGTGGTGCGGCCGTGGATCGCAAAACAGCTCGGACGGGGAGACAGGCCGTGACCGCGCCGATCCTGGAGGCGCGCGGTCTGTCAATCGCCTTTGGCGGACTTCGCGCTGTCGACAATGTCAGCTTTACCGTCGCGCGCAATCGCATTACCACCATCATCGGTCCGAACGGGGCCGGCAAGTCGACGCTGTTCAATCTGATTTCCGGTGCGCTGCGGCCGCGCGGCGGACAGGTGTTGATCGAAGGCGTCGACCAGACCGGTCAGCCGCCCTACCGCATGCAGGCGGCGGGGCTCGCCCGCTCCTTTCAGATCACCAACCTGTTCTTCGAGCTGTCGGTCGGAGAAAATCTGCGCCTCGCGTCACAGATCCTCGAACCCTGGTCGCTCGCGCTGCGCCCGGTTTCTGCGAGCCACGCAGCCCTGGCTCGGGTCGACGAGTTACTGCAGCGATTTTCGCTCAAGGATAAGGCTTCGTTCCGCGTCAGCGCACTGTCACACGGCGAACAGCGGCGCCTCGAGGTCGCGCTCGCACTCGCCTGCAAGCCCAAGGTGCTGCTGCTCGACGAGCCGACGCAAGGTATGAGTCACGGCGACACCCAGGATACGGCAGCGCTGATCAAATCGCTGGCAAACGACGTGACCGTGCTCCTGATTGAGCACGACATCGGTCTCGTCATGAGCCTGTCGGACCACGTCATCGTCATGCATCAGGGCCAGAAGCTCGCCGAAGGCGCTCCTGCCGATATACGTAACAATCCGGCTGTCCAGGCCGCCTATCTCGGGCATCCCTGACCATGCTCGATATCCGCAATCTGCACACCCATTACGGTTCGAGCCACGTCATCCAGGGTATCGACCTGAGCGTTCGCGATGGCGAAATATTCGGCGTATTTGGTCGAAACGGCGTCGGCAAGACCACGCTGCTCAAGACCATTGCCGGCTGGATCATTCCGAGCGAAGGCGAAATCGTGTTCGACGGCGCCTTGATCGCCGGCGTCAGCCCGGACCGGATCGCGCATCGCGGGGTCGGTTTCGTTCCCGAAGACCGCCGGATCTTTCCGGGTCTGACGGTTGAGGAGAACCTGACGCTTGGCTTTCTGCAAGTGCCGGGCCGTTCCAAGGCGGACAATCTCGCCGCGCTCGACCGCATCTACCGGCGCTTTCCGCGGCTGATGGAACGGCGCAGCCAGCTTGGCACGACGCTCTCCGGCGGAGAGCAACAGATGCTTGCGATGGCGCGCGTCATGGTCGGGAAGCCACGTCTCCTGCTGGTCGACGAACCGAGCGAAGGTCTGGCGCCGATGATCGTCGCGGACCTGTACGCCATTATCGGAGAAATGAAGGCCGCGGGCTGTGCGGTCCTGCTGGTCGAGCAGAACGTGCATCAGGCACTCACGGTTTGCGACCGCTTTGTCGCGATCGAGCGCGGCCGGGTGACCTTCTCGGGCGATGCCGCAAACAAATCGGATTGCGAGCGGCTTATGGAGGTCATTGCAGTCTAGCAATACTGACAGAACGACAATCACGAAAGGGAGAACGAAGGCATGTTTAGAATTCTCAAGGTCCTCATTACAATATTGCTGACCGGAACCGCTGCCTCGCCCGCAGCATTCGCACAGACGGATACGTATCCGAACCGGCCGATACAGGTTCTGATTCCCTTTGCCGGCGGCAGCGCGAGCGATGTGATCAGCCGGATCCTGCTCGACCGTATGGGAAAGTATCTCGGTCAGCCTCTGGTCGTGGAAAACCGTCCGGGCGCAGGTGGCAATAGCGGCACTGCCGCAGCCACGAAACTTCCTGCGGACGGCTACAATCTTGTCGTCAGCACCTCGGGTCCGCTCGCCGCCAACCGCACCTTGTTCAAATCCCTCGGTTACGATCCGGAAAAGGATTTGGAACCAATCTCGCTGTTCGCCATCCTTCCAAACGTGATCGTGGTGAACTCGAAACTACCGCCGAAGACGCTCCAGGAATTTATCGCCTACGCCAAGGAGCGGCCGAAGCAGCTCAACTACGGCACGGTCGGCGTCGGCTCATCGCAGCATCTCGCCGGCGCATATTTCGACCAAGTTGCCGGAGTTGAGCTGGTGCATGTTCCCTACCGCAACATCGCGCAATATTCGCCGGATTTCATTGCCGGCCAGGTCCCGGTCGGCTTCCAGTTGCTGCCGAACATCTTGGCTCTGATCCAGAAGGGCGATGCACGGCCGTTAGCCGTGACAGCCGAAAAGCGCATGGCGGCACTGCCGGACGTGCCGACCACAGCGGAAGCCGGCGTGCCGAATTATGTGACCGGAGCATGGTTCGCATTGCTGGCGCCCGCAGGAACGCCGAAGCCCATGATCGACAAGCTGTATGACGCGCTCAAAGAAGCGATCGAAGATCCCCTGGTCCGGCAGCGATTCACCGAACAGGGTGCCGAACCCGTAGCGCCCGGACCTGACGCGTTACGCAAGTTCATCAGATCCGAGACCGAAAAACTCGGCGATATCATCCGCAAGGCTGGCATTCAGCCGATGTGAGCCCATCATCTGCGCCGGAAGGACATCGTTTCTCCTTCCGGCGCGTGCTGGGCGCATATGGCGGCCCGCCGGTTCATCGACGACTGGGTTACCGATTACAACACCGCGAGGCCGCACGCCTCGCTGCGTTGCCAAACACCGGCCGACTATACCGAAGCTGTATCTAAATCCTTGATGTATATGGCGCTCCCTAGGGGAATCGAACCCCTGTTTCAGCCTTGAGAGGGCCGCGTCCTGACCGCTAGACGAAGGGAGCGTCGCGCCTTCAGATAGCCGTGATCGGCCGTCCGCGCAAGCAAGGCGCCGCGCCCGTCAGGTCGCGGCTGGCCTGGCTGGGAGGCTCTTGCCCGCCCGACTGCCGCCATCCTTCTTCACGTCGGCGCAGATCGCGCGCAAGGCCTGCCATTCGGCATCCGTCAGGATCGGCGGGCCGGGCTGCGCGGGCTCTTCCTTTTTCATGCGGTCGAGCCGGTCGGCGCTGAGCGGATGGCTGTCGATCACCGTCGCGACCTTGCCGCCGCCGGTGATGCGGACCAGGAACTCGCCCATCGGCCGCGGCGAGCGGCCGAGCCCGGTCATCGCCTTGATGGCAAAGCCGTCGGCGCGGCTTTCGGCCTCGCGCGAATAGGACGCATCGAGGATCGAGCGCGCCGCAAACAGCATCGCCGAGCCGCCGGTAACATCGCCGAACAACAGTCCGATCAGGAACGACGAGCCGCCGGTCTGGATCAGCTTGCGCAGGCCGTCGCGATTATGCGCATGGCCGAGCTCATGCGCCATGACGCCTGCGACCTCGTCGACATTCTTCGCGCGCTGCAACAGGCCGTCGAGCAGATAGATCTTGCCGCCCGGCAGCGCATAGGCGTTGACGACGCGCGACGACAGCACCTGCGCTTCCAGCGGCCCCTCATAGCCGCCGGCCTCCTTCAGCCGGGCGATCATCGTGTTGAAGGCGGCCTGGCCCTCCGGCCGCGTGCATGCCTGCCCGCCGAAAATGGTGCGCGCCTGCTTGTCCACGGCTTCGCCGAGCCGCTTCTCCACTGCAAAGGGCACGAGCGGCGCCAGCCGGTCGGCGATGAGCGGAATGCCGTAGATCGTCACCAGCACGATGGAGATCGCGGCCGCGACCGACCAGCCGACGATGCGTCCGGTCTGGCCCGGGCCGCGCCCGGCATCGAGCTTCGGGAAACGCGCAGCCAGCTGCGCGGCATGGTCCTGCGCGATTTCAAGCCGCGCCAATGGCAGCGCAGAGGTGCAGGACAGCCGCAGCCGCTGGCCGCCGCCATCGGCGCGCCGCACATCGTCATAAGGCCAGGTGGCGACAACCACACCCTCTTCGACGATGTCCATCGCATCGTCAAAGCGCAGCGTGACGTTGCGCCTGCGGTTGGAGGTGCCGTCGTAGAATACGGCGGGAATTGTCGCGCAATCGGAGTTGCCAGTCATCGCGTGAACCATCCGAATTCCGCTCATGCCCGCTGCTGCGGGCATGCTGCATCCTTGTTCTGGGTCCCCGCTGTCGCGGGGACGAGCGGCCGATATCTCGCGATATGGTCTCAGAACCCGCCGATATCCAGGGAATCGGCGAAGCCCTCGCCGATCGCGCTCGCTGCAGCGCCGGAGACCGCGACATTATCGGCTGCGGCAATGTTGTGCACCACCGTCGTGCCGGCGACCTTGGTCCAGATGTCATGCACCAGATAGATGCGCAGCACCGCATTGAAGGCGAGAGCGGATATCAGGTAGCCGACGCCGAGCGCAGCGATGATGAACACATTGCCCATCACGGCGGCCATCTTGGCTTCGCCCTCAAGGCCCGCGCCGGCAAGTCCGTGGCCGAGCGCGATCACCGCGGCGAACCACATACCAAGCGCAACGAAGATCAGCAGCAGCCAGCCGATCACTTTCCAGTACACCCCCATCAGATCGGCGATATCGAGATCGCTCTCGAACCGCACGCCGCCGAGGCGCAGGCCGTTGACCCACCAGCGCCACTCGATGGCTTTGTACATCGCGTAGAGAAACGGCAGCGGAACGATCAGCAAAGCCGACGGCCACATCAACAGCCACAGCCACCAGCCCTTCTTGAAGAACGCCCCGCCTGTCCCTTCGAACGACCCCTGCAACGTGCCATAGGCGGTGTGGCGCATCTTGAATCGCTCCAGCGCCGCCGCGCGCCACGGCAGCGCAAGGCCGAGGGTCGCGGCGGCAAACACGCCCCACAGCACCGAGCGCCAGGCATAATCCCAGCCCGAACCGCCCATATTGAAACGCACGCCGCGCCACACAGTGCGGGTGACGCGATAGCGCCGCGCCCGATACATCGCAAATTGCGCAAACAGATACAGAAACACGATCAGCGGGATCGAGGCGAAGGCCTGCACGCGCTCGGCTTCGAGGCCGACGAAGAAATAGGCCACATAGACCGGCACCAGGATCGCCATCGCGACCAGGAAGCCGATGAACAATTCCTTGGCGGTGCCGGTATATTCGGCGGCGTCGCCATGCACCTCGGTGTGCGACCACAGATGCCGCCGGATGTCGGTCGCGAGCCAGAAGCGGTAGAAGCCGAGCGTAACGAGTTCGAGCAGCGCGCCGCGGGTGACGAGGCGGCGGAAATCGCGCCGCTCGCCGGAAAAGCCGATCGCCTGCGGGAGCTGTGCGTGTTCATCGCCCTGCCCTTGCGGGACCGGCGGGATCTGCGGCACCGAAAACGGCTTCAGCATGCGGGCCTCGCGCTCCTGACCTGGCCCTGCCTCGGGCCGCGTGACGCCGGGCGCGGCTGCGCCGGGCGGGGTCTCGTCCCCGTGCATGCGTCGTCACTCGTGAGGAAAGGGTTCAAGCAGGTTGGCAAGTTGCCGGGACAGGATACCGGCGGGCATGAGCTAGGCGAAATGGTTGACGGAATGTGGGCGGGAGGGGGTGAAAACACGCTTAGCCAAACGAAGCACTTTTCGGTCCGTTCCTGCAAAGGCG
Source organism: Pseudorhodoplanes sp. (assembly GCF_046289595.1). Classification (GTDB taxonomy): domain Bacteria; phylum Pseudomonadota; class Alphaproteobacteria; order Rhizobiales; family Xanthobacteraceae; genus Pseudorhodoplanes. The sequence goes on from NZ_JBKBVB010000003.1 coordinate 84,445, forward strand.
GGCCCCATAATAGTCACGGCGACGGACATTTTTCCGGTCGGCCCGAAGTCACGCCAGCAATGCGTTGAGCGCCAGACACTCATATGGTAATTTTTCCGTATCATGAACGGCCCGGACTTCGAATTGGATGACCTGAAGGACCGGCAGAATCGGACCAAGCATGGCGTTTCGTTTGCACTGGCGCAGGAGGCCTTCCTCGACCCAGACCGTGTCATTGCAGAGGACCTCGACCACAGTGACGCAGAGAAACGCTATTTCTGCTTTGGGCAGGTCGCAGGCGGCGTGATGACGGCTCGCTTCACCTATCGCGCCGGGCGCATCCGCATTTTCGGGGCGGGCTTACTGGCGGAAAGGCAAGAAAATCTATGACGAGCAAAACCGTTAGGTACACAAAAGGCGAAATCGGCCGCGCGCGCGTGATCGAGGATTTCCTCCCGGCACCCGACGACCTCGTGCTGCGCGATGACAACGTGAAGGTGACGCTGTCGCTGTCCCGCCGCAGCGTCGATTTTTTCAAGCGTGCGGCGAAAGCGCGGCGCGTGCCTTATCAGCGCATGATCCGCGCGCTGGTCGATCAATATGCGGAGAAGCAGGGCAAGAAGGGGTAGCGGCCGGGTCTAACTAACGTGTCTCTGCACCCTCACCGCGCCACCAGCCATCCCGCGATCACCAGCAGCATCGCCACCTGCGGATAGAATGTCAGCGCGAAGCCGAGCGCGCGGCGCGGCGCGCCGGCAGCATAGCCGCGCCAGAACAGCACGCGGCCGATCACGAACAGTATCGCCGCGACCGGCACCGCGGCCTGAAAGGCGCGCGGCATCGCCGTCGCCCATGTCAGATGCACACCGAGCGCCAGCACGGTTTGCTCCAGCGTATTCTGCAGCATGGATTGCAGCAGATGCGCCTTCGCGGTGCCTTCGGTCAGCCCGCCGCCGTCGATATCGTCCGGCGTGAAGAAGCGGTGGCGCGCCAGCATGCCAATACTGACGGCAAGACATGCGAGCACCAGCATGTCCCACTTCAGCGCAAAGCCGAGCGCGGACTCTGCGCCCGGCATCAGTGGCGTCAGCACGCCATTCATCGCAAGCGCGAGCGCCACGATGGTCATCGCGAGCCCCGTCAGCATGCCGCGCAGCACGCCCGATTGCTTGTGCGTCAGCATGAAAAGCTACCCCTGCGCCAGCCGCCTGGCATCATGCCGGGCACGGTTTTAGCGCATCATGAGTCGGGCTTTCGCGCCACCGGATATTCCACGTTGCAGCGCTTGCATCGGAATATGTCGGTCACTTTTGCGACGGCCTTCGGCGCTTCGGCCAGAACGGTTTCGCCGCCACAAACGGGGCAAGGCGGAGTCGGCGCGGGATTCAAATCACCAATCGACACATCGGTCATGGAAACCTCCATCTGCTTGCGCGCAGACATGCATCTCCGGCTGTTCGGGTGAGCCGCCCGGATCGGGCGTGCGCATAGAACGCGGTCGCCTGCGATCCGGTGCCACTGCAATTTTTTCAAAATGTCCGTGATGCCCAGGAACCGGGCAGAGGTCATTTCACGGTTCGCAGCCGAGGCCGCGCCGCAAATATGCGCCGAAAATGCAAATGGCCGGGCAAGCCCGGCCATCACAAACGGCGATCGTCGAAACATCTCATCGATGCCTCGTCGCCGAGGCAAGCGAACCTCGCCATTACATCCGTGGCTTGAGGTCCGCCGCTCACGCAGCGCGCTTGCGCGCGCCGCGGAGCAATCTTTCGGCAAGCTGCGGTGACGCGGCTTGCGGCAGCCCGCAATTATGCGGCCTGCAGGTTGTCGGCCGAAGACTTACCGGTCTTGCGGTCGGCGCGAAGCTCGTAGGAGATCTTCTGGCCTTCGTTGAGGCCGCGCATGCCGGCGCGCTCGACGGCGCTGATATGCACGAACACGTCGCTGCCGCCGTTGTCGGGCTGGATGAATCCGAAGCCCTTGGTTGCGTTAAACCACTTCACGGTTCCCGTCTGCATGGGAGCCAATCCTTTACATAAGCGTGTATAGAGCCGCGCGCGAACGCGGCCGGGTTCTATTCGAGATTTTCAGGGGTGAAAGTCGTTTTTCAGGCGCTGCTCTGGTGAGCGGTTTGCGCGAGGCCACGTCGTTCGGCCGAAAGCTCGAAACATCAATATAGCGCAAATCCGGAAAATTGCAATCGCTGTTTGCCGCGCGCGTCTTGCGCAAAAGTCGTCGCGATGACGACGCGAACAATGATCGCCGCGTCAACGCGATTAGCGTTCCTCCATGAAGCGCAGCCGGCCGGTCTGCTGCAGGGTGCGGGTATCGAAGGTGCGCACCTCGATCGCGCCGCCGGCATCGATGGTCACGACCAGCCGGTCGCCGGCGGTCTGCGCGGCGATGATCCGCGCACCCTTCGGCAGCATGGCCTGGACGTCGACGGGCTGGGACGGCGGCGCGCCATCGCCGCTGCGCGAGACCTTCCAGCCGATCACCATCAGCACCACCGCGATGCCGAACATCGTGGCAAAACCGGAAATCGCGGACATGCGACGCACCCGATCCACCACCGCCTGGGCCTGCGGATCGAGCGGCTTGCCGTCGGGGTCTTTCAGGGGTTCGGGAGATGACATACGTCAGGTTTGCTCGGCTCACCTCTCCCCTTGGAGAGGTCGGCGTACGAACTACGCCGGGTGAGGGGTTAAATTCTAGCGTATAGAGCACGAGCCTCCTCACCCCAACCCTCTCCCCAACGGGGCAAAGGGTGCCCACTGAGCCCGCTGCGACCATTATGTCCCTCGCCTCCACCGAAACCCTTACCGTCGCGCCGGAAGACGCCGGCACAAGGCTGGACCGTTTGCTGGCCGCACAGCTCGCCGAACTCTCGCGCACGCGGCTGAAAGCGCTGATTCTGGAAGGCGCCGTCACCGCGAATGGACGCGCGATCGAGGATCCCGGCTACAAGGTCAAGGCTGGCGAAATGCTCATCGTGAATGTGCCGCCGCCCGAGCCGGCCGAGCCGGAAGGCGAAGCCATCCCGCTCACCATCCTTTATGAGGACGACCAGCTGATTGTCATCGACAAGCCGGCCGGCCTCGTCGTGCATCCGGCCGCCGGCCATCAGACCGGCACCCTGGTCAATGCCCTGATCGCCCATTGCGGGGATTCGCTCTCCGGCATCGGCGGCGTCTTGCGGCCGGGCATCGTGCACCGGCTCGACAAGGACACCTCGGGCGTGATGGTCGCCGCCAAGACCGACAGGGCCCACAAGTCGCTGTCGGCGCAATTCGCCGATCACGGCCGCACCGGCGATCTGGAGCGCGGCTATCTTGCCTTCGTCTGGGGCGCACCCGACCGGCCGCGTGGCACCATCGACGCCCCGATCGACCGCCATCCGCATGCCCGCGACAAGATGGCGGTGCGCCAGGGCGGCCGCGAGGCCATCACCCATTGGCAGGTGAAGGAGCGCTATGCCGGCGCCGACGGCAAACCGGTCGCGAGTCTGATCGAATGCCGGCTGGAGACCGGACGCACCCACCAGATCCGCGTGCATCTCGCCCATCTCGGCCATCCGATTCTGGGCGATGCGACCTACGGCACCGGTTACCGGACCAAAGCCGCGCTGTTGCCGCCGGGCGCCCGGCAGGCCCTCGCAGCCCTTGCGAGGCAAGCCCTCCATGCCTATTTCTTGGCTTTCCAGCACCCGGTTTCTGGCGACGTCCTGCAATTCCAGTCGGAACTGCCGGGGCCGCTTGCCCGTTTGCGTGATAGTCTGGCCCCGGCCTGAAACGCGGCGGCCCCCGCCGCGTATTTCAAAACGCCAATCGGACCAGAGACTTGGGTACGGTGCCGAAGCATTCCCGTTCACGCCGAGGTGACAGGAATGTAACTATCTTTCGCAGTTCTCGTCCCCTATGCTGCGAATGCGGTATGTTGCACCGCAACATGTCCCGTCGGCCCGTTGACGGCGGCGGATCATCTGCCCGCCGCGATTCGGGGGGTAAGTTTGGGGACATGAATTTGGAGGGCGCAAGTCATGGCCCGTTCTGCGGCTATGCCGATGATCACCGCCGAAGGTGGTCTGTCGCGGTATCTCGAAGAAATCCGGCGGTTTCCGATGCTGGAGCCGCAGGAAGAATACATGCTGGCCAAGTCCTGGCGCGAGCACGGCGACCGCGAGGCGGCGCACAAGCTCGTCACCAGCCATTTGCGGCTCGTCGCCAAGATCGCGATGGGCTATCGCGGCTATGGCCTCCCGATTTCAGAAATCGTGTCCGAAGGCAATGTCGGCCTGATGCAGGCGGTGAAGCGGTTTGAGCCGGACAAAGGCTTCCGCCTCGCCACCTATGCGATGTGGTGGATCAAGGCATCGATTCAGGAATACATCCTGCGTTCGTGGTCGCTGGTGAAGATGGGCACCACCGCGAACCAGAAGAAGCTGTTCTTCAACCTGCGCAAGGCCAAGAGCAAGATCAACGCGCTCGGCGAAGGCGATCTCAAGCCCGACCAGGTGGCCCAGATTGCCAAGCGCCTCGGCGTCACCGAGAAAGACGTGGTCGACATGAACCGCCGCCTCGGCGGCGACGCCTCGCTCAATGCGTCGATCCGCGACGACGGCGATTCCGGCGAATGGCAGGACTGGCTGGCGGACGAATCCGCCGGGCAGGAAGAAGTGCTGGCCGAGCACGAGGAGCTCGACAACCGCCGCGCCGCGCTCGATCACGCGCTCACCGTGCTGAACGATCGCGAACGCCGCATCTTCGAGGCGCGCAGGCTCGCCGACGATCCGGTGACGCTGGAAGAACTCGCAGCCGAGTTCGGCGTGTCGCGCGAGCGCGTGCGGCAGATCGAGGTGCGCGCCTTCGAGAAGGTGCAGAAGGCAGTGAAGAACAAGGTCGCCGCGATGGAGACGCCGAAAACGCCGCAGGCGCTGCCGGCCCACTAGTAGGCTCCCGAGACCGCAAGACGCTGCGTGTCAGTTCGGCAGCAGGGGCTGCGCGGCAATCTCCCCGCGCAGCCTACACGCCGGACGTGTATGCCGCAGGTGTTTTTTACAAACGCCTTGATCCCGCCGCTTCGCCGCCATAAGAGGCATTCTTCCGTGTTTTTAGCCCTATCAGTTTGGAAATCTCGTGGAGACGATTGCCTCTTTCAATGAATCGGCGTTGGCCTTCGAAGACGCGGTCGAACTCGTCCTGCCCTATCTGTATCTGTTCATGGCGCTGACGATTCTGGCGGGAAATTTCGCGGTCAAATCCTTCTTCGACGCATGCGGCCTCGATCTCTATGGGCGGACGCTGTGCGGAATAGCTTTCGCCGTTTGCGGGCTGACGCTGCTGACCGGCCTGTCAACATGTCATGCGACGACCGCGGTTATCGCATTGCTGATCTTTCTTGCCGGGATGGCGCTGCGCGGCGGCGCACGGCAAATTGCAGCCATTAATATCGGCGCAGCCGCGGCGCTGACTCCGGTCGTGATCGTTCCATGACGGGCGTTTCTGCTGCGTCCTCCCCGTTCTGGCCCGCCGGATGGCGCCTCGATGCCTTCGAGGGCATCGAGCGCATGAACGGCTATTTCCAAGGCGAACGGCTGACGCGCTATCCGCTGCGCTTCCTGCGCTACTGGTTCGTGCGCCACTTGATCGAAGCCCATGCAGGGCATCTCGGCAGGCCCGTGGATGTGCTGGAGGTGGGTGTCGATCGCGGACAGATGCTGACCTTCATGAAGCCGCGCAGCGACGCAGGACGGCCGGCCATCATACGGCGCTGGGACGCCGTCGACATCGCCTGCGATCCGGAGCAGCTCGCCGCCAAGGGCTATACTCAATTCGTTCGCTTCAATGTCGAGCACGGTGCGCAACCCCCGCTCGAGCGGCGGTACGATGTCATCGTCTTTCTGCACCTGCTGGAGCATCTGCAGAACCCCGAGGCCTGCCTGCGCGCCTTCTTGCCGTTCCTTCTGACCGACGGGCTCATGGTCGGCGGTTCGCCGACCATGCCCAAGGTGATCGCGGATCTCGGCTACGAGCGGAGGCTGCGGCAACGCGCACGCAAGTTTGGCCATGTCAGCATAATGTCGCCGGAGCGGCTGGAATTGTTTGCGCAAGCGGAAGGGCTGCGGCTGCGCTTCCTGTCCGGATCCTATCTCACCCGCAACAATGGGCGGTTCATCGAGAATTCGGCGCTCTGGCTCAGAGCCAACATCGCCTTTGGCTCGCTTTTTCCCTCGCTTGGCAGCGAGGTCAATTTTTGCATGTCACGCTGAGACAACCGCGGGGTCGTGCGGAACATGGGCCATTCCCAAAGCACCGCCAATTGGCAGGAGCGGCTTGGCTGTGGAACTGGCCCCCACGTCAATCGTGGCACCACGGATGCGGCACCGTCACCGCAGACGACGGGTATCGGGCAACAGTCCGCAGAGCCAAGCCCCCTGACGACGCCTGCGGAATGATCGCCCGGGGCGCATTTTCATAGCGCGGGAATAAATCCAGGCAAACGGCGCGCGGTTTGCCATTCCGGCCAACGTCCGTCCCGCATCGCGCAGGAATTAATGGGGAGATGGCGGTCGGATGGCCGGGAACAGCTTCGACAGAGGGCCGCAAGAGGCCGCGAGAGGGGTTACGCTGCCGGGGCTGCGATGGCATAAAGAGTGCAACCCAGTGTGCATCTCTGGTGGGAATGGGCAGTTTTCCGCCGCGATCCTGTCACAGCTCCGTGCGAGGCTTTTGCGTATGCCGCGATATTATTTCAACACCCGCATCGACGGGGAACTGATCCGCGATCCCGACGGTGCCGAGTTGCGTGATCCCGATCATGCATGGACGATGGCGCGTGCCATGATCCGTGACATTCTCCACGACGAGGATGCCGAGCCGCGCCTGATGCGTGCCGCGATCGAGGTCACCGACGAGGACGGGGAAATCGTGCTGGAATTCCCGTTCACCGAGGCGCTCATCGAACCGGGACAGGGATCGATCCGTCTGCATTGAGACGCCATCGTCCCAGGTCGCCAATTCAAGCCGGGATTCCAGGTCGCGCGCGCAAGCTCTACTGCTTCCACGCCGCAAAGGCTTCCTGGAACGCGCGCTCGCCCGGTGTGCCCTTCTCGATCGCCAAAATGGCCCGGCGGTTATTATTGTAGACGATGGGAATATCGAACCAGGCGCGCTCCTTCAGGAGCTGCACGTTCCGCGCCTGATCCGCGTCCACCGCCGACAACCCGATCAGGAAGAAGTTGTTCGTCACCTTCACCGCGAGGCCAGCAAGCGGCGTGCCGCGGGTCTGCTCGGCCTGCTTCATCAAAACGCCCGGGACGTTTGAGATGCCGCCGGCCGGGAAATCCGCGGGCAGGTTGAACATCACCTCCATGGTGTGGCTGGCCGGCAGCGTCTGGTCGGTGTTGCGCCGGATCGAGAACGACATCGTCAGCCGCCGTTCGGGAATCTCGACATCGGCGCGGATCGCAAGCTCCGGCGGACGGCCCGGTCCGGGCGAGACCGTTTCGGTGCGCCAGATCGCCGAACCGACATAGCGGCGGCCCTGCGGATCGTTCGGCTCTTCCTCATAAAGCACGACGCGCTGCGCCACCGCGGGTCCGGATTGTGCATCCTGCGCGTTCAGGCGGTCGGTGATTTTTGGCCGCTGACCCGGTTGCGCCGGTTTGCTGTCGTTAGCCACCTGCGGCGTCGCGCTGCCGCGGAACGACTGCAGCAGATCGGTGACGAGACCACGCTGCGACCAGGCCAGAGCGCCCAATCCCAGAATCAGGACCACGGCCACCAAGGCCTTCACCAGCCCGCCGAGCTGACGGCGCGGGCGCGCGTCCTCGGCAGGCTCCTCGTCGTCCTCAAACTCGTGCGGCGGGCGGCCACGCGGCGGCGGGGGCTGATCGCGGAACGCATCGCCCTGCGGTATCGGCCCCGGAGGCCGGTTGAAATCCTCCTGCGCAAGACGCGGCTCCATCAGCCGGTCGAACTCATGCGCGCTTGGAAGTTCGGCAAAGGGGTCGCGTGCGGGCGGCCGCTGCGGCACGGGCGGACGCGCATCAGCGGCGGGTTGCGGACTCAGCGGTCCGGGCGGCTTTGGCGCAGCACCCGGCACGGGCGGCTTTGGCCGTGGCGGCAGCGGCGGCAATGACTGCGGCGGCAGACCGGGCTTCGCGGCCGCTGGCGGGCCTGCGGGTCTTGGGCCAGCCGCGGCCGGCGGCTGCTGCGGGCGTGGCGGCTGCGGTGCCGGCGGTTGCGCCGGCGGCTGGCGGCTCGGCGCCGGAGCCGCAGCATTCGGAAAGCGTGGCGCCGCGGACGCAGGCGGCGCGCCCGGCGCTGCCGCAGGCGCATCGGCGCGCGTCCGGCGCGCAGCCTCGCCCTCGACCTTGCGAATGGCTTCTTCCAAAGCCAGGCGCTCGCGCGTGATCTCGGCCTCCGGCAGAGGCGGATCGACGCCGCGCAATTGCGCGACCAGCGCCGTGCGCGCCCGCTCGTACAGCGCGCGCCGTGCCTCGCCGGTGTTCTTTTCCAGCCCGGCAATGGCGCGCTGGATCAGAGGGTAATAGTCAGCCATGCGTCCCTGATTGGCTCCGGATCACAAAGCAGCCCCGTCGTCCCATGGTGTCACGTCTCGAATGGATTCTGCACCAGAATTGTGTCCTCGCGCTCCGGCGACGTGGACAGAAGAGCGACCGGGCATCCGATCAATTCTTCGATCCATCGGACATACTTGATCGCCTGGGCCGGCAGGTCGGCCCAGGACCGGGCGCCGGCGGTGGCATCCTGCCAGCCTTCGATGGTTTCGTAGACCGGCTCGACCAGCGCCTGGGCGTGTTCGCTGGCCGGCAGATGGTCGATCAGGCGGCCGTCCAGCCGGTAGCCGACACACACCTTAATGTCTTTGAAGCCGTCCAGAATGTCGAGCTTGGTCAGCGCGATGCCGTCGATGCCGCTGGTTCTCACGGTCTGACGGACCAGCACCGCATCGAACCAGCCGCAGCGCCGCGGCCGGCCGGTGACGGTGCCGAATTCGCGTCCGCGCTCGCCGATCAGCCGGCCGATCTCGTTGTCCTGCTCGGTCGGGAACGGCCCCTCGCCGACCCGCGTGGTGTAGGACTTGCAGATGCCGAGCACATAACCGATCGAGCCCGGCCCAAGCCCCGAGCCGGTTGCGGCCTGCGCCGCCACCGTATTGGACGAGGTCACGAACGGATAGGTGCCATGGTCGATGTCGAGCAGCGCACCCTGCGCACCCTCGAACAAAATGCGGCGGCCCTCGCGGCGCTTGGCATCGAGCAGCGACCACACCGAGTCGAGATAGGGCAACACGCGCGGCGCGACCGCCGCCAATTCCTCATAGACACTGTCCGCCGAGACATCCGGCAGGCCGTTGCCGCGGCGCAGCGCGTTATGGTGCGCCAGCAGCCGCTCGATCTTGCCGCGCAAGGCCGGCAGGTCGGCGAGATCCATCATGCGGATCGCACGGCGGCCGACCTTGTCCTCGTAAGCGGGGCCGATCCCGCGCTTGGTGGTGCCGATGCGCGCCGCTCCTGATTCGCGAATTGCTTCCAGCTCGCGATGCAGCGACAGGATCAGGGTCGCATTCTCGGCAATGCGCAGATTGTCCGGCGTCACCGCAACACCCTGCTCTTTCAGCCGGTCGATCTCGGCGGCGAGCGCATGCGGATCGATCACCACGCCGTTGCCGATCACCGACAGCTTGTTGGACCGCACCACGCCCGACGGCAGCAAAGAAAGCTTGTAGGTCTTGCCGTCGATGACCAGCGTATGTCCGGCATTGTGCCCGCCCTGAAAGCGGACAACGATATCGGCCTGTTCGGACAGCCAATCGACGATCTTGCCTTTGCCTTCGTCGCCCCATTGCGCTCCGACGACAACTACATTCGCCATCCGACCAGTTTCCTCCCGCGGGCCGCGGGCCCTTGCTTCACCTCTTCCCTGGCCGCAGCGAGGGCCCGATCCGGATACGGCAAGCGCGGCCCTGAGGCAAGCCGCGGAGCCCGCGGAAGCGCCGGAATCCCGGCTTTAAGCGGTTGAAAAAGATGAAATTTTGGGAAGGTTGGGGCGGCCTGGGGTTAACGCGCGGCCCTTATGCGGCACGCGCCCTTCCTCACCTCAGGCCGCTTGTGTAGCAAGGACGCACGCTCGGGAAAGCCGGTACCGGTTTTTCGGGCAGGAGACTGAATTCAACAATAATTCGACTGCGCCGCCGTCCGGCCGGCCCTGTCGATCGAACTGCCGGGGGCGACGCGATGGCCAGTCTGTTCGGCCGGTTGGGCAGCTGGCTCAACCAGCAGGCCTTTCTGCTGGTCTGCCTGACCTATCTGATGTGGTCGCTCAACATCGTGCTCGGCCGGCATATCGCCGGGGTGATGCCGCCGGTGACCCTGAGCGCGCTGCGCTGGGGGATCGGCGCACTGATCCTGCTTCCGTTTGCCTGGGGCTATCTGAAGCGCGACTGGCCCGCGATCCGCGCCCACCTGCCGATCCTGTGCCTGCTCGGCCTGACCGGCACCACCGGCTACGCGATCCCGGCCTATTGGGGCCTGCAATATACGCTCGCGATCAACGGCCTCCTGATCCAGTGCACCATGCCGCTGGTGATCGGGGTGATGTCGTATCTTCTGGTTGGCGACCGCATGGGCGTCTGGCAGATCGCCGGGCTTTTCATCTCGCTCGCGGGCGTGGTCGTGATCCTGACGCGCGGCGACCCGGACGTGCTGCATTCGATTTCGTTCAATCGCGGCGACCTCTGGTTCCTTCTCGCGATCCTGATCTTCGCGCTGTATTCGCCGCTGTTGCGCAAACGGCCTGCGATGCATCCGCTCTCGTTCCTGGCGGTCACCGCGATTGCCGGGACCGTGCTGGTGCTGCCGCTGGTCGCCTGGGAAGTGTCGGTGCGGCCGCTGCCGCCGCTCGATCTGCATATGACGGCGGTCGTGCTCTATATGGCGGTCTTCCCCTCGCTCCTTGCCTATCTCTGCTACAACCGCGGCGTCCAGCTGCTCGGCCCCAACCCGGTTGCCGCGCTCTATCCGACCATCGTGGTGTTCGGCTCGATTCAGGCGATGCTGCTGCTCGGCGAAGTCCCGCAATGGTTCCACTTCGTCGGCACGGTCTTCATCGTCGGCGGCGTCTTGCTGGCGACGGGGGTGCTGCGGATCAGAAGGTCCTATTGAATCTCATTTCCTCCGCTCGCCCCCGCGCAAGCGGGAACCCGGCGCATTGAAAGCTGGATTCCGGCTTTCGCGGGAACGAACGGTGATGGCTTCAGAACCGCAGCGGCTTGGCCGACTGCACCTGCGGCAGCGCCCGCACCGCCTCCAGCACATCTTGCGGCAATTCGCCGTCGATCTCGATCAGCGCCACCGCGTTGCCGCCCGGCTTGTCGCGGCCGACATGGAAGGTCGCGATATTGATCCCGGCTTCGCCGAGCGTGCCGGAGAAGCGGCCGATAAAGCCCGGCTTGTCGAGATTGGTGATGTAGATCATCGAGGGGCCGAATTCCGCGTCCATGCGGATGCCCTTGATGTTGACGATGCGCGGCCGGCCGTCGGCGAACACCGTGCCGGATACCGATCGGGTTTGCCGCTCGGTCGTCACCGTCACCGTGATCAGGCTCTCATAGTCGCACTCACCCTCGCGCGTGATCTCGTCGATGACCATGCCGCGCTCCTTCGCAACCACTGGCGCCGACACCACGTTGATGTCCTGCAGCATCGGACGAAGCAGGCCCGCGAGCGCCGCAGAGGTCAGCGCCTTGACTTTCATCTGCGCCACCGCGCCCTCATAGGTGATCGTGACCTTTTCGATGCCGGTCTCGGTGAGCTGGCCTGCGAACGATCCAAGCTTTTCCGCCAGCTCGATGAAGGGCCGCAGCCTTGGCGCCTCCTCCGCGGTGATCGAAGGGAAGTTCACCGCGTTCGAGATCGCACCGCGCAACAGGTATTCCGACATCTGGTCGGCGACCTGCAGCGCGACATTCTCCTGTGCCTCGGTGGTCGAGGCGCCGAGATGCGGGGTGCAGATCACGTTCGGATGGCCGAACAGCGGATTTTCGGTCGCGGGCTCGGTGGAGAATACATCGAAGGCAGCTCCCGCAACCTGGCCGGAATCGAGCGCCGCGCGCAGCGCCACTTCATCGACGAGGCCGCCGCGCGCGCAGTTGATGATGCGCACGCCTTTCTTCATCGCGGCGAGCGCCCTGGCGTCGATGATGTTCCTGGTCTTTTCGGTCAGCGGCGTATGCAGGGTGATGAAGTCGGCGCGCTTGAACAACTCGTCGAGATCGACCTTCTCGACGCCGAGATCGAGCGCGCGCTCCGGCGACAGGAACGGATCGTAGGCGATCACGCGCATGCGAAGCCCGAGCGCCCGGTCGATCACGATCGAGCCGATATTGCCCGCGCCGATCACGCCGAGCGTCTTGCCGGTGATCTCGACGCCCATAAAGCGGTTCTTTTCCCATTTGCCGGCCTGGGTCGAATGGTCGGCGGCGGGAATCTGCCGCGCCAGCGCCAGCATCAGGGTGATCGCGTGTTCGGCCGTCGTGATCGAATTGCCGAACGGCGTGTTCATCACGATGATGCCCTTGGCGGTCGCCGCCGGAATATCGACATTGTCGACGCCGATGCCGGCGCGGCCGATCACCTTCAGGTTCTTGGCATTCTGCAGGATTTTCGGCGTCACCTTGGTCGCGGAGCGGATCGCAAGGCCATCATAGCCGCCGATGATGGCGGCAAGCTTGTCCTTGTCCTTGCCGAGATCGGGCTGGAAATCGACGGTAACGCCGCGATCCTTGAAGATCTGCACGGCGGCCGGGGAGAGAGCGTCGGAGATGAGGACTTTGGGTGCGGTCATGGTTCGGTCTCGGTACTGGTCGTTCCGGCCGAGCGAAGCGAGGGCCGGAATCCATGGTCTCGGTGTTGATGCTTGAACTGATGCGCAACGGCGTATGGGTTCCCGCCTTCGCGGGGACGACCGGTCGCTAAGCCGCCTTTGGCAGCGTGTCCTTGGCCTTGGCATAGGCCCAGTCGAGCCACGGCAGCAGCGCCTCGACGTCGGAACGCTCGACGGTCGCGCCGCACCAGATGCGAAGACCGGGCAGCGCATCGCGGTGATTGGCGAAATCAAACGCGACGCCTTCCTTCTCGCACAACGCCACGAGGTTCTTCACGAAGGCCCATTGCGCATCGACCGACAGCGCGGTGATCGCCGGATCGACAATCTTGAGACACACCGAGGTGTTCGAGCGCGTCTTCGGATCCGTCGCGAGATTCTCGACCCATGCGGTTTTGGCCACCCAGTCGTGGATCGCCTTTGCATTGGCATCGGCGCGCGCGATCAGGCCTTTCAAACCGCCGGCCTGCTTTGCCCAGGCGAGCGTGTCGAGATAATCCTCGACGCACAGCATCGACGGCGTGTTGATGGTCTCGCCGACGAAGATGCCTTCGTTCAGCTTGCCGCCCTTGGTCATGCGGAAGATTTTCGGCAGCGGCCAGGCCGGCTTGTAGGTCTCCAGCCGCTCCACCGCGCGCGGCGACAGGATCAGCATGCCGTGCGCGGCCTCGCCGCCCAGCGCCTTCTGCCAGGAGAAGGTCACGACATCGAGTTTTGCAAAATCGAGCGGCTGCGCGAAGGCGGCCGACGTCGCGTCGCAGATCGTCAGGCCCTTGCGGTCGGCGCGGATCCAGTCCGCATCGGGCACGCGCACGCCGGAGGTGGTGCCGTTCCAGGTGAAGACGATGTCGGTATCGCTGTCGACCTTGGAGAGGTCGGGCAGTTCGCCATACGGCGCCTTGTAGGTCGTGACATCCTTCAGCTTGAGCTGCTTCTCGACATCGGTCACCCAGCCTTCGCCGAAGGATTCCCAGGCGAGCATGGTGACGGGGCGCGCACCCAGGAGCGACCACATCGCCATTTCGACAGCGCCGGTGTCGGAGGCGGGGACGATGCCGATCCGGTAATCGGCCGGCACTTCGAGGATTTCGCGGGTGAGATCGATGGCGCGCTTCAGCTTCGCCTTGCCCTCTTTCGAGCGGTGCGAGCGGCCAACGAGTGCGTCTTTGAGGGCTTGGAGGGTCCAGCCGGGGCGCTTGGCGCAGGGGCCGGAGGAAAAATGCGGATTGGCCGGCCGCATGCCGGGTGTCGTGGTCGTCATTGGTCTATCCTTCCAGATAGCACGCCCGCTCGTTGGGGAGGGGTGGCCCACGGACCGGGATAAGGACAGACGCCTGCGCCGTCAAGCGGCGCGCGTAAAAACGTTGCTGGACCGGCCTTTCATCGCAAAAACGGCCATGGCCGGGACAGGCCCGGCCATGACGATGGAGAGCGAACCTGCAATTAATCCGGATCAATCCAGATTGTAACGCAAACCGATGCGGAATTCGTTGGCGCTGATGTCGTCGAGCCTCAGCGCATTGCGCAGATGCGGATTGAAGCTCATTTCGCCGAGATTGAGCCTGCGATAGCTGAAGTCGACGCTCCAGCGCGGCGCGAAGCACCACGCAAGGCCCGCCATATAGGCCCAGGCGAAATCCGCCTTGCTGTGCGAGGAATTGTCGATCGGCCCGTTCGGCGCGGTGTAGCCATGGCTCCAGAAATTCACGAAGCCCACACCGGCGCCGACATAGGGCGTGATCCCCGACCAGGTGCCGAGATCGAGATACACATTCGCCAGACCGACCAGCGTATCGACCTTGGCATCGTAGACGCCCGACGGATTGGTCAGGGTATAGAAGCGCGTCTTGCCGGAATAGTCGAAGGTGACGTCGGCGCGGAACCAGTGCCACTTGTAGCCGCCGCCGCCGCCTGCGGTCACCACGTCTTTCAGCGATACGCCGACCGGCGTCGGAAAACCGGTATAGCTGACGTCGCCGATCTTGGTGTCGGTGCGCCAGCCCAGATCGCCGCGCAGATACCAGCCGGAGGTGAATTCGGTGACGGTGCCGGCGGGCTGATATTGCTGATAGAGGCCGGGCATGTCGGCGGCGTGAGCGATGGGCGAGCCGCAGGCCGCGGCGATGAACCCGGCACAGGTGAGGGCAAGCGATAGGGAACGACGCATCGGCACTGATCCTTCAGCCATTCGCCCATTGCGGGCGTCAACGCTTCGGAAACCATAAGCGCCGTTGGTTAAGGCATCGCTAACCATAACCGCCCGGACCGAAATTGACTCTATTTTGCGGAACAAGCTGCCGGACCGGGCCAGATGCCATACCTTGGCGCGCAGATGCAGAACAACGCCGCATACGCGATGACGCAAGCCGGCCGGCTTGCCTGGGTCGACACCGCCAAGGGCATTTCCATTGTGCTCGTGGTGATGATGCATTCGACGCTGTCGAGCGAAGCCGCGCTCGGCGCCATGGGCTGGCTGCATCCGGTCGTCGAATTCGCCAAGCCCTTCCGCATCCCGGCTTTCTTCCTGATCGCGGGCCTGTTCGCCGCGCGCAGCCTCGGCAAGGACTGGCGCAGCTTCTTCGATTCCAAGGTGCTGCATTTCGTCTATTTCTATCTGCTGTGGCTGACCATCCAGTTCGCCTTCCGCGCCCCGGTCTATGCGGTGCAGGACGGCCCGCTGGAGGCGATCAGGCTTTATCTCGCAGCCTTCGTCGATCCGTTCGGCACGCTGTGGTTCATCTATCTCCTGCCGGTATTTTTCCTCGCGGCGCGGCTGACGCGCGCACTGCCGCCCGTTGCGGTACTGATCGCGGCGGCGCTGCTTGAGAGCCTGCATCTTCAGACCGGCTGGACGCTGATCGACGAATTCGCCGCCCGCTTCGTCTATTTCTATGCCGGCATGCTGCTTGGCAGCGTCATCGTCGCACATGGGAAAGGGATCGCCGCGCGCCCCGCGATGACAGCGGCGGCGCTCGCGGTGTGGGCCCTGGTCACTGCGCTGTGCATTCACGCGGGCATCGCCGCCCTGCCCGGCATGTCGCTGGCGCTGGGTTTTGCCGGCGCGGCTGCGGTGATTGCGGCCGCGGTGCTGCTGGCGAATATCAAGGCCGCCGCGGTCCTGCAGTTTTGCGGGCGGCAGTCGCTTGCGATCTATCTCGCCTTCTTCCTGCCCATGGCGGCGACGCGGATCGCGCTGACCAGGAGCGGGATCGTCAGCGATCCCGGCACGGTCGCTGCGCTCGTCACCTGTGCTGCGGTGGCTGTGCCGCTGATCCTGCAGCGCCTTGTGCGCGGGACCGCGCTGTCCTTCCTGTTCGAACGGCCGGACCGCTTCCGCCTGGGCAGGCGCAACTCGCAACGTCTGCAGCCCGCCGAATAATTCGGTTCAACGCAAAAGAGGCGGAGCCTGCGCTCCGCCTCTCTCAAATCCATATCGCCGGAAACTCGGATAACTCAGCCCTTGGTCATCAGCGGCGGCGCATAAGCCGGCGCATAGACCGGCTGGACCGGCGACAGGTTCCAGCGCAGACCGAGCTTGAAGTCGTGCGAGGTGACGCCGTTCAGATAGATCGGATTGTAGGCGGCGTTCTGGCCGTTGAACCCGATCATGTCCGCGGTCGCGAAATCGCCGAGGTCGAGATAGCGATAGGCGAATTCGACGGTGAAGTTCGGCGTGACCTGATAGGCGAGACCGGCATGCACCGCCCAGGCAAATTCCCATTGCGAATGCGTGTCGGCATAGGCGGTCGCGCCGGTCTGGTTGTTGATGTCGCGCCAGTTGCTGATGGTGTTGCGCGAATAGCCGATGCCGGCGCCGACGAACGGGGTGAAGCCCCACCAGGTGCCGAGATCGACATAGGCATTGCCCATGAACAGCCACTCGCTTTTGGTGCCGAAATAGTCGTTCGACGCGACGGTGTAGGTGTCGAGACCGCGGAACGTGGCGCCGCCCCGGTATTCGCCGGTGACGTCGACGCGGAACCAGTTGTTGAACTGATAGCCGATGCCGAGACCGCCGAACGGCGCTGCGTCGACTTCCTTCTTCAGGACCGTCACCGCCGGCGTGAAGACCGGGCTGGTCAGTTCATCGACCTTCTGATTGGAGAAACCGATATCGCCGCGCAGGTACCAGCCGCCGGTCTGCAACACGACCGGGGCCTTGTAGACCGGCATCGGCATGTCGGCGGCGAAAGCCGGGGCGGTCATCGTCATCGCGGCGGCAGCGCCAGCGATCAAACTCGTCTTGATACATTTCATAGTCCGTCCTCACTCGGCGAATGGAGTGAGGGCACGGTCGCAGAAATTGCTTAAGCGGCGCTTAACCTTGATTTTTAACCGCGATTGTTAACGTTTGCGGGTGCCACGGCGCGTTTGTACCGCACCCGTTCACGTTTCTGTTTACGCCGCATCAAGGTTCCCCAACGCACCGTTAACAAACGAAAGCGCGGCGCCAGGCGCCGCGCAAAATTTTGCTGATTCGTTTTGCTGTCATCGCCGTCATGCCGTTTCAAGAAAGCGGCGCCAAAACGGAGATGGCCGGGACAAGCCCGGCCATGACGACGCGATCGAGACTCGCATGCAGGCTCAACGACGATCAATCGTCGTCGAGCTTGCCGATATGGTGCTGCGAATACAGCTCCAGGCCGACCTTCTTGATCAGATCGAGCTGGGTTTCGAGGAAGTCGATGTGGTGTTCCTCGTCCTTCATCAGCTGTTCGAACAGATCGCGCGACACATAGTCCTTGACCGAATGGCAATAGGTCGCGGCCTCCTGATAGAGATTGCGCGCATCATGCTCGGCGGCGAGATCGCAATCCATCACTTCCTTGACGGTCTGGCCGATGCGCAGCGGATCGAGCACCTGCATGTTCGGGAAGCCGTCGAGGAACAGGATGCGCTCGGCGAACTTGTCGGCGTGATGCATTTCCTCGATGGATTCGGCCTTCCACTTCTTGGCCAGATCCTTGAAGCCCCAATTGTCCAGAATCCGGTAGTGCAGCCAGTACTGATTGATCGCGGTCAGCTCGCTGCGCAGACCCTTGTTGAGATATTCGATGACCTTGGGGTCGCCCTTCATATTCAGTCACTCCATTAGTTTGGAGCAATTCTAAACAGTGAGGCAGAGCGATGCAAGGCGTGGCTGCTTGCGGCGCAGGGAACTCACAGCAACGGGCAAAGCGCTCAGGCGGCTTCGGCGGGAACCTGCGCAGGAGCGGCGGCCGAGACAGCGGATTCAAGCGTGTTCGCGGCGGCGGCGGCGGCCGGGCAGACCGGACAACCCGCGGCGCAATTGCCACCCAGCGCCTGGTCCATGATCGACTTGATGGTGCGCGCGCAGCGTCCGCATTGCGGACTGCAGCCGAGGCACCCATAGACCTCGCCCGTGGTCCGCGGCCGCTCGGTATGGCAGGCGGTGCGAATCGCGGTATCGGTCAGGACGTTGCAGGAACAGACGATCATGACACTTCAGGTGGGCCGGCACGGCCGATAGTTCAACTTGCAACAATCGTTAGCAGGGCGGCCCCCGCCGCCGCAAAGCGAAAATGCCGATTTTGTACGTAATCTAAACTGGCCGGACCGGGCCTCGTTGATCCCGGTCAACCGCCTGGGGTGCCACGGGAACAGCGCGTTTATTTGTGCGGGGGCGGCTAGGTTCTGTACCCATAAAGGGGATTCCCGAAGCGGGTGTAAAGTGATTCAACCTCCTGACGGAGGAGATCATGGCCCGT
>NZ_JBKBVB010000227.1:0-2681 GCF_046289595.1 Pseudorhodoplanes sp.
TCCGGCGCCGCTGCGGGCTCTCATCTACTCCTCGGAACGCTCTCCGCTGTCCTGCGCTGCGGAGGCCTGCGCTGCGGGCTCGTGCTCCGCAGCCTCATCCTCTGCACGCGGAGCAAGACCGAGGTCAAGGTCGCCCGGCTCCAGCGGATCCTCGTCCTCCCGGAGCGCCGGATCGTCGTTTGGCACCGGCACCGAAAAATTCGGCGGCAACTGGCCATCCAGCATGCCCGATCCCTTCAGCTCCTCGAGGCCCGGCAGATCGCTGAGCTGCTCAAGACCGAAATGCGAAATGAACGCTTCGGTGGTGCCGTAGGTGATCGGCCGTCCCGGCACCTTGCGCCGCCCGCGCGGCCTGATCCAGCCGGTCTCCAGCAGAACGTCGATGGTCCCCTTCGACATCGTCACGCCGCGGATGTCCTCGATCTCCGCACGCGTCACCGGCTGATGGTAGGCGATGACGGCGAGCGTCTCGATCGCCGCCCGCGACAGCTTGCGCGGCTGGATCGCCTCCCGCGTCAGTAACCAGGCCAGATCGTTGGCCGTACGGAAGGTCCATTTTCCGCTGACCTTGACCAGATTGACGCCGCGCGGGGCATATTCGTCCTTCAGCATCTGGAGCATGCGTCCGAGCTCGACACCCTCAGGCAGCCGCTCCGCCAGCGTTTTCTCGTCAAGCGGCTCCTTCGAAGCGAACAGCAACGCCTCCAGGATGCGCAACTCGTCCGGCCGCACCTGCGGCTGCCGAATCGCGTCCGGAACCTCCTCGCCGTCGTCCGCTAGTTTCCGCGC
Source organism: Pseudorhodoplanes sp. (assembly GCF_046289595.1). Classification (GTDB taxonomy): domain Bacteria; phylum Pseudomonadota; class Alphaproteobacteria; order Rhizobiales; family Xanthobacteraceae; genus Pseudorhodoplanes. Next base: position 790 of record NZ_JBKBVB010000227.1, read on the forward strand.
CAAGCCATGCATCCTTCTGTCTCTCCCCTCTCCGATCGACGAAAATCACGATCGAACGGTACGTCATCCCTGTCAGTGCGCTGCCGCACCCGACTTACCCGTGCCTGGACCGGCCGGGCCGGGGCCGGCGCGCTTGCGAATATAGAGTGGCGCAAAGGCCGCGTGCTGCTGCAATTCGATGGCGCCTTCACGAACGAGCTCAAGAGCGGATGCAAAGCTCGACGCTGTCACGGTCGCGACCATGGAGGGTTCGACCAGATAGGAAATCAGAAACTGATCGAGCCGGTTCCAGTCGTCCGTGGTTCCGATCAGGCGCTCGATTTCCTGCCGCGCCTCGGCGAGCGTCCAGACCTGGCGCTTCTTGAAGCGGACCTGGCTCAGGGCGCGCTTCTGGCGCTGCACCGAATAGGCCGAGAGCAGATCGTAGAGGCTCGCGGTCCATTGCGGGTGCTTGATATTCTTGATCGGCTCGGGCGCGCCGCGGCTGAAGGTATCGCGTTCGAGCTGCGGCAATTCCATCAGCTTCTGCGCCACCGCGCGGAAAGCTTCAAGGCGCTTCAAACGGAATGCGAGGGCTGTCGCCATGTCCTCGGCGCTCTGTCCCTCGGCCTCCTTCTCATCGGGCAGAAGCAGGCGCGACTTCAGATAGGCCAGCCACGCCGCCATCACGAGATAATCGGCGGCCAGTTCAAGCCGCAATTTGCGCGCCTGTTCGATGAAGGCGAGATACTGGTCCGCGAGCGCCAGGATCGAGATCTTGGCGAGATCGACCTTTTGCTGGCGCGACAGTGTCAGCAAAAGGTCGAGCGGTCCCTCGAAGCCCTCGACGTCAACCACGAGCGCCGGCTCGTCGGCGGCTCGCTCGACCGTCTCGGACGCAAACGGGATAATTTCGGCGGTCATCAGGCGATCGCTCCCGCCGATACCCGGCTCATGAGATCGGAGAAGCGCGCGCGCGCCGCAGCAAGATCGATCGGCTCGCGCCGCTGCCGCAGCGCAAGCGCGCGATCGGCGCGGGCCGCGGCGTCACCGGACAACAGCGGCGCGGCTTCGGCGACGTCGCGCATCTCGTCGAGGTTGCCGTTGCAATGGAGCACGAGATCGCAGCCGGCCGCGAGCGCAGCCCGGCTGCGTTCTGACAAGGCACCCGACAAGGCGCCCATCGATACATCGTCGCTCATCAGCAACCCTTCGAAACCGATCGATCCGCGAATCACGTCACGGATCATTATCGCCGATGTGGTGGCCGGATTGGCCGGATCGATGGCGCTGAACACAACATGTGCAGTCATGCCGAGCGGCAGGCTTGACAGGGTCCGGAACGCCGCAAAGTCCGTCGCCTCCAGTGTCGCACGATCGGTATCGACCACCGGGAGTTTCAGGTGGCTGTCGGCGGTGGCACGCCCGTGTCCCGGCAAATGCTTCACCACCGGCAGGACGCCAGCGGCCATGACGCCTTCGGCCTGGGCGCCGGCCAGAGCGCCGACCTGTTCGGGCGTGGTTCCAAACGCGCGATCTCCGATGACGGCGTCAGCACCGGCGACGGGCACGTCTGCCACCGGAATGCAGTCGACATCGATCCCAAGCGCGGCGAGGTCCTCGCCGATCAGCCGGCCGCCGAGCCGCGCCGCCTCCAGTCCGCTGGCCGGATCGTGCCCGTAAAGTCGCGCATAGGCCGCACCGGGCGGATAATTCGGCCAATGCGGCGGCCCCAGGCGCTGAACGCGGCCGCCCTCCTGATCGATCAGGACAGGCGCTTGCCAGCCGAGAATGTCGCGGAAATGTGCCGTCAGGGCTTCAACTTGTGACGGATTGTCGATGTTGCGCCTGAACAGGATCAGGCCCCACGGCCGGGCCTCCCGGAAAAACCGCAACTCGTCGTGCGTGATCGC
>NZ_JBKBVB010000109.1:0-15043 GCF_046289595.1 Pseudorhodoplanes sp.
GGCGCTCCTCCATCACCGAACTCGCTTTCCACGGCATCGACACCTCCCGCCCGCAAAAAGTGGCAGAAAGTGTTACCCATGTGTCCGGTACGGGATGTCACCTATGTCTCGGGCCGCTCACGAAAACAGCCGGACATTCTCCGAGCGATTTGCCCGGAAGGCAGTCCGCGCCGGGATCAGCGCCAGATGCAAAAACGCCCGGCGGTCGAATGCCGGGCGCTGACAAGGGCGGCAGCCGGGACCGCCGCCGTTATTTTCCGCCTGCGAGTTTCGCAGCCTCAGCGATGCGCTTGCGCTGTTCGTCGATCTCGGCGGCGAATTCCTTGGCCGGTCCCGGCCGCACCACCTGCCCCATCGGGGTCAGCTTCTTGACCACTTCGGGATCTGAAGCGGCTTCGATCAGGTCGGCGGCGATCCGGTCGCGCAGTTCCGGTGACATCTTTTTCGGACCAAACAGCCCGACCAGCCCATCAAGCGTCAGCACCGGAAATCCCGCCTCCGCTACTGTCGGAATGTCGGGAAGAGCCGCAGCGCGCTGCGAATTCATCAGCGCCAGAACCTTCACCTTGCCGGCTTCGACCTGCGGCCGCATGATGGCATAAGCCGCACCGTAAATCTCGATACGTCCGGAGGCGAGATCGTTCAGCGCCTGCACGCCGTCCTTGTACGGGATCTTGGCGACGTCGATCTTGGTGTCCTTCAGCCAGCCCGACACCATGAAATCCACGGCACCAGTCGTCCCCGCATAATTGAGCTGACCGGGCTTCTCCTTGGCGAGCTTGACGAAATCCGCCAGCGTCTTGACGTCGAGCGACGCCGGCACGCCGATGGCAATCAGCGTATTGGTGGCGCGCGCGATCGGCACGAGATCGGCCGGGTCGTAAGGCAGCTTCTGGTGCAGCAGCGGATGCGCGGTGAAGGTTGATGTCGGCGCCATCAGCAGCGTGTGGTCGTCGTTTGCCTGGAGGAAGGCGTTGATCGCGACCATGGCGTCGCCGCCGGGCCGGTTCTCGACCACGACCGGCTTGCCCCATTTGGCCGAAAGCTTGTCGGCGAGAAGGCGCGTGGTGATGTCCACGCCGCTGCCGGGGCCGAGCGGCAGGATCATGGTGACGTTACGCTGCGGCCAGTCCTTTGCCGGCGTTTGCGCATGGGCCGGAAGATGGGCGGCAGCGAGCGACGATATGGCAAGACCGGTGGCGGCGAGCAGACGGAGCATGGCGGGTTCCTCGCGCTTATGGATTGACCTTTCGCTACCTTTTCCCCGAGTGAGGGTCAATGCGTCATGGTTTTGCAGTGCGAATCGTGGTTTTCGAACTGCGAAAAGTCCGCGATGCGACGTTGAAAGGTCCGATTTGAATTGGGTCAAGGACCGTTCGCTGCGACGCTCTCGGCCCGATGCGCCTTTGCTCACGTCCGTGGCGGTCTTCGCCGCTCGCTGAACCAGGGACGATAATCCGTCATCTTCGCACGCTGACTTTGCGGCGCCCGGCGCCTGCACGTCGAGAATTCCTCGCTGCCTTCCCTGGCGCCCCACCGCAGCTCGACGCAGTCGTTAAGGTTATAGGCCATCTCCAAAGCGACGATGCGGTCCATGACATCCTTCAGCGACAGCGTCCATGGCGAGCCGTCGGTGCGCGGATAGGAGAACGTGCGCGCCTCAAGTTCCTTCGCCAGCACGGCCCGCAATTCGGCCCTCACCTGCTCAAGGCTCCTGTCGCGCGGCATCGCGTAACGCTCCGGCCGGCGTGCGACGCGGTCCGGGAAGTTGCGCACCACATCCATCGCGATCAACAGGCGCAGGTCGCGCGACGGCGTGGCGAAGTCTTCCCACGCGCCGGTGGTCTCGAAGATCGCGGCGCCGTCCGGCATCGAGGCGTCGCCCTTGCCGCTAAGCTGGTACTTGCGGCCATTCTCGACCGATGTGACACGCGCCCTCACCTGCTCGTCGAGCGAGACGATCGCTTCTTGCATCGCGCGCAGCGGATCAAGCGGGTTGGGCGACATGACGTCATCCATCTTGTCATAGAACGCCTCGACCGAAAGTTTGGTCTGTTCAAGCGAGAAATCCGCATAATTGGGATTTTTGGAAATCTCCGCGACCGTGAGCCGGCGAAGTGCGCCGTTCTTGTCGCGCACAATGGGCCGGAATCGCTTGAAGCCGGGATCGCCGAGCGCCGGATCCTGAGCGAACAGGAAATTGCCGCGCCAGAACCGCTTGCGCGCGACCGTGCCGTCGGGCTGCGCATCGACCGCAAGGAACACGCCGGCATTGGCTTCTGCCTGCGGCACGCGCTTGGCGATAATCAAAAGATGACCGTAAGGATCGGCGTAAACCGTTCCGGGCCGCAGATGGTCGGCCCCGAGCGGGATCGGGTAGAAGTCCGAGCCCTCGTCGGCCGCGCGGGTGCGTCCCGCGCCGGAATGCGCGCCGTCGGCAACGCTGAACTGAATGTAATGGCCGAAGGCAAGCGCAAGCGTCTTCGGACGCGGCGGGCGCACCGCCGCCGCAGGCTTCGCCCTGGAGCCGGCGTCGGGTGATGGCGGAATTGCAAAGCCCGGCGTTGGCCGCACCGCCGGGCGCTGCGAGGCTTGCGCGGACGTCGCATCGCGGCTTCTGGTGCCGGAGCCGGGCTGAGGCTCTCGCGGCCTGAAGAGGTCAAGCAAGTTTCCGGAGGGCTTTGCCACCGAATCGGCTGCAGCCGCGGGGCTGGCCGCGGCAAGGCTGTCTTCAGCGTTTTCCGGCAGCGGCTCTTCCTTCTCGATATGCCACCAGGCCGTACAGCGCGGCGGCTTGCCGCCGCCGCCGCGGGTGCATTTGGCATAGCCGAAGGGCAGCCCCATCTTGAACGCGAAATAGGCGCGCAGGAAATACGGCAGGTCCGCGCAATCGGGACGGATATAGAGATTGATCGAATCCTCGCGCAGGCCGAGATGATTGTGCAGCATGTTGCGTGCGGGATCGCGCAAGACGACATGGAGCGCAGCCCAAGACGGCGAGGTGTCGAGCGGCGCCTCGAATAACGCCTCGATCCACGCCGAGTACAGATTTTCGGTGGCGCGATTCCAGGAATTGCGGATCGGCCAGACGCTGGCCTTGACCGAATCTGGCCGCGGCGGCTGCGTGGCTGCGACGGCAATGTCGCGTGTCACAATGCGGCAGTCGGCGGGTCCGGTGTCGCGCGTCAGCCGTGCCTGCCATTTTCCCGCGACCGGGGACGCGACCTCCACCAGCCAGAAAAACGGCGGTCCGCCGCGGCGTTCGCGCGACGTCGCCGCGACTTGTCCGTCCGGCGCGATCAGCGCCAGTTCGCCTTGCGCCGGCTTCTCGGCGGCGAATATCGCGCGCAGCGGCGCCCCGGTCCAAGGCGCAACCGGGGACATGAGCACGGCAAGCTCTGCCGACTCGTCGCAGCCGCTTTGTGCATGCGCTTGAGGAAGGTTCGCCAGACACACACCTGCGGCCGCGAATACGGCGAGCGACAGGCGGTGGAAAAGGATCATGAAGCGGCTCCCGAAAAGCTTCGGTATTGGAACCGTTTGACCGAATCTTGGCAAGGCGCGGATTTCGTCCGATGGTCCCGGTCTATTGCGTTTTTCCGCATTGCATTGCGTGGAGATTGTCGATGCAAGCGATGGTCCTGCATGCCATCGGCCAGCCGCTGGCGATGGAGGAACGGCCGACGCCAGAGCCGGGACCAGGCGAAGTGCTCATCCGGGTCGAGGCCTGTGCGGTCTGCCGCACCGATTTGCATGTGGTGGACGGCGAGTTGCCGGATCCGGTTCTGCCCATTGTCCCCGGACATGAAATCGTTGGCATCGTCGAGCGCTGCGGTCAGGGGGTGCCGACGCCGGCCGTTGGCAGCCGCGTCGGTATTCCCTGGCTTGGCCATACCTGCGGGCATTGCGCCTATTGTGCTGCGGATCAGGAAAATCTCTGCGATGCCGCCATCTTTACCGGCTATCAGCGCGACGGAGGCTTCGCCACGCATGTGGTGGCGGATGCGGCTTTCGCATTTCCACTCGAGGGCTTTGACGACCCGGTCGCGGCGGCGCCGCTGATGTGCGCCGGTTTGATCGGCTGGCGGTCATTGCGCATGGCCGGAGACGTGCGGCGCATCGGACTCTATGGCTTTGGCGCGGCCGCCCATATCCTCATCCAGGTCTGCCGCTGGCAGGGTCGGCAAGTCTGCGCTTTCACGCGCGCCCATGACACGCTGGCGCAATCGCATGCGCTCTCGCTCGGTGCCGTTTGGGCCGGAGCGTCGGACGAATTGCCGCCGGAGCCGCTCGACGCTGCGATCATTTTCGCACCGGTGGGCGCCCTCGTACCGCAAGCGTTGAAAGCGGTGCGCAAGGGCGGGCGCGTCGTCTGCGGCGGCATATACATGAGCGACATCCCGCAATTTCCCTATCGGCTGTTGTGGGAGGAGCGCCAGCTCGTGTCGGTCGCGAACCTGACGCGGCATGACGCAACGGAGTTCCTGTCGATCGCTCCGAAAGCGGGCGTCAAGACCACGACGACGGTTTATCCGCTGGGGCGCGCCAATGATGCGCTTGTCGATCTGAAAGCTGGCCGCTTCACGGGTGCCGCCGTGCTGGTGCCTTGAGATATCCCTGTTGCGGCGACGTCACGGGCGGTCGCGTGTTTTCCGGCAACTTCTGATAGGCTGCGCTGCAGGGGCAACACCCGGCAGGTCCGCGATGAGCCTTCGCTACCGGCTTGTCATCGTGATGTTGGTTGCGCTCGTGCCGCCGCTGGCGATCACGGCCTATAATACGTTGCGCTGGCAGCATTTCCTCGAGCGCGACTCCCGCGACGAAGCGCTCGCGGCGGCACGGCTGGTGGCGGCCGAACTTGCCCAGATCGTCGAGAGCAGCCGCCAGTTGATGATCGCTATGGGCCGCCACCCTTCCGTCCCGGATAACCAGGCGGAATGCGTCGCCTATTTCAGGTCGGTCGTGGCTGCGCTTCCGGCCTATCGCGAGGCCGCTGTCATCGATCCGAATGGCAAGTTCATCTGTTCCACAATCGACATCCCGCCAGGTCTCGATGTCCGCGACCGTCTGTATTTCGATGGCCCGATAAAGACCGGGGACTTGACGGTCGGTACCCTGGTTCAGGGGCGCGTCACCAAGGCAACCTCAATCCACATCGGCATGCCCTTCAGCAAGGGCGACGGCGTCAATCGCGGCGTGATCGTCCTGATCCTCAATCCCGAACATGTCGCGCAGGATCTCTCGGCGCGCCCCTGGCGGACCAACCACCGCGTCACGGTGATGGATCGCGACGGTTCGCTGGTCTTTACCATTCCAAAACAGGGCGAGGAGGACGCCCGCGCGATCGCAAAGACCGTGTTCCCGGTCGCACGGCTGGCGGCAGCCGGAGTAATGCAGGTGTCCGACGCGCGCGGCCGGCCGCAGATCGTGGGCTATGCGCCGCTCGAGGAGGCGCCGAGCGGATTGCTGACCGCCGTCAGTATCGACCGCGATCTCGCGCTCGCCGAGGTGCGCCGGACCGCCTGGCGCAGCATTTTATTCGCCATCGTCGCCGTCTTGCTCGCAGTCGCCGGCATGTTCTGGGCCGCAAATATTCTCATCCGGCGTCCGCTTCGGGCGATCGTCAGGGTGGTGAACCAGCGCGAACGGGGCGAAACCGACGCGCGATTTCCCGCGCTCGATCCGCGCACCGATCTCGGCCAGCTCAGCGCCGCCCTGTCGCGCATGTCGGATGCGATCAATGCCCTGCTGGAGCAAAAGTCCTTCTTGCTGCGCGAATTGCAGCACCGGGTGATGAACAGCCTCAATCTGCTGTCAAGCGTGCTCGACCTGCAGCGCCGGCACATCGCCGACCCGGATGCGCGCGACCAGCTTGCGCGCGCGCGCGATCGCGTCATCTCGATCGGCAGCGTGTACCGCCAGCTCTACCAGGCCGACCATTCGGGCCGCGTAGAATTCTCCGATTTCCTGCGAAAAATATGCGAAGACAGCCAGAATGCCTATGGCGGCTACCGCCACCGGATCGAGGTGGATGCCGAACCGCTGCAGATATCCGGCAGCAAGGCGGTCGCGCTCGCCGTGCTCACGCATGAACTGATTACCAACGCGATGAAACATGCCTATTCGGCCGACGAAACCGGTCCGATCTATGTCAGCCTCAAACAGGGCGACAACCGCTCATGGGAATTGCGGTTTTCCGACCGCGGCAAGGGTTTGCCAGAGAATTTCGATTCATCCAAAACGAAGTCGCTCGGCGTCAAGGTCATCCTCGGGACCGCGCGCCAGCTCGGAGGGTCGGTCGACATCGTGCGGCTCGAGCAAGGCACCGAGTTTCTGATCCGTCTGCCGCCCAATATCGGGGACTAGCGGCCCCTGGCAGCTACGCTGCAGTGCAAACCCGCTTGTCTCCGCCCCGCCCGCCCGCGTAACGTCTCCCGCAAGCAAGAAGAAATGCCATCCGGCGGTATCAGGGAGAACGTCCAAATGAGAATGCGCTTCGTTGCGTCCGCGCTGGTCGCAGGCTTTGCCTTTGCATCCTCTGCGCAGGCGGCCGAACTCAAAATGATGACCGGGCCGCAGGGCGGCGTGTGGATCCCGCTGGGCGGACAGCTCAAGGACATGTGGGAAAAGGCGATCGCCAACACCTCGGTTCAGGCGCTGCCGGGCGCCGGCATCGCCAATGTGCGCGGCGTGCAGGAAGGCAAGGCCGATATCGGGTTCGGCAATTCGATCTCGACGGTCGACGCGATCAAGGGCAACCCGCCCTTCAACAAGCCGCACGACAATGTCTGCAACGTGGCGACACTCTATCCGCAATATTTCCAGGCGGTGGTGCTGGCCGATGCCGGGATCAATTCAGTGAAAGACCTAAAGGGCAAGGGCGTCACCACCCAGCAGCGCGGCAATACCGGTGAAGCCATCACCGGCCATATGCTGAAGGTCGCAGGCCTCACCTATAACGACGTGAAAATGAGCTTCGTGTCCTATACGGACTCGGTGACGCAGATGAAGGACGGCAACGCGGTCGCCTTCACGCTGGGAACCACCATTCCGTCCGGCGCCGTGATGGACCTTGCCGCCGCACGTGACATCAAGCTGCTCGACATGACCGACATGTACGAAGACATGCGCAAGATTAACCCGGGCTATACCCTCGTGACCGTGCCGAAGGGCACCTATCCGAAGCAGGACAAGGACGTGAAGGTGATCGGCTATGCCACACATATCGTGGCATCCTGCAAGCTGCCCGAAGAGCTCGTCTACAACATGACCAAGACGATGGCCGCAAACATCGCAGGCATGGCCGCGGTCAACAAGGCGATGGCCGGCCTGACGCCGAAAGCGATGGCCGAGGATATCGGCGTTCCGCTTCATCCGGGCGCGGCGAGATTCTACAAGGAGGCCGGCGTCGAGCTGAAGATGTGATGCCGAGCCGGCCGGCGGCGCATGCTGCCGGCCGCCTTCGCTTCGTTTGATGCTGACAGTCCGGGTGTGACGGAAGGCCGCTTTGAGCGGGCGCTATGAGGGCGTTTTCGATGAAGCTCGAATGGAGCCGCTCCGGCGTGATGCGCGTGGTGACGACCGTCGTCGCCGTGGCGATGGCGCTGTATCACGTCAATGCCATAGTCTACGGAACGCCGGAAGCGATCATGTTTCGCGGCACCCATCTTCTGTTCGCACTGGCGCTGACCTTCCTGATCTTCCGCGTCAACGGCACGCAGAATTTCTCGCCGACGCTGTATGACTTCGCACTGCTGGCGCTCGGCGCAGCGCCGATCCTCTATCTGTTCATCAACTACGAATATATCGTCACCCGGATCTTCTATATCGACGACCTGTTTCCGCTCGACATCGTTTTCGGGGTGATCCTGACGGCGGTTGTGCTGGAGGCAACGCGACGCGTCATCGGCTGGGCGTTGCCGGTGACCGCGCTGCTCTTCCTGATTTATGGGCTGTTTATCGCCAAGCTGGAATGGATGCGGCTGCTCGATCAGCTGTTCATGACCACGGAGGGGATTTTCGGCATTCCGCTGTCGGTGTCCGCATCCTACGTCCTGATCTTCGTCCTGTTCGGCGCCTTCATGGAGCGGACCGGCACCGGTCAGTTGTTCATGGATTTCGCTATGGCGCTGACCGGGCATACCGCGGGCGGCCCGGGCAAGGTGTCGGTGATGTCGTCGAGCCTGTTCGGTACGATCTCCGGCAGCGCCGTTGCCAACGTGATGGTCGATGGCCCGATCGCGATCCCGCTGATGAAGCGCACCGGCTTTCCGCCGCATTTTGCCGCGGGCGTCGAGGCCACCGCCTCGACCGGCGGGCAGATCATGCCGCCGATCATGGGCGCTGCCGCCTTCGTCATGGCCGAGTTTCTGGCGGTCGGTTATGGGCAGGTGCTGATCTGGGCGATCATCCCGGCAGTGCTTTACTATGTCGCCTGTTTCGCCGCCGTGCATTTCGAGGCCAAGCGTCGCGGTCTCGTCGGCATGCCGCGCGCCGAGTTGCCGCGGCTCGGGCAGGTGATGCGCGACCGCGGGCACCTGTTCCTGCCGGTCGTCGTGATTCTGTTCGTCATGTATTCCGGCTACAGCGCCCCGCTCGCCGCCCTGTGCGGGACGGCGGCGTGTTTCCCGGTCGCCTTTCTGCGCAAGACCACGCGCGATGCGGTGACGCTCCGCAACATCCTCGATGCCACAGTGGAAGGCTCGCGCAACGCCATTCCGGTGGCGCTGGCCTGCGCATGCGCCGGCATCGTGATCGGTGTGGTGACGCTGTCCGGCCTCGGTATCGTGTTCACGCAGTTCGTGGTGGGGATGGCCTCGGACCTGTTGGTGATCGCGCTAATCCTGACCATGCTGGCAGGCATCGTGCTCGGCATGGGCATGCCGACCACACCCGCCTATATCATCATGACCGCACTGCTGGTTCCGGCTATCGTCAAGCTCGGGGTGATCCCGCCGGCCGCGCATCTGTTCGCGCTGTATTTCGCGGTGCTCTCGGCGATCACGCCGCCGGTGGCGCTTGCCGTATTCGCGGCGGCGGGCATTGCCAAGGCGGATTTGTGGGCCAGCGGTTGGGCGGCCGTGAAGATCGGCGCGGCGGGCTTCATCGTCCCGTTCATGTTCGTGTTCGAGCCGGCCCTGCTGATGATCGGCACCTGGCCCGCCATCATCGGGGCATTCCTCACAGCAACATGCGGCGTCCTGCTGTTCGCAGGCGGCCTGCACGGCTACTTTCTGACCGCGGCGAGCCTGTGGCAGCGCGTGCTGCTCTGCGCGGGCGGCCTGCTGCTCATCAATCCGGGGCCTGCGACCGACAGCACGGGCGCGGTGCTTGCGGCTATCGTGATTGTATCGCAATGGTACGAACGGCGGCGCGCGGCTGAAAAAGCCTCAGCGGCGCCGGTCAGACATTCTTCCTGAGAAATCGAATCAAGCGACATGCGTCAGAAACGGCCTGAAGACCTCCGCAGCCATCGCTGGCTCGGGGTCAGCGATTTGCGTTCCTTCGGCCACCGCTCGCGGTTGCGCCAGTTCGGCTTTGACAAGGCCGACTGGGAGGGCAAGCCGGTCATCGGCATCATCAATACCTGGAGCGATCTCAATGCCTGCCATGCGCATCTGCGGGCGCGCGCCGAAGATGTGAAACGCGGCGTCTGGCAGGCCGGCGGCTTTCCGGTCGAGTTGCCGGCGATGTCGCTGTCGGAGCCCTTCATCAAGCCGACCACCATGCTCTATCGGAATTTCCTGGCGATGGAGACCGAGGAATTGCTGCGCTCTCATCCGATCGACGGCGCGGTGCTGATGGGCGGCTGCGACAAGACCACGCCCGCGCTCATCATGGGCGCAATCTCGATGGGCATCCCGTCGATCTATGTGCCGGCGGGCCCGATGCTGCGCGGCAACTGGCGCGGCGAGAAACTCGGCTCGGGGTCCGACGTCTGGAAATACTGGGACGAGAAGCGCGCAGGCAACATCACTGACGAGGACTGGAACCAGATCGAGGGCGGTATCGCGCGCTCGTTCGGCACGTGCATGGTGATGGGCACCGCCGCGACCATGATGTCCATCGCCGAGGCGATGGGGCTCGCCTTGCCCGGTGCCTCGTCGATTCCGGCGGCGGATTCCAGCCATCCGCGGATGTGCTCGGCGGCGGGCCGGCGCATCGTCGACATGGTGTGGGATGATCTGACGCCCGCGAAAATTCTCTCGCCTGCGGCGTTCGACAACGCCATCAAGGTGCATATGGCGCTGGGCGGTTCGACCAACGCCATCGTGCATGTGGTGGCGATGGCGCGCAGAGCGGGCATCCCGCTCGACATGGACCGGTTCGATGCGATTTCCCGCGAGGTGCCGGTGATCGCCAACATCACCCCGTCCGGCAAATTCCTGATGGAGGATTTCTACTATGCCGGGGGCTTGCGCGCGCTGATGGCGGAATTGCGGGGCCTGCTCGACCTGTCCTGCATGACCGTGACGGGAACGACGCTGGCCGACAATATCGCTGGCGCCAAGGTGCATCTGCCGGATGTGATCCATCCTCTCTCCGACCCGATCTATGCGGGCGGCGCGACGGCGGTGCTGAAAGGGAATCTCGCGCCGAACGGCTGCGTGATGAAGCCGTCCGCTGCCGACCAGCGGCTGACCCAGCATCGCGGCAAGGCGATCGCGTTCGAAGACTATAACCACATGGCGCGAGAGGTGGAGCGCGACGACCTCGATGTGACGCCGGATCACATTCTCGTCCTGAAGAATGCCGGACCCAAGGGCGGGCCGGGCATGCCGGAATGGGGCATGCTGCCGATCCCGAAGAAGCTGGTGAAGCAGGGCGTGCGCGACATGCTGCGGATTTCCGATGCGCGCATGAGCGGCACGAGCTACGGCGCCTGCATCCTCCATGTCGCGCCGGAAAGCTTCGTCGGCGGACCGCTCGCCCTCGTCGAGACCGGCGACGAGATCGAGGTGGATGTGAAGAACCGCCGCATCCACCTGCATGTCAGCGACGAGGAACTGGCGCGGCGAAAGAGCGCCTGGACGCCGCCGAAGCCGCATTACACGCGCGGCTATGGTGCGATGTTCGCCGAGCATATCGGCCAGGCCGACGAAGGCTGCGATTTCGACTTTCTGCTCGCGGGCGGCCCCATTCCGGAGCCGGAGATTCACTGACGGCAAGTCAAGACGACAGGCCTCAATCACAGGTCTTTCGCGTCGTCCCGAACCGCGTTTGGCTGCCCGATGCCGTTCGCCCTATAAAGGACTTACCGGCAGCCTACCGACGACACGACGTTTCGATCGCCCGGCCTTCTTCCTTCCGGATCGCCTATGCCCGCCCGTCTGCTCCTCCTTGCGCTTCTGATCCTGCCCGCACCGGCCATAGCCGACGCGGCACAAAGCGTTAAGGCACTCGCGCCCCGCGCCCTCGTCTTCGTCATGGACAAAGACGGCAAGGAGCTGCTCGCACAAAATGCGGACAAACCGTTCGTGCCCGCCTCGGTCACCAAGATCGTCACCGCCTGGCTGGCGATGGAAACGCTCGGTCCCGACTACCGTTTCGAGACGCGCTTCTATCTCGATAGCAAGCGCGTGCTCTACGTGCGCGGCGGCGGCGATCCGTTCCTGATTTCGGAGGAACTCGCGGAGCTTGCAAAGAAGCTGGTCGCGGTCACCGGCAAAAGGCCGCTCACAGGCATTGTGCTCGATGCCAGCTATTATCCCGCCGACCTTCGCATCCCCGGCGTCGAGGATTCGCGGCGCTCCTATGACGCGCTGAATTCGGCGCTGGCGGTGAATTTCAACACCATCAATGCGGTGCGCAAGGGCAACGACGTGCGCTCCGGCGAAAAGCAGACCCCGATCACTCCGCTTGCCATCAGCGAGTTTCGCGCACGCGGTCCCAAAGGCCGCGGCCGCATCAGCCTGAGCCAGGATCCAGCGGTGAGCCTGCAATATGCCGGCGAACTGATCGCCGCATTCATTGAGCGCACCGGCGGCAGCGTGAAGGGCCCGGTCACCATCGGAGCCGTGCCCGAAGGTCTCAAGCCGATTTACACGCATCGACAATCGCGGCCGCTGTCGCAGATTTTGTTCGAACTGCTGAAGGCCTCCAACAACTACATCACCAATCAGGTTTTCCTGGAGATCGGCGCCAGGCGCTTCGGCGGGCCGGTCAGTCTGGAAAAGTCGCTGAAAGTGGCGAACGAAAAGCTCGCCGCGCATGGTCTTGCCGCGGATATCAGGCTGGAGGAAGGCTCCGGCATCAGTCGGGGAAACAGCTTCACCGCCCGCGGCCTTGCCAAAGTCCTGGCGCTGTTCGCGCCACATGCCGATCTGTTGCGCGGTCCGGACGGCAGCCTGACCAAGTCGGGGACGCTCGACGGCGTACGCACCCTTGCCGGCTTTGCGGACACCAAAGGCAGCGGCCGGGTGCGCGTCGTCATCTCGCTGTCCGGCAACGACGGCGCGATGCGCTACCGGCTGCTGCGCGCCGTCGAGTCCGGTTTGTAGCGGGCAGCTATTCCGTCTTGATGCCCGCGGCCTTTACAACATCCGGCCAGCGCTTCAATTCGCTCTTGATGAAGGCATCGAACTGGTCCGCCGTTCCGCCGATGATATCGGCGGCCTGCGCCTCGGTGATGGCAGTGCGCACGGACGGCACCTCCATCACCTGGTTGAAAATCCCGTTCATGCGCTTCACCAGCGCCGGGTCCATGCCCGCGGGACCGGCGATGCCGTGCCACACCGCGACATCGAAGCCCGGAAGCGTTGCGGCGACCGGCGGCACGTCCGGCAATTGCCGCATCGGACGGTTGGCGAGACCTGCCAGAGCGCGGATCTTGCCCTCCTTGATCTGGCCGAGCGCGGTGGACACGGTAATGACGGCGGTGTCGGCCTCGCCGCGCAACAGCGCGGTCAGCATCTCCGAGCCGGAGCGATAGACGACGTTGACCTGTTCGATGCCAGCCTGGCTGTTGAGATAGGCCATGAACAGATGCGTCCAGTTGCCTGGCCCTGCCGAAGCATAGTTGAACTTGCCCGGCTGCTGCTTTGCCGCGGCGATGAATTCCGTCAGCGTCTTGTAGGGAAGATCGGGGCGGATCAGCACCACTGCCGGCAGATTGGCGACATGCACGATCGGCGTGAACGCGGTGTGCGGATCGTAGGGCGCCTTGGCGCCGAGCATATGCGAGACCGCATTGGGCCCGACCTCGGCGAGCAGGAGGTTATAGCCGTCCGGCTTTTCGCGCGCGACCGCGGCCGCGGCGATGGTGCCGCCCGCGCCCGGCCGGTTTTCCACCACCAGCGGCTGGCCATTGGCGAATTGCGAAAAGCCGTTCGACAGATTGCGCGACAGCGTGTCCGCGGCGCCGCCCGCCCCGACCGTGACCAGAAGCCGCACCGGCCGATCCGGCCATTGCGCCACGGATTGCGCCTGCGCCCGGTGCGGCAAGGCCAAGGCTGCCGCTCCACCCATGACGCCCAGGAAATCGCGCCGTCTCATACCGTCCTCCCAAAATTTGTTTTGGGGATCATAACCAGGGCAATGGGGTGTTCAAGGCGCAGCGGCTGTTGCGCTGCGATAACAACGCGGGGCGCCGGAGGCTTGCTGCGCTTGTTGCACGCTTTGGCGTCTCAGCTAAAACGCCAACATGACACAGCACGACATCGATTATCGCTGGGTGCACATCACGTACAAGGAAGACGCTGCTTTCGTCGAAACCTATGGCTTTTCCGGAAACCAGGGCGCGGTCAATCTCGAGGGCCTGCTGATGACGCCAAAAGGCGCGCCTTCCTCCACGCTGCTCATCTTCATGCATCCGGCCTCGACCTTGCAGCTTCTCCCGGTACCGCAAGCCACCGTGAAAGCCGGGTGGCACGTGCTGTGCGCGGCAAGCCGCTATGCGAAGAACGACACGGCATTGATCCTTGAAAAGGTGCTGCTCGATCTTGGCGCTTATATCCGCCACGCCAGGGAGCAATGGGGCTACAAGAAAATCGTGCTTGCCGGCTGGAGCGGCGGCGGATCGCTGGCCCTGTTCTACCAGTCGCAGGCTGAGCATCCGACCATCTCGCAGACGCCGGCGGGCGATCCGGTCGGCGTTGCGAGCGCGGACCTGATCCCCGCCGATGCAGTCATCGTCCAGGCCGCGCACATTTCGCGCGCGACCATGCTGCGCGACATGCTCGATCCGTCTGTGACGGACGAACACGATCCGGACAATCGCGATCCTACGCTCGACATCTCCAACGCGCGCAATCCGAACCGGCCGCCCTATTCGGCGGACTTTATCGCAGCCTATCGTGCGGCGCAGCTTGCGCGCATGCGCAGGATTACCGCCTGGGTAAAGGGGACGTTGGCGACGCTGAAGGCGCGCAACACCGCAGAACTGGAGCGCGGCTTCGTCACCCACCGCACGCTGGCCGACCCGCGCTTTCTCGATCCCGCGCTCGATCCAAACGACCGTAAACCAAACTGGTGCTATCTTGGCAATCCGGAGACCGCCAATACCGGACCGGTCGGGCTGGCGCGCTTTTCCACGTTGCGCTCCTGGCTGTCGCAATGGTCGATCGACGACAGCCGTGCCGATGGCTTGAAATGCGCGGCGCAGGTTTCGGTCCCGCTCTTGGCGATCGAGAATTCCGCCGACGATGCGGTGCCGCAGCCGCATACGGCAGCGATCTTCAACGCGGCCGGCAGCACCGACAAGACGATGCACGTCATCAGGGGCGCGACGCACTATTATGCCGGCCAGCCCGACAAGCTCGCCGAGGCGCTGTCGATCACGCGGCAATGGCTGACGGCGCGCGGTCTGGCGTGACGGCATTCACGGCAATTCCGTTTTTGCCAATTGTGCTGGCAAGCCCGTGAGCGCTGAGGCCGCACGACAATCTTAACCGAACCTTTCTGGCCCGGCTCAAGGTGCATTCAGCGCCCCAGTTGTAAGAACCGCGCCATCGACATTTGAAGGGAGCGTTACGCGCCATGCAAAAATTGCCATTCGCCAGCTGCAATCGTCACCGCGCGATCATGATCGCCGCGCTCGGCGTCG
>NZ_JBKBVB010000228.1:0-2660 GCF_046289595.1 Pseudorhodoplanes sp.
GATCGCAGCGCCGGCTTCCAGCAGTTCCTCGAGCAGAGACACATGGTCAGGCGGATAGATGTGATCCTGTCCGCCCGCCAGCACCGCAATTGTTCCGGTATCGAGACTGGCGCGATGCGCAGCCGCATCGATGCCGCGTGCGAGGCCGGATGCCGTGACGAACCCAGCCTCGCCGAATTCACGCGCGATGCGTCCGGCGAACTTTGCCCCCGCGGCGGATGCGTTGCGCGAGCCCACGATCGCGATCATCGGCGAAGCCAGCGCTGCGAGCCGTCCGCGTACCGAGAGCAAGGGCGGCGCGTCGTCGATCCTGCGCAGGCGCGGCGGATAGCCGGGCTCGCCGAGGGCGACAAAGGATGCGCCGATGCGCCGCGCCGCCTCGATCTCGCGTTCCGCTTCCTGGACCGAGCAGATGCGGCCAGGCGCCTGCGCCCCGCCGCGCCGCGCCAGCTCGGGCAGCATCTCGATGGCGGCGCGCGCGCCGCCATAATGATTGATCAGTGTGCGGAAGGTGCGCGGCCCGACATTCTCGCTGCGGATCAGACGCAGCCAGTCGAGCCGCTGACTATCCGAGAGGGATACGCCGTCGACCGCTGGCGGAGACTTCACGGCTTCACCGCGGTTTGTCCGATTCTGGTTTCGGTGCCCGCGATCAGCCGCGCGATATTGGCACGGTGCATGACGACGACCATGATCGCCATGACGAAGAACAGCGCCGCCTCAAGTGGCTTGCCCAGCGTCCAGAGGATGACGGGCGATGCGGCGCACGCGGTCATACCGGATAGCGACGAGTAGCGCGTGATCGCCGCGAGCCCGAGCCAGATCGCCGCGAAAATGAGCACCGCGATCCATGAGAAGGCCAGCAGCACCCCGATGAAGGTCGCGACGCCCTTGCCGCCCTTGAAGCGCAGCCAGACCGGAAACAGATGGCCAATGAATGCGCCGAACCCCGCCGCGATCGCCGCTTCCGTTCCGAACAGATGCCGGCAGAGCAGGACCGCTGCCGTGCCCTTGAGCATATCGGCCAGCAATGTCGCCGCCGCGAGCCCTTTCTTGCCGGTGCGCAGCACATTGGTTGCGCCGATATTGCCGGAGCCGATGTTGCGCAGATCCGGACCGCCGGTGAGGCGCGTGAGCAAGAGCCCGAACGGGATCGAGCCGAGCAGGTAGCCGATCGACAGCGCCGCGATCAGCATCGGCAGAAGCACGATCAAGCCAGCCCCCTCCGTCATACCCGAAGCGTCCCCGTTGCCCGCAAAAAACGATCAGGCGGAAGCGTACTCGTAGGCGGTGCGGCCGGCAACGATGGTGCGGACGACGCGGCCGTCAAGGCGCGCCTCGTCGAACGGCGTGTTCTTGCATTTCGACTTGAGGTCGGCCGGGTCGAGCACGAAGGACGTTTCCGGATCGAAGACGATGACGTCGCCTGGTGCTCCATTGCGCAACGAGCCGCCGGGAAGCCCGAGCAATTCGGCCGGTCTTGTTGACATCGCGGCCAGCAATTGGGTCAGCGTGAGGTGTCCGCCATGGACCATGCGCAAGCCAGCCGACAGCATGGTCTCCAGACCGACCGCGCCGGGTGCAGCCTCGGCGAAGGGCAGCCTCTTGGTCTCGACATCCTGCGGATTGTGGTCCGACATCACGATGTCGATCAGCCCGTCGGCGACCGCCTGCACCAACGCGGCTCGGTCGTCTTCGGCGCGCAGCGGCGGCGTCAGCTTGAAAAAGGTGCGGTAGGGGCCGATGTCGATTTCGTTGAGCGTCAGGTGATTGATCGAGGCCGCCGCGCTGACCGGCAAGCCAGCATCCTTGGCGCGCCGCAGGATGTCGAGCGAGTCGCGGCAGGTGACGGAGGCTGCGTGATAGCGGCATCCGGTGAGCGCGACGAGGCGCATGTCGCGCTCCAGCATCACCGCTTCGGCCGCTGTCGGAATGCCGTGGAGACCGAGGCGTGCGGCAAACTCGCCTTCGTTCATGACGCCTTCGCCGATCAGGTCCGGATCTTCGGTGTGATGCACGATGAGCGCGTCGAAGTCGCGTGCATATGTCATGGCGCGGCGCATCACCTGCGCATTGGTGACGCTCTTTGCGCCGTCGGTGAAGGCGACGGCGCCCGCGGCCTTCAGAAGGCCGATCTCGGTCATCTCCCTGCCTTCGAGGCCCTTGGTCAGCGCCGCCATCGGCTGCACATGGACGATCGCGGTATCCCGCGCGCGGCGCAGAATAAAATCGACGATGGCCGGATCGTCGATCGCAGGCGAGGTGTCGGGCTGGCAGATGATCGTGGTGACGCCGCCGGCAGCGGCCGCCTGGCTCGCGGTCGCAAGGGTGTCGCGATATTCCGCACCAGGTTCGCCGACAAAGGCGCGCATGTCGATCAAGCCCGGCGCCACGATCCGGCCCCGGCAATCGACGACTTCGGTGCCTTCGGGCACGCCCGCGGCGCCGATGCCGCGCTTGGCGTCGCGGACGACACCGTCAGCAATCAAGACGTCGCCGGGGAAATCGAGGTCGCGCGACGGATCGACGATCCGGGCATTGGCGAGCAGGATCGGGCGGCGGTCGGACAGCATGGGCTAGTGTCCCGAATCCGAAGTCCGCCTTTTTCTGCGGCTTTCTCTTGGGCGGACTTCGGATTCGAAGGAACACGAGCAAGCGTT
>NZ_JBKBVB010000004.1:0-101522 GCF_046289595.1 Pseudorhodoplanes sp.
CGGCACCGGGCGTCGAGAAGATTTACAAGCTGTCGTCGAACGAAAGCCCGCTCGGCGCGAGCCCACAGGCCATCGAGGCCTACAAGTCGGTCGCCAACGAGCTTCAGGATTACCCCGACGGCGCCGCGACCGCCTTGCGCGAAGCCATCGGCAAGGCCTATGGCCTCGATCCAGACCGCATCATCTGCGGCGCGGGCTCCGACGATCTGATCAACCTCCTGGCGCGCGGCTACCTCCAGGACGGCGACGAGGCGATCCACACCACGCATGGCTTCCTGATGTATCCGATCGCGACGCTCGGCGCCGGCGCAAAGCCCGTCGTCGCCGCGGAGAAGAATTTCACCGCTGATGTCGACGCGATCCTCAAGGCGGTGACGCCGAAGACCAAGATGGTGTTTCTCGCCAATCCGAACAATCCGACCGGCACCTACATCCCGTTCGACGAGGTGAAGCGCCTGCAGGCCGGCCTGCCGCCGCATGTGCTGCTCGTGCTTGACGCGGCCTATGCCGAATATGTCAGGCGCAACGATTACGAGGCCGGGATCGAACTGGTCGCCACCACCGAGAACGTGGTGATGCTGCGCACCTTCTCGAAAATCCACGGACTTGCGGCCTTGCGGCTCGGCTGGATCTATGGACCTGCGCATATCATCGATGCGCTGAACCGGATCCGCGGGCCGTTCAACGTCAATGCGCCCGCGATTGCGGCGGGCATCGCCTCCATCAACGACAGCGCACACATCGAGAGGGCGCGTGCGCATAACGAGAAGTGGCTGGCCTGGCTCACCGAAGAGATCGAGACGCTCGGCATCAGGGTGACACCGAGCGTCGGCAATTTCATCCTGCTGCATTTCCCGGAAACGCCGGGCAAGACCGCGGCCGAGGCCGACAAGCTCCTCACCTCGCGCGGCGTCATCATGCGCGCGGTGCGGGCCTACAAGCTGCCGAATGCGTTACGCATGACCGTCGGCAGCGAGGACGCCAACCGGCTGACGGTGAAGACGCTCGCCGAATTCATGGGCAAGTAAGTCACGGCCATGGCCGAAGCTTGCGTTATCTCTCGCCTTGCCGTCATCGGCGCCGGCCTGATCGGCGGATCGGTGGCGCGTGCGGCGAAGGCGGCCGCTGCGGCACAAACGGTCGTGGTGACGGACGCGTCGGCCGAGGCGCGAAAACGGGTGCGCGAAATCGGGCCGAGCTTCGCCGACATCGTCGCCGAGACCAGCGCCGATGCGGTGCAGGATGCGGACCTTGTTGTGATTGCAGTTCCGGTTGGCGCCTGCGGCGCGGTGGCCGAGGAGATCGCGGCCAGCCTCAAGCCCGGCGCGATCCTGTCGGATGTCGGCTCGGTCAAGGCTTCGGTCGCGCGCGACATGGCCCCGTTCGTGCCCAAGGGCGTGCATTTCATTCCCGCGCATCCGGTTGCAGGCACCGAGAATTCCGGGCCGGATGCCGGCTTTGCGGAGCTGTTCGTCAATCGCTGGTGCATTCTGACTCCGGTCCAGAACACCGATCCGGCCGCAACCGAAACGCTGCAGGCGTTCTGGGAGAAGATCGGCGCCAATGTCGCGGTGATGACGCCCGAGCACCACGATCTCGTGCTCGCCATCACCAGCCACCTGCCACATCTGATCGCCTACACCATCGTCGGCACAGCCAATGAACTCGGCGACGTCACGGAATCCGAAGTGCTGAAATTTTCTGCCGGCGGCTTTCGCGACTTCACCCGCATCGCGGCCTCCGATCCGACGATGTGGCGCGACGTATTCCTGCACAACAAGGACGCCGTTCTGGAAATGCTCGGCACCTTCAACGAGGATCTCTCCAAGCTGACCCGCGCGATCCGCCGCGGCGACGGCGAGGCGCTGTTCGAGCATTTCAGCCGGACGCGCGCGATCCGCCGCGGCATCGTCAATATCGGTCAGGACTCGGCTGCGCCGGATTTCGGCCGCCCGCATGGGCCGCTGCCAATCGCGCCGATCGCACGGCCCTACGCGTCGGACGATGATTGATTTGTCCGGACGCTCCGTTCATCCTCGCCAATGCGGGGCTCAATCGTCTCAAGCATTGGATTCCTGCGTGCGGGGGAATGGACGGCGTACGAGGCCGCTGTCGAAATCTAAAACAATGGCGGGGTCTGGCCGAGCTTGACCGGGCCGAGCGTTGCCACGCCGTCCTTGAAACGTAACGGTATCTTCGTGGCGCGGCGGCCCTCCAGCTCCACCTGTTCACCGAGCAACTGCACCGCGCTCGCAACCGCGCCAGGCGCCATCTGGTCGAGCAGATTGAGCGCTGCGCCCAGCCGCTGATTGCGGCTGCCGCCCTGCCGCGCCAGGGCTTCGACCCCGAGCGCCGGCAGGATTTTCTCGATACCGACCGCGGTGACGGTCAGGTCGCCATCGAGATAGCCCTGCTTCGTCAGCTTGAGACTGCCGGAGGCGACCGCAAGCGCGTCACCCTGTTTCAGGCGCACATTGCGCACCTCGATACGGCCGTCGGCCTGCTGGATTTCGCGAAAGCGCGCCGACCACGGCTTCGGCTGGAAATTGCGCAAGCCCACCAGCCGGGTATCGCCGTCAAAATCGAATGGCTTTGCCGCCAGTGGATGCCAGGACGGCGCGGTAGCGGCCTTCAGCGATCCGGCGATATCGATCACCGGATTGTCCTGCGCCGAGCCGGACGCCATGCGGCCGTGCAATTGCGCCTGATCGGCGGAGAAAATCCGTTCCGGCTTGCCGGAGGCGGCGCCGTTGCGGTCGAGCGTCATTTTGTCGACGGCGAAGGAGACGCGCTGCGGATTGCGCGGGGTGCCGCGCAGGCTGACGCGGCCGAGCGACCAGTTCGCCGTCATTGCAGGCGGCTGGCCCGGATCGGCGACCGTCAGAGGCGCCTGAATCTCCGCGATCACCAGCGTCGGCTGATAGACCTGCACCGCGGCCAGAATATTCGCCGCCGACAGCTGGAGCGGCGGCTGCGTCTTGGCGAGTTCCGCACCCGCCTTGTTGCAGCGGAATTCGATCCGGAACGGAAAGCCGCCCAGCGACTGAGAGCCGCATGCATAAACCCGGCCGCTGCGCGCCTCGCGCTCCATCCAGCCGGCAATGGTGGTGCGGGCGCGGTCGGCCGCGTAAAACCAGAATCCGCTCCAGCCGGCCGCAACAATCACCACGAGTAGCGCGGGAACGAGCCATCCGAGCGAACTGACGCGCCTCTGCGGCGGGGGATATGCATCCATGAGTCTTGTCCTGCCCCCTTATAGGCGGTCTCAAAGGCGCCGAATACGGCGTTTCGATGTTCCAGATGCCGTGCTAATTGCAGTCTATACACGCCAATGAAGCTGACCCTCGATCAAATCCCTGAAGATTTATGGGTGTTCGGCTACGGCTCGCTGCTGTGGCGGCCGGGCTTCGCCTTTATCGAGAAGGTGCCGGCGCGGGTGACCGGCCTGCACCGCTCGCTCTGTGTCTATTCCTTCGTTCATCGCGGGACGCCGGAAAGGCCCGGCCTCGTGCTCGGGCTTGATCGCGGCGGGGCCTGTCGCGGCCTCGCCTACCGGGTCGCCGCCGCCGATCGCGAGGCGACCGTCGCCTATCTCCGCGAACGGGAGCAAACCACCGCGGTCTATCTCGAGGTGCTGCGCGACGTCACGTTGCTCGGCAATCCCGAACGCAGGGTCGAGGCGCTGACCTATGTGGTCGATCGCGGCCATCCGCAATATGCCGGCAAGCTGTCGCTCGATCAGCGGCTGCATCTGATCCGGCAGGGACATGGACGCTCGGGTCCGAACCCGGAATACGTACTGGCCACGGTGGCCGAACTTGAGCGGCTGGGTTGCCGCGATGCGGAGTTGCATGCGCTGGCGGAGCGGCTGAAGGGAGTGGGACATTCCGCAGAGCCTGGGACTGCTCATTCCCGCGAAGGCGGAAATCCAGACCGGCCAAAATAGGCCGCTCAAGTTTCCATCATCGCGCCGGGTCTTCGCTTCCACGGGGACGGGGACGAGCGGAGCGTGATGATTCGCCCGACGCGCGCTTTCCCATCGCCACGAGCTCCGCTGTCCTGGTCTCGATCGCGTCCTGCAGCCGGTTGTAGAAAGTCTGACGGTCGAGCCCTGTCTCGATCGGCGGCAGAAACTCGACCCGCACCACGCCCGGATAGCGCCGGAAGGAGCGGCGCGGCCAGAACAGGCCCGAATTCAGCGCCACCGGCACGCAGGGCACGCCAAGCTCCGTATAGAGAAAGGCGACGCCGAATTTATAGTTCGGCTCGGCGCCGGGCGCGCGCCGCGTGCCCTCCGGAAAGATGATAATTTCACGCCCCCTCGCCGTTTCCTTCTTTGCGCGCTCGGTCATCGCCGCCAGCGCCTGCGAGCGCTTGCCGCGGTCGACCGGGATCATTTGCGCCTTGGCGGCGTACCAGCCGAAGAATGGAATCCAGAGAAGCTCGCGTTTGAGGATATAGGCCGGATCCTTCAACACGGTGATCAGCGCGAAAGTCTCCCACATCGACTGGTGCTTGGACGCAATCAGCGCCGCGCCTTGCGGGATATTCTCAAGACCGCGGAATTCGCAGCCGATATTGCAGACCGCCTTGAGCAGAAAGAGGTTCACCCGGCTCCAGCTCCGCACCATCGTGAGCAAAGCGCGGCGCGGCAGGACGAGCGTCGGCAGCGCCGCGACAAAATAAGCGAACAGCACCAGGTAGAAGAGCGCGTTGAAGAGAACGGAGCGGAGAATGATCACAAGCACAGTCCGGGATGGGTCACGCAATAAACCGCTCGAATAGCGGCATATGGATGCGCGCCAGGGCGGCGACATACTTCACATATTCGGTGAACAACAGGCGCAAGGTCGGCCCATGCGTCCAACCCGCCTTCAATTGATCGCTGACCACCGGGAATTCGATCAGTTCGATCTCAGGGAGCTGGTTCGACAATTCGGTCATCGCGCGCGGCATATGGTAGTTCGAGGTGACGACGATCAGCGACTTGAACCCGCGATCCATGACCCAGCGCCGCGTCTCTGTGGCGTTGGTAATGGTATTCACCGCGGCATGATCGAGATCGACGCAGCAGGCGATGATCGTCTCGTGCTCGGGACGCAGCCGCGCAATCTCGCGTTCGCTGGTCATCGGGTTGACCCCGGAGATCAGGAGGCGCTGGCCGCTGCCCCGCGCCAGAAGATCGATCGCATCCTCAATCCGCGACGCGCCGCCGGTCAGAACCACGATCCCGTCGGCCTTGTCGGACCAGGCGGCCTCGGACGTGGGCAGCCGGTAGACGAACCAGGCAAATCCCGCCCCAAACAGGAGCGAGGCCGTCGACCCAAGAATCAGCAGCCAGCCTGCCGCCCGGACCAGCCATCCCGGACGGGACTGGGTTCGCACAGATCTCGAATGTGATTCGGCTGACGGCATCGGTCTCCACCCCATACCAGAATAATGCCAATTGGGGCTCCGCGATGAAGGTGAAGCCTCAGATCGACGCAATCGTCTGGTTGACGGTGCGTCGCGAAGCTTCGGAGGCCACAGCGGCGATCACCACGATCTGGACAAGGATCACCAGATAGCCGGTCGTTCCGAGCGAAATCGAGCCGAATAGCGCCGCAAACTGGTCCGCCCCGGCCGTGCCGCGAATGATGGCTTCGAACGGCCGCAACAGGGCAAACAGCAGGATCGCGGCGGCGCCGCCGATCAGCCCGCCCTTCAGGCCCAGCCACAGGAAATGCCGCTGAAACTGGCCGGCGATGAAGCGGTCCTGCGCGCCAATGAAATGCAGCACCTCGATGACCGGCCGGTTCGCGGCCATGGCGCCGCGGGTCGCGAAATTGACGCACAGGATCGTCACCGCGATGACAAGACCAAGCACGATGATACCGCCAACCATGATGAAATCGGCAAAGGCGCGCATGCGGTCGATCCAGCCGCGATGATCGTCGACCGATACCCCATCGACTTTCTCGGCCAAAATCTGGCGCAAAGCCGCCGCGTCGAAATCGGCGCCGGAGGCGAGCTTGACCACGATGACGCGCGGAACCGGCAATTCATCGAGCGATAGGGCACTGCCGAGCCACGGCTCCAAAAGGCGCGCGGATTCGGTCTGCGAATAGGGGCGGACGTCCGAGACACCCCTGAAATTTCGGGCGATCGCAACGGCTTCCCGCACCGCCGCCTCCAAGTCGCGGCCCTGCACCGGTCGGATCTGAATGGTGACTTCGCGCAAAATCTCGGTCTGCCAGTCGGCGGCGTTCATGCG
Organism: Pseudorhodoplanes sp.; assembly: GCF_046289595.1. GTDB lineage: Bacteria > Pseudomonadota > Alphaproteobacteria > Rhizobiales > Xanthobacteraceae > Pseudorhodoplanes. The sequence continues at coordinate 6,254 of NZ_JBKBVB010000004.1, forward strand.
CACCAGCATGACGGCGCCGGTGGTCAGCGATGCCAAGAATGTCATGATCGCCACCACCGCCACCAATGCCCGCCCGCCGATCGACTGATGCGGCACGATCGGCGATTCCATCCTGGGGAGCGGCACGCCAGGCGCCGCCGGCGAATCTCGGCCCGGATCTGCGCCGGTCTTGTGCGCGCGTGCCATATGGCCTCAATCGTAGAGATGCAGACGCCCGCCATGCAGCACCAGGCGACGGGCGTCAAACTGATCCATCAGTGCAATATCGTGGGTCGCGATCACGATCGAGGTTCCCGACCGGTTCAGTTCCTGAAACAGATGCAGCAGCCGTTTGCCAAGGCTCGGATCCACATTGCCGGTCGGCTCGTCGGCCAAAAGCAGGTGCGGCCGTGCCACCACCGCGCGCGCGATCGCCGCGCGCTGCTTCTCGCCTCCGGACAGCACCGGCGGCAGGGCAAACATCCGATCGCCAAGGCCGACCCACTGCAGAAGCTCAATCACCTCGTGGCGATAGCTTCGCTCCTCGCGCCCCATGATGCGGAACGGCAGCGCCACATTCTCGTAGGTGGTCATGTGATCGAGCAGACGGAAATCCTGGAACACGATGCCGATCCGGCGGCGCAGTGCCGCAAGGCGGTCGCTGTCGAGCGTTGAGGTGTCCTGCCCGAACACCGTGATCAGGCCCCGGGTCGGCTTGAGCGACAGGAACAGCAGCTTGAGCAGGGAGGTCTTGCCTGCGCCGGAAGGTCCGGTCAGGAACTGGAATGAATTCGGCTCGATGCGGAAGGTCAGGTCGCGCAGGATTTCCTGGCCCATTCCATACCGCAATCCGACATTCTCGAAACGGACCACGCCGCTCTCCGATGATTCAAGACCGCCGCTCCGCTGCGCGCGGGGCAGCGGCCCCGAAGATACGCCCGTCGAGCACAGACCGGTATGGTTTCCAATCCGTTAACGAACCGCTGCTAGCGTCGCGCCTTGGAAAACCAGGCGATCCGAATCAGCGATGCTCATAGTTTGCCCGCATTGCGCGACGTCCTACCGGGTTAGGCCGGAAAGCGTCGGCGAAAACGGCCGCAAGGTCCGTTGCGTCAGCTGCCACAATGTATGGTTCGAGGAGCCGCGCCAGGCTGCGGCGCAGGCCGCGGGCATCGCCGAACCCGAAGCCTTTGAGGTACCGCAGATCCGCCCGCCGCTCGACGATGTCGTCGACATTGGCGATCCAGATCGCGGAGCGTCCGCCGACCCGCACGACCCCGGCGCCGGCAGCGTTCCATACGAAAACGCCCCTCCGATCGCTCCGGGGCAGGCCGACGCCGAATCGCCGGTACCGGATTCGCCAAACAACGTCGAAAAGCTTGCAGCCAGGCGCTCCGCCAAACAGCAGGTCATGCGGGGGAAAGCGAATCTATCGCGTCACACCCTGCCGGCCCTGATCTGCGCGATGGGCCTCCTTTTGCTGTGCCTGGTCGCCGCGAGGCAGCAAATCGTGCGTTACCTGCCGCAAACCGCTTCGCTGTATGCGAGCATCGGCCTGCCGGTCAATCTGCGTGGACTCGCATTCGCAAATATCAGGACGGCCCGCGAGGTCGAGGACGGCGTGCCGCTTTTGATCGTCGAAGGCGACATCGTTGGGACCACGGGCCGGCACACCGAAGTTCCGCGGCTGCGCTTCGCCGTCACCGATGCCGGTGGCAAGGAAATCTACGCCTGGACCGCGCGCCCGGCGCGCAACCTGCTACCGCCTGGCGAGACATTGCCGTTCCGCTCGCGGCTGGCTTCGCCGCCGGCAGAAGCCAGCGGCATCACTGTCCGATTTTTCAACCGGCGCGACGCCCAAGCCGGATTCATGTGAGGGAAGAATGGCCCGCATCCTGCTCGCGGAAGACGAAGAATCACTGCGCGACCTGGTGGCGCGCGCGCTCATTCAGGACGGGCATGAGGTCGTGGCCAATTGCGACGGTGCGGCGGCGCTCGACGCCTTGCTGCGCGATGAGGGCCGCTACGACCTGCTGCTCACCGACATCAAGATGCCGATCATGGACGGCATCGCCCTCGCACTCGCCGCCAGCCGCGATTATCCGGCGTTGCCGATCCTGTTAATGACCGGCTATGCCGACCAGCGCGAACGCGCCTACGGCCTCGAACTTCTCATCCGCGACGTCATCCAGAAACCGTTCACGCTGGCGACGATCTGCGGCGCGGTGCGGGACGCGCTCGCGGTACCGCAGATGCATTGACACAAGATTGCCGGCATGCGCGACGGCTGCTGCTCTGCAGAAGGCCAAGAAAACGCTCAGAACCCCTTCAGCAGACGCTCGATGTAATCCAGCTCAAGCTGCGGCCGCATCGGATCGGCAAAGCGGCGGCGCAGTTCATCGAGGATGCGGCGGGCGCGCTGAATGTCGATCTCGCCCGGCACCTTGACGGTTTGATCGTCGCTGTAATCGCGGCCCTGGCGTAGCGGCCGCCCGAGCGGATCGGTGTCCTGCTGGGCCCGCGCCGGACCCTGGCGTCCCGGCTGGCCCGGCCCTGGCCCCATGCCAGGCTGCTGCATGGCCTGCGCCATACCTTGAGCGCCGCGCCGCAGCGCCTCCAGCGCGCGGCCCTGCGATCCTACCGCACCCTCCGAGTCGCCGTCGCCAAGCTGGCCTTCAGCCTCGCCCATGGCCTCACCGGCCTTGCCGAGCTGATCCATCCCGTTCTGGCCCTGTTCGCCCTGCTGGCCCATGCCGCGCTGACGCAATTGCTCCAGCAATTTCTGCAGCTGCTCGCGCAGCGCCTGCTGGTTCTGACGCAACTCGCCCATGCCCTGCTGGTTCTGCTGCTGGCCCTGCTGGCCGCGCTGGCGGTCGCGGCGCTGATCCTGACCCTGCCGGAAGGTCCGGTCGCGCAATTGCTGCTGTTCGCGGATCATGTTGCCGAGTTCATCCAGCGCCGACATCATGTCGTCGGAATCCTGATCGCCCTGCTGGCCCGGACGCGCCATCTGCAGATTTTCGAGCATCTGCTGCAATTCCTGCAGCAGCCGCTGCGCGGCGTCTTTGGCGCCGGACCGGGACAATTGCTCGATCCGGTCGAGCATATTTTTCAGATCCTGCGAGCGCAGCTGGCGCGCATTCGGGTCCATCGGACGCGCCATCTGCTGCTGCGGATTCTTGCGCATCTCCTCGGCGAGCGCCTGCAGGAATCTATCGAGGGCGGCGCGCAGGTCGTCGGTCAGCTTCTTTATTTCTTCGTCGCTCGCGCCGCGTTCCAGCGCCTCACGCAATGCCTCCTGCGCTGCTCGCAATGCGGCCTCGACATCGGAGATATTGCCGTCCTCGATCTTCGTCGCCATGTCCCACAGACGCGCCACAACCTCGCGCAGTGAATCGTCGGACTTGGCGCGCGTCAGCTGCCAGTAGATCGAGCGCAAACCGAGATAGACTGACGCCTCGATCTTGAACACTTCGGGCGCCATCGCGAGCGCATCGAGCGCGGTCAGCACATGGGGCTTGGCTTCGGCGTCGAGCGCGAGCGTTCGCCGCTGCTCGATCAGCGCGCGCGCCATCGGCTTGGTGAAAACCCGTTCCGGAAGCCGCATGTCGAAAGGCTCGGACCGTCCCTCGTTGCCTCCCTCGTCCATCGCCCGCAATGTCAGCGCCACCTCGGCGCCCGCCCAGGGATGGCCGGACAGATCGCGAAGCGTCTGTCCGATGCCGCTTCGGGTACGGGCCTGCGGCAGCGTCAGCGGCATGTCGGGCGCATCAAACAAGGGACGCGCCGGCTTGAAGCCGCCGGGTTTGACGCCAAACGAGTCAAATTTCTGCGGCTTCAGTGCGAACAGGGCGCGCGCATCCACCACGCCATAATCGTCCTCGACCCGGTAATTCAGCATGAGCGAACCGCGCGCTTGCGGCTCCGGATCCCTAGTAAGCGCGATGCTGGGCGCGCGGTCGGGCACGGCGACAAAAGTCCAGGTCACAGGATCGCCAATACCGCGCAACGTCACCTCGCCCTGTTCGGCGATCACATAGCGGAATTCCTCAGTGCCGGCCGCTGCCGGCTGGGCGTGAGCCTGAGCCTCGCCCTTGTCCTCAACTTTGACGCCGCCATTCGCGGTCACATTGAGTCCGCTGGCTCCGCTGACCCTGATAACCAGGATCGAGTTTGCCGGAACGGTGACCGGCTGGGCGGCCCGCACCGGCTCGCCCCGCCGTAATCCCGGCAAGATGACCGGTGGGCGCTGCGTATAAGGCGGCGGCGCCACCCAGGCATCGACCCGGTAATTCGGCGGTGTCACCGCACCGTACCAGTTGAAGGCCGCAGCGACCCGACGATCGCGATCGCCCCCCGCGGCAAAGAAAGTAGCGACACACGCCAGCAGCACCAGCGCCCGGACGGCGACCGGATCGCGGGCCGAGAGCTTCGGCATCGGCCATCCGGCGCGCAGCTGCCGCGCCGCGGCAAGCGCGCGCTCGACATGCGCGCGCCACAGCGCCTGGGTCAACGGGTCGCTGGAGGAGGCCGCCAGACGATCTGTCATGGCGACTGCGGGCCGGTGCGGCAGGCCGCTGCGGCGGTCGAGGCGCTGCAGGCCGTCGGCCAAAGTGGGGATTCGCACAAAAATCAGCGGCGAAAGCGCTGCAAGCGCCAGGAGCCCGAAAATGGCGACGCCGATGGCTCGCGCCAGCGGCGGCAGCCACAGCCACAGGCCAAGCCAGGAAAGCGCCAGAAACAGGCCGCAGACTGTCAGAAAAGCCGCGAGTGGCGGCCAGACCTGCTCCCACAACAGCGATAGGCGGGCGCGAGCAACACCCCGCGTCAACAACCGGTCCGCCTCGCGCTGGGACGAAAGCGCCGTGTAATCAGAACCCTGCGTCGGCTTTTCGGTCAACGGCCTGTTCCTTTGGGAATCTGCGGTCGTTTAAGCTTATCACGCCTCTGCCGGCTACCTAGTCACGAAACGCCGGCTACCTAGTCACGAAACCAGGAAGTACGAAGCAAGGAGCAGGCCATCGTCGCCTGCTTGGCCTGCCGTTACTTCGGCTCCGCCTGGAGCCAGGGCGGCGACCGATCGAGCCCGATCAATGCGTCGGCTTCGAGGCGCGGCCGGACCAGCGACCAGGCGTCTCCCCGGACCAGCACCTCCGGGATCAGCGGACGGGTATTGTAGGTTCCGGCCTGAACCGCGCCGTACGCGCCGGCGGTCATCACGGCAAGCAGGTCGCCGGCCTTGGGTTCCGGCAGATCGCGATTGAGCGCGAGATAGTCGCCGGTCTCGCAGACCGGGCCGACCACATCGGCGCGGATCCAGGGCGCACCGGGGAGCGGCCGCACCGGGATGACATCGTGATGGGCTTCGTACAACGTCGGGCGGATCAGATCGTTCATCGCCGCATCGACGATAACGAAAGTCTTGGCCTCGCCGTGCTTCACGTAGATCACGCGGGTCACCAGGATGCCGGCATTGCCGACGATCAGCCGGCCGGGCTCAAAGATCAGCTTGCAATCGAGCCCGCGCGTCGCGTCCTTGACCACTTTCGCATAGGCTGCGGGATCGGGCGGCGTCTCCCCGCCCTCGCGATAGGGAATGCCAAGACCACCGCCGAGATCGACATGGGCAATGGTGTGCCCGTCAGCACGCAATTGCCGCACGAAATCGGACAGCAGCGCGAAGGCATCGGCGAAGGGCGACAATTCCGTGATCTGGCTGCCGATATGCATGTCGACCCCCGCCACGCGAATGCCGGGCAGATCCGCGGCATGACGATAGACCTCGCGGGCACGGCTGATCGGGATGCCGAACTTGTTCTCGGCCTTGCCGGTCGCGATCTTGGCATGAGTCTTTGCGTCGACGTCGGGATTGACCCGGATCGAAATGTCGACGCTTGCGCCCTTGCCGCTCGCGACCTGCGACAGCAGTTGCAGCTCCGGCTCGGATTCCACGTTGACACAGAGGATGCCGGCATCGACGGCAGCGGCGAGTTCGGCTGCGGTCTTGCCGATACCGGAAAACATGATTTTCTCCGGCGGGATGCCGGCTGCCAAAGCGCGCTTGAGCTCGCCGCCCGATACCACATCGGCGCCGGCGCCGAGACGCGCCAGCGTTGCGATCACCGCCTGGTTGGAATTGGCCTTGACCGCGTAGCAGACCAGCGACGGCACATCGGCGAAGGCATCGGCAAAAACCCGGTAATGCCGCTCCAGCGTCGCGGTCGAATAGCAATAGAATGGCGTGCCGACGGCCTCGGCGAGGGCGGCAAGGTCTACCGCCTCGGCGTGCAGCCCGCCGTTGCGATAGGCGAAATGGTGCATGGCGCCAGCTAGTTTAACAGAACGTCGAGCGGGATCGGCCGGTCCGGTCCCCGGATGATTGGCAAGCCGCGCGCCGAACCGCGGCGCACCACCGTGCCGCCCTCTTCGGTCTCTTCGTCGAGCGAACCGGTGGGGTTCGCAGCAAGTCCGCCCGGCGGCGCATCGAGCGCGCCTTTGCGGCCGCAGGCCGAAAGGCCCAGCGCAGCGGCAAGGATAACAACCGCTGCCAGGCGGTAAGATACGGCAGTCAATCCACGGATCACGAAAAACGGGCTCCCCCGAACGGCGCGGACCATATCAGACGCCCCGAAGATGGCGAAATCCCCGATCGCCGGGCTTTCCCGCCAAAAATTCCGGGCTGCGGCCGAAAAACCTCACTGTGCATCCCTGCCCAGCCGCTTCAGCCAGCGCTTGGCCTGAAGCCTCACATTTTTCGGCGCGGTGCCGCCATAGCTCACCCGGCTCTGCACCGAGCGCTCGACCGACAGCACCTTGAACACATCCTCGCTGATGCGCGGCTCAATCGACTGCATCGCGGCGAGCGGTACCCGGTGCAGCGGCAATCCATCCTTCGCCGCCAGCGCCACGATGCTGCCAGTGATGTGATGGGCCTGCCGGAACGGGATATTCAACGCGCGCACCAGCCAGTCGGCGAGATCGGTCGCTGTGGCATAGCCCTCGCCCGCCGCCTTCTTCATGCGCGCGACGTCGGGCTCGATGTCGCGCACCATGCCGGTCATCGCCGCGATGCAGAGAGACAGCGCACCGAGTGCGTCCATGGCGCCTTCCTTGTCCTCCTGCATGTCCTTCTGATAGGCGAGCGGCAATCCCTTCATGACCACCACGATGGCCTGGAACGCTGCGGCGATCCGTGCGGCTTTCGCGCGCACCAGTTCCGCCGCATCGGGGTTTCGCTTCTGCGGCATGATCGAGGAGCCGGTGGTGAATTTGTCGGACAGCCGCATCAGCCCGGTCAGCGGCGAGGTCCAGATCACGATTTCCTCGGCAAGACGTGACAGATGCACGGCGCAGATGGTGGCCGCGGCAAGCGTCTCCATCACAAAATCGCGGTCGGACACGGCATCGAGCGAATTCGCCGTCGGCCGGTCGAAGCCGAGCGCCTTTGCGGTCCTCTCGCGGTCGAGCGGAAACGATGTCCCTGCGAGCGCCGCCGAACCAAGCGGGGATTCGTTCAGCCGCTTGCGGGCATCCTTGAAGCGGCCGCGATCGCGATCGGCCATCTCCACGAACGCGAGCAGATGGTGTCCAAACGTCACGGGCTGAGCGGTCTGTAGATGGGTGAGGCCCGGCATCACGGTTCCGGCATGCTCGAAGGCGCGCTCGGCCAGCGCCGTCTGAAAATCGGCCAGCGCCGCATCGAGTGCGTCGATGGTGTCGCGGACCCAGAGTTTGAAATCGGTGGCGACCTGGTCGTTTCGGGAGCGCGCGGTGTGCAGCCGTCCGGCCGCCGGGCCGATCAATTCCGCGAGCCGCGATTCCACATTCATGTGCACGTCTTCCAGCGCGCGCTGGAAGTTAAAATTGCCGGCCTCGATCTCTGACAAAATCGTGTCCAGCCCGGACGCGATCTTGGTTGCGTCCTCCGCCGCGATGATGCCTTGCTCGGCCAACATTGCCGCATGGGCCTTGCTCGCAGCGATGTCCTGGCGGTAGAGGTGCCGGTCGACGTCGATCGAGGCGTTGATCGCCTCCATGATCGCATCGGGGCTCGACGAGAACCGTCCGCCCCACATCTTGTTGCTCATGACCGTGACCTGACGTGACCTGAAGAGTGTTCCGAAAGAGTGTTCCGAACCATGCCGTCCGATAGCCCCGATTTCGCAAAAAGGCGTCTGCTGGTGATGATTCTCGGCGGGCTTGCGGGAGTGGCCGTGGCGCTGACGGGGATATACGGGATGGGCGCGCTGGTGCGCAAATCGGCCGTGCCGGAAGCCTGCCGCCCGGCGGCGCAGCTCGCCCAGACCCTGCAGCCGCTTGCAAGGGGCGAGGTCGCGGCACTCGCCCCCGCGAAAAGCCCGATTCCGCTCTCCATGATCGCTTTCCGCGATGACGCCGGCAAGGAACACACGCTCGCCGACTGGAAGGGCAGGACCGTGCTGCTGAACCTCTGGGCCACCTGGTGCGCGCCCTGCAAGAAGGAGATGCCGGCGCTGGACGAATTGCAGGTGAAGCTCGGTGGACCGGAATTCGAGGTCGTGGCGGTCAATATCGACACCCGCAATCCGGAAAAGGCCAAGGCCTGGCTGACCGAAAATGGCATCAGGGCGCTCGGCTATTACGCCGACAACAGCGCCCGGATCTTCCAGGAGCTGAAGGAAAAGGGCCGCGCCTTCGGCATGCCGACCACGATCCTGATCGACAAGAATGGCTGCGAGGTCGCGACGCTGGCCGGTCCCGCCGAATGGGCGAGCCCGGATGCGGTGAAGTTCATCGAGGCGGCGCTGGGGCGGTCGTCGTAACGGCCGACCGGGCGGTCGCCTAAACCGAAATATCGAGATTGCCGCCGATGCCTTCGGCGACCAGCGCCTTCATGTTGTCCTGTGCGGTCTCGAGCACCTGAGCCACCGACGCCGCCGCATCGGCATTCATCTTCATGATCTTTGCGGCGGCCGCCATTTGCAGCCTCGCGGTCGATGCGCCCGCGAACGCGGCCGCCAGAGCTCCGACATCCATGACCGTTACACTGTCACGTTGACCCGGACGCCGGTCTTCAGATCGACCACCGTGCCGTCGCTATGGGTGATCGTGTTGGCGGAAAGATTGATCGTGGCGCCGCCGCCCACAGTGACCGAGTCCGAATAGCTGAAGGACGATTCCTTTGGCGCCGTGACCAGATTGTCCTGGGCCGCCAGTTGCGCAAGCGCCTTGTCGCGTTTGGCCTGGGCCTCGTCGGCTATCCGCTTCAGCGCCTTGTTCGCAGCAATCTCGCCGATATTGTAGCCGACATCGGCCCACGCGGTCTGCAGCGAGGCGATGGCGTTCTGCATATTGGCTTCGTATTTCTGCTGGAACGCCTTTCGCTTCTCGCGCCACGCAGTCATGTTCTCGTATGCGGACTGGGTCCGCGTCCAGTTCATCTTCTTGATGCCGCCGACTGACATGCTGCGCTCCGCCGCCGAATATCGCGCAAAGCGGTTACGAAGCGCCTAACGCCGGGTTAACGCGACCACCGGTCGCAGGCGCCCCCGGGCACCCGGAAATTTCTGGAATTCGCACTTGACGCGGCGCCGTGGCGGGTTAACACTTAACCATATGGTTTACTATCGACATGACAGCCTCGACGCGACCTTCGCGGCCCTGTCCGACCCGACGCGGCGTGCGATCCTCGCGCGGCTCGCGGAACAGGACGGCATGTCGGTCAGCGATATCGCCAAACCGTTTGCTGTGTCGCTGCCTGCCGTCATCAAGCATCTCGACGTGCTTGAGAGCGCCAAGCTGATCCGCCGCTCGAAAACGGGCCGGGTCGTGTCCTGCGAACTGACGGCCGCGCCCATGGAGGACGCCATGCTGTGGCTGAACCGGTATGCGCAGTTCTGGTCGAAACAGCTCGATCGCCTTGCTGCCTTTGTGGAGGAAACATCATGTCCCTCGCCCGCGCCGACATCGTCCAAAAGCCAAGCCTCACCCTCAAACGTCGTTTCAATGCGCCGGCGGAAAAGGTCTACGCCGCCTGGACCGACCCCGAAAAAATCGTGAAATGGTTCGGGCCGGATTCCGGTCCGGTGACCAAGGCTGAGATCGACCTGCGCGTCGGCGGCCGCTTCGACATCGGCTTCCACACCGAGGACGGCGAATACCATCAGGTCGGCGGCGTCTATCGCGAGGTGGTTCCGAACGAGAAGCTCGCCTTCACCTGGGCCTGGCACACCATGAAGGAGCGCGAGTCGTTCGTCACCATCACCATCAAGCGCGACGGCGACGGCTCGATTCTGACCTTGCATCACGAGAAATTCGCCGACGAGGCGGCGCGCGACGGTCACAGCCGCGGCTGGACCGGCTCGCTCGACAAGCTGGAAACGCTTTTGGGCTGAAGCACAGGCGCAAGCGGCCTGAATCGACCCCGATCGCACGGAGCGCACGATGTCCGCACACGGCACTTTTCACTGGAACGAGTTGCTGACGCGCGATGTCGCGCACGCGAAGCAGTTCTATGCCGAAACCATCGGCTGGCGGTTCGAGGGCATGCCGATGGTCCATGAAGGCGGCCGCACTTATTGGTGCGCGTTCATGAAAGACCATCCGGTGGCTGGCATGTTCGAACTGGCCTCGCCGGATTTTGACGACGTACCGGAGGGCTGGATGTCCTATCTTGCTGTCGACGATGTTGACGCACGCGTCGAAAAGGCGGTCAGCGCCGGTGCGACGCTGATGCGTCCGATCTTCGATGTGCCCGATGTCGGGGCGCATCGCCATCCTGCGCGAGCCGGGCGGCGCCGGCATCGGCTGGATGACGCCTGTCGCCCGCTGATCGGCGTGACGCACCTTTGCAAAAATCCAAGCGCATCGAAACGCCCCAAGGGAAAGCCTGATGATAACGATTTCCGCCTTCAGGTGGGTTCCGGATTTCGCTCACGGCCAGGTGCGCGACCTGCGCGCGCGCTGGGCGCTGGAGGAAGCCGGCCTTCCCTACCGCACGCGCCTTCTCGAACAGGGCGACCAGGACAAGCCGGATTACCGCGCATTGCAGCCGTTCGGACAGGTGCCGGTTCTTGAGGACGACGGCTTCGTACTGTTCGAGACTGGCGCGATCGTGCTGCATATCGGCGAACGGAGCGAAGCGCTGCTGCCGAGGGATCCGCAAGCCCGCGCGCGGGCGACGCAATGGATGTTCGCCGCGCTCAACTCGCTCGAGCCGTTCATCATCAATGTCGCCCTGATCGACCTGTTCTACGCGGATCAGGAATGGGCCAGGCTGCGGCGGCCCGGCGCGGTTGAATTCGCGCAGCGGCGCCTCACCGCGCTCTCAAACGCGCTCGTTGACAGGCCCTATCTCGACGGCGAGCGCTTCACCGCGGGCGATCTGATGATGACCACTGTCTTGAGAATCCTCGATTACACCGATATCGTCACGCGCGACCAGCGCCTTGCGGCCTATATCGCGCGCTGCACCGCGCGGCCCGCCTTCAAGCGCGCGCTCAATGCACAGATTGCCGACTTCAAGATGACGGCGTGAACCGCCGAACGCGGCCGATTGCTGCCATTCACGCTGAGCGGCAAGCACCGCCGGACACAAGAAAGGAAAACCGACCATGCCTTACGTCGACGGATTCATCATCCCGGTGCCGAAGAAAAAACTGAAGGACTATGAGCGCATCGCCATGCTCGCCGGCAAGGTGTGGAAGGAATACGGCGCGATCGATTACCACGAATGCGTCGCCGACGACGTCAAACCCGGCAAGTGGACCTCGTTCCCGCAGGCCGTGAAGCTGAAGAAAGGCGAGGTCGTGGTGTTCTCCTGGATCACCTACAAGTCGCGCAAGCAGCGCGATTCCATCATGAAGAAGGTGATGAAGGACAAGCGCCTCACCGATATGATGAACGACCCGAAGAAGATGCCGTTCGATACCCGGCGCATGATCTGGGGCGGCTTCAAGAGCTTCGTCGATCTTTGAGCACCCGCCGCACGCTCGGCGCGAAGGGAGCGCTCGAGTCGATTTCGTACCTCCGCATCGGCGGGCACAGCAAACCCGTTCGCAGACCACTCACCGGAGAAATTGGTTCGCATGACCCTGACCGACACCGAACAGGATTTCGTCGTGACCCGCATCGTGAAAGCGCCGCGCGCACGGGTCTGGGAGGCCTACAGCCAAGCCGATCAGCTTGCACGATGGTGGGGACCGAAAGGTGCAACGATCCGCGTGCTCAAACTCGATTTCCGTCCGGGCGGACTGTTCCACTACGCGATGGAATTCCAGCCCGGCCATCCGATCTACGGCCGCTTCATCTACGGCCTGATCGATGAGCCGCATAGGCTGGAATATATCAGCGGTTTTTCCGACGAGAATGGCGGCCTCACCCGCGCACCGTTTCCGCAGCTCGAAGGCCGCTTCCCGCTCGAGATCCATAACGCCGTTACCGTCGAGGAGAAGAATGGGGCAACGCTGGTAACCGGTCGCTCGACCCCGATCAATGCAACGCGCGCCGAGATTGAGACCTTCGTCGGCATGTTCGATTCCATGCGCGGAGGGTTCGATGGCACCTTCGACAAACTCGATACCCTTCTCGCGAACCGATAGTGGGGTACCGATATGCTGAAAGTCCTGCTCATTGTCGTGTTGGTTGCGGCTCTCGGCATCGGTGGCGTTATCGCCTATGCTGCCGTGGGCCAGCCCGACACGTTCCGGATCGAGCGCTCTGCAACCATCAATGCGCCCCCGGAGAAGCTGGCCGGCATTCTCACCGATCTGCGCCGCGGCGCGGAATGGTCGCCGTATGAGAAGAAAGACCCAGGCATGAAGAAGACCTTCAGCGGTCCTGCGTCCGGTCCGGGCGCGACGCTCTCTTGGGACGGCAACGGCGATGTCGGGGCGGGTTCGCTGACGGTTGCCGCCGTAACGCCGTCCAAAGTGACGCTGAACCTGGCGATGACGCGGCCGATGAACGCCAGCAATGTCGTGGAATATACATTCGCGCCGCAGGGCAATGCCACCCAGATGACCTGGGCAATGCACGGACCGATGCCGCTCATATCCAAGGTGATCTGCATATTCATGGACTTCGACAGGATGATCGGAGCCGACATGGAGCGCGGCCTGAAGGACCTCAAGGCGCTCGCCGAGCGCTGAACTATTTCAAGCAGAGAGAAGGAGGAGAGACCATGTCCGTTGCCGAGAAGACCGACACCAATCAGGACAACTGCCCGATGATGGCGGAGCCGACCAAGGAGCATCGCTGGCTGCTGCGGATGGTGGGCGAGTGGAGCTTCGAGGGCGAATGCATCATGGGCCCCGACCAGCCGCCGATGAAATCGACCGGCAATTGCGTCACGCGCTCGCTCGGCGAGCTGTGGACGCTGAATGAAGGTTCGGGTGAAATGCCCGGCGGCGGCGAGATGAAGAGCATCATCACGCTCGGCTACGATCCCGCCAAAGGAAAATTCGTCGGCACCTTCATCGCGTCGATGATGACGCATCTGTGGCTCTATGAAGGGTCGCTCGATGCAGCCGGCAAGGTGCTGACGCTCGACGCCGAAGGCCCGAGCATGATGGGCGATGGCGGCCTGGCGAAATACCAGGACATCGTCACGGTCGAAAGCGACGACCACTGGATTCTGTCGTCGCAGATGCTTGGCCCGGACGGCCAATGGCACAAGTTCATGACCGCGCATTACCGGCGCAAGAAATAGCGCCGCGATCCCGCAAATCAGCAATGAACGGGATAACCGTCCCTCGCCTCCCCCCTGCGCGGATAAGGAACTCAGTTACCGCGTCGGGACCGGCTTCTCGCCGCGATAATCGTAGAAGCCGCGCTGCGTCTTGCGGCCAAGCCAGCCGGCCTCGACATATTTTACGAGGAGCGGGCACGGGCGATATTTCGTGTCCGCCAGTCCCTCGTGCAGCACCTGCATCACCGACAGGCAGGTATCGAGCCCGATGAAATCGGCGAGCTCCAGCGGTCCCATCGGATGGTGCGCGCCGAGCTTCATCGCGGTGTCGATCGCCTCCACCGTACCGACGCCCTCGTAGAGCGTGTAGATCGCCTCGTTGATCATCGGCAGCAGGATGCGGTTGACGATGAAGGCGGGAAAATCCTCCGCCATCGCCACCGTCTTGTGCAGCTTGCCGACGAACGCCTTGGACGTCTCGAAAGTCTGGTCGTCGGTGGCGATGCCGCGGATGATCTCCACGAGCTCCATCAGCGGCACCGGATTCATGAAATGAATGCCGATGAATTTTTCCGGCCGGTCGGTCGCTGCCGCGAGCCGCGTGATCGACAGCGACGAGGTATTGGTGGCGAGAATCGCCTCCGGTCTCAGCACCGGGCAGAGATCGGCATAGATCTTCTTTTTGATATCTTCCTTTTCGACCGCGGACTCGATCACCAGGTCGACATCCGCCAGCGCATCCATCGCATCGGCCGGCGCGATTTTGGCAAGCCCGGCCTGCCGCTGCTCTTCGGTGATTGCCTTCTTGGCCACCTGCCGCGCCATATTGCCGTTGATCGTGGCGAGCGCCTGCTTGACGCGGTCTGCGGAAACGTCGTGCAGCTTCACGTCGAATCCCGCCAGCGCGCAGACATGGGCGATCCCGGAGCCCATCTGTCCCGCACCGATCACCCCGACCTTGCGAATGTCCTGCGCCCGAATGTCCTGCGCCATTGTGTCCTTCACTCCTCCCCGGCCGGGGAGCCTTGCGTTCAGCGCTTGATCTTGCCGAGTTCGGCGTCGAGTTCCGGCAGCGCCTGATAAAGATCGGCGACGAGGCCGTAATCGGCGACCTGGAAGATTGGTGCTTCCTCATCCTTGTTAATGGCGACGATCACCTTGGAATCCTTCATTCCCGCGAGATGCTGGATCGCGCCGGAAATGCCGACCGCGATGTAAAGCTCCGGCGCCACCACCTTGCCGGTCTGACCGACCTGCCAGTCGTTCGGAGCATAGCCCGCATCGACCGCCGCACGCGACGCGCCCATCGCCGCGCCAAGCTTGTCGGCAACCGGCTCAATATATTTGGTGAAGTTCTCGCGGTTCTGCATCGCCCGGCCGCCGGAAATGATGATCTTCGCGGAGGTCAGTTCAGGCCGGTCGGACTTCGACAATTCCTCCCCGACGAATGTCGAAATGCCGGGATCGTCAACAGCGGCAACGGTCTCGACCGGGGCCGGAGCGCCCTCGCCCGCCGCCTGGAAGGTCGAGGTGCGGACCGTGATCACCTTTTTCGGATCGGTGGACCTCACCGTTTGCATCGCGTTGCCGGCATAGATCGGCCGCACGAAGGTATCAGGCGCTTCGACCTTCACGATGTCGGAAACCTGCATGACATCGAGCAGGGCCGCGACCCGCGGCATGAAGTTCTTGCCGGTGGTGGTGGCGGGTGCGACGATCGCGTCATAGTCCTTGGCGAGCGAGACCACCAGGGCGGCCAGCGGCTCGGCGAGCTGATGCGCGTAGGCATCGGCCTCCGCGAGCAGCACCTTCTTCGCGCCGTCGAGCTTCGCCGCGGCATCCGCCACGGCTTTGGCATTCTTGCCGGCGACCAGAATATGCACATCGCCGCCCAGCGCCTTGGCGGCAGTCATCGCCTTGGCGGTCGCGTCCTTGAGATGAGCGTTGTCGTGCTCGGCGATCAGAAGGGTGGTCATTGCAGCACGCCCGCTTCGTTCTTCAGTTTATCGACCAGTTCGGCGACCGAGGCGACTTTCACGCCGGCCTTGCGGCCGCCCGGTTCCACGGTCTTGAGCACTTCGAGCCGCGGCTTAACGTCAACGCCGTAATCGCCTGGCGCCTTCTCGTCGATCGGCTTCTTCTTCGCCTTCATGATGTTCGGCAGGCTGGCATAACGCGGCTCGTTCAGCCGCAGGTCCGTGGTGACGATGGCCGGACCCTTCAGCTTCACGGTCTGCAGGCCGCCATCGACTTCGCGTGTCACCGCGATGCCGTCATCCTCGATTGCGATCTTGGAGGCGAAGGTGCCCTGCGGCCAGTTCAGCAGCGCGGCCAGCATCTGGCCGGTCTGGTTGCAATCGTCGTCGATCGCCTGCTTGCCCATGATGACAAGGCCGGGTTGCTCGGCCTCGACGATGCCTTTGAGAATCTTGGCCACCGCGAGCGGCTCGGGCATCGCGTCCACCTTGACCAAGATGCCGCGGTCGGCGCCCATGGCGAGCGCAGTGCGGATGGTCTCGGAGGCCTGGGCCGGGCCGATCGAAATGGCGACGATCTCGGTCGCCTTCCCGGCTTCCTTCAGACGGATCGCCTCTTCGACCGCGATCTCGTCGAACGGGTTCATCGACATTTTGACGTTGGCGAGCTCGACACCGGAGCCGTCCGCCTTCACCCGCACTTTGACGTTGTAATCGATAACCCGTTTGACGGGCACGAGAATTTTCATGATTGTGGCCTTCGCAGATGCGAAATCAGGCGGCTACCTAAGAGTGGGACGGCGCAGGTGTCAACGGCATGTGTGGCAGACGAACCACGCGCCCCTTGGCACAGCGTTAGTAAGGTTTTGCCGGGCGGGCAAGGGTCTGCGATCTGCGCCAGACACGGTCAGCGATTCTGTCCGGGCTGCCAGAGGACATCCTTTACGCCGCGGTCGTTGGCATGGCGGCCCGCGACGAACAGGAAGTCGGAGAGCCGGTTGACGTACTGGATGGCCTCCGGTGTGACGTCCTCGCCCGGCTGATCGCGCAGCGCCACCATCACGCGCTCGGCGCGCCGGCACATGGTTCGCGCCAGATGCAGATAGGCCGCGGCCGGCGTGCCGCCCGGCAGGATGAAGGAGCGCAGCGGCGGCAGGTCCGCATTCAGTGTGTCGATCTGCTCCTCGATCCAGCGCACCTGCTTTTCGGTGACGTTGAGCTTCAGGCCGCCCGGCCCCTTGCCCTTGGTGGCGTCGAGAATGCAGAGATCCGCCTCGACGTCGAAAATATCGTTCTGGATATGCGCCAGCATGGCATCGAGCCGGGAGTCGCCTTCGGTATGAAGCCGCACGATGCCGAGCGCGGCATTGACCTCGTCCAGCGTGCCATAGGCATCGACGCGCAAATCGTATTTCTTGCGCCGTTCGCCGGAACCCAGCGATGTCGTGCCGTCGTCGCCGGTGCGTGTGTAGATGCGGTTCAGGACGACCATCTGCGCCTCACCGGCCCATCATCCAGATCGCCAGCATGATGATGACGAGCGCGATCGCCTGCAACAGCACCCGCAGCCGCATCAGTTTCTGCGACAGATAGGGGGAACCGCCACGCATCATATTGACGAGGCCGAACACGAGGACGATCGCTACCGCGGCAATGGCGAACGGGATAAGACTATAGAACGGGTTGGACATCGGAGCCTTCTAACACCGGACCGGCGGCGCGACCACCGGTCCGGCAGGGCGATCGGCCCGTTACGCGGCGAGATGCTTCTCGATCTCGTAGACCGGCATCTTTACATAGTCTTTCTGTATCTCCTCGCGCACCGCCTGCTTGAGCGCATGGGTATAATACTGGCGCAGCACCCCGATGGCGCGGGGCGGGGCGACCAGGATGATCGACTTCATCTCCCCGGCCTGCGCAGCACTATCGAGCTTGGCCATGATCTGGCGCAGGAATTCTTCCTCCTGCTGGGTATGGAAATCCGTCTGCTGCACGGCAGAACGGCCCGGGCCGACCGACGAATGCGAGCGGCCGGGCTTGTCGGTGCCGAGTTCGCTGGTCGCCGGCACCGTCTGCTCCATCACTTCGCGGGTCTGGAGGTTCGGGAATTTGGCGTCGCCCGCATTCTGCAAAAACAGCGCCTTGCTGCCGTCGCATACAATGACCCACTCGTCCTGATCGATCTTGACGGATTTCGCTGACATTCATGCTCTCCTTCTGGGATGCCCATGCCATTGCATGGATATGGGCAACGCCTTGCGGCAGGTCAACGCGCGGGGCCCGAGTTGGTTTGAGCCCGGTCCCCGCGGCATCACCGTCAGGAAGGAAGCGGGGATCGCCTAGTTGCTCCCATCAAGCAGCCGCTTGGCGATCACCTGCGCCTGGATTTCAGCGGCGCCCTCGAAAATATTGAGGATGCGGGCGTCGCACAGGATGCGCGAGGCCGGGAATTCCAATGCAAAACCGTTGCCGCCGTGGATCTGCACCGCATTGTCGGCGGCGGCCCAGGCAACGCGCGCGGCGAGGAGCTTCGCCATCCCGGCCTCGAGATCGCAGCGGCGGCCGGAATCCTTCTGGCGCGCGGCGAAATAAGTGAGCTGGCGCGCGATCAGGATTTCCACCGCCATCATCGCGATCTTGTCGGCGACCCGCGGGAATTCCAGGATCGGACGGCCGAACTGTGACCGCTGCTGCGCATAAGCGAGCCCCTGATCCATCGCCGCCTGTGCGACGCCGATAGCGCGCGCCGCGGTCTGGATACGGGCCGCCTCGAAGGTCTGCATGAGCTGCTTGAATCCCGCCCCCTCGATGCCGCCGAGCAGGTTTTCGGTTGAGACTTCAAAGCCGTCGAAGGCGATCTCGTATTCCTTCATGCCGCGATAGCCGAGCACCTCGATCTCGGTGCCCGACATGCCGGACGCCGGGAACGGATTCTTGTCGTCCCCGCGCGGCTTCTCCGCAAGCAGCATCGACAGGCCGCGATAGCCGCTTTCTTTCGGGTCGGTCCGTACCAGGAGCGTCATCAGGTCGGCGCGCACCGGGTGCGTGATCCAGGTCTTGTTGCCGTATATTTTGTAAACATTGCCGTCGCGCACCGCGCGCGTCTTGAGCGAGGCGAGGTCCGACCCCGTATTCGGCTCGGTGAACACCGCGGTCGGAAGAATTTCGCCCGACGCGATCAAAGGCAGCCATTTGCGCTTTTGTTCCTCTGTACCGCTGCCGAGAATGAGTTCCGCCGCGATTTCAGAACGGGTACCGAGCGAGCCCACGCCGATATAGCCGCGCGACAATTCCTCCGAGACGACGCACATGGATTCCTTGCCGAGGCCCATGCCGCCGAACTCGTCCGGTAGCGTCAAGCCGAATACACCCAGTTCGGACATCTGACCGATGACCTCGAGCGGAATGTATTCGTTCTTCAAATGCCAGCGTTGCGCATGCGGCACCACTTCGCTTGCCGAGAACTTGCGCATCTCTTCGCGGATCGCTTCCAGCGTCTCGTCGAGCCCGGCATTGCCGTAGGTCGGCTCGGTGTGATGGTCGACGATCTCGACGAGGCGCGCCCGGCGCGATGCTGTATTGCCGGTCTCGATCAGGTGGTCCACCGCAGGCGTCATCCGCGCCGCCACATCCGCGCGTGACAGCCCGAGATCGGACAGCCGCACGGTTTCGCCCTGGCTCATGGGGATGCCGCCGAGAATCTGTGCGAGATATTCGCCGAGGCCGATGCGGACCTGAAGCTCCTCGATCTCGCCGAACTTGCCCTCGGCCTGCATCCGCGCGGCATAGGCCACGAGCTGGCGTAAGGCCTCGACATAGGTGGCAAGCCAGGCGAGCCCATGGGTCGCGCGCTGCTCCCGGTCGAACACCCGGCCCATGGTGTCGCCGCCCTCGATGGCAACCCGTTTACGAACGGCGATCGCCGCGTCCTGCAGGAGCGCCTGCATCGCAGAAACCGCCTCCTCGGCATGGGGGATCAACGGGTCGGAACTCTCGGACCGGTGCGGCACGGCTGGCATCGGCAATCCCCTGTTAACCAGTACAGTTCAGCGCAGATTAATGGTGCAACGCACAAAAGCCAACAGCGCGCTGCCATACCTTTGGTTGCTGGATATTTAACCATTTCGGGCTTTGCTGCCGGGTGCTGACACCGGGAGCACCGATGCCGTCCGCACCACCTGCCAATTCGAGCGCCCGCCGGCCGGACCTGCCCGGCCGCTTCCGCCCATCGCGCCTCATCGGCGCGCTATCGGTCCGCACACGGATTTTTCTCATCGCGCTGCTTCCGGTCGCAGGCTTCGCTGCCAACGGCATGTCCTTTCTGTCCGGCGAGAAGGCGGTCGCGGACGCCTTCGAGCGCTACCGGCGCGCCGACGCCACAGCCGATGCCAGCCAAAGCCTCAAGGAGGCGATCGACAAGATGCGGATCGCCGTGCGCGATTTTGCCACCGAGCCCAGCGAGGAGCCGATCACCGACTTTGAGAAGGCGACGGCAGTTGCGTACGAAAAAATCGCCCTGATCGAAAACGCGCTTGGCGCCGCCGACCGCAAGAGCATCGCCCCCATGCGGGACCGCCTGAACGAGATCGGCCGGCGCTTCTCCGACGTTGTCGCCGATCAGCGCACTCTGGGCTTTTCCGAGAGCGACGGGTTGCGGCGTCAGCTCCACGACACCGGCATTGCCGTCGAGCGCGTCATCAATCAGGGCATGGCGTTGATCGGCGACGCCGAAGCACGGCAGCTTATGGTGTCGCTGCTGCTGATGCGGCGCTTCGAGGCGGAACAACGCATCCGATCCTCTAACATGTCGCATACGTTATTCTTCGCGGAATATCAGAATTTCGCGAATACCATGGAAGCCTCTCAGCTCGACCCCGAACAGCGCGCCGACATCGAGAAGCGAGTGAAGGCCTTCGCCGACACGTTTTCGGCCTGGTCGGCCCTTGCCGACAAGGTGCGGCCGAACCTGAAGGTCATCGACCTCGACACGCAACAGCTCGGACCGGCCGCAGACCGCATCATCGAAAAGGCAATGGCGGGCGCAAACCTGGCGGCCGCACAATTGTCAGCTGCGCAGAGCCGTACCCGCTCGCTGATTCTGCTGGTCGGTTTCGCCGCGGTTATTCTCGGTTTCGCGCTGTGTCTTATGATCGGACTGAGCATCACACAACCTCTGCAGGGGCTGGCACACGCAATGTCTGAGCTTGCGCGGGGCAACACCGCAGCGCTCATTCCAGGTACGCAAGCGCGCGATGAGATCGGAGACATGGCCCGCACGGTGATCGTGTTCCGCGACACCATGCTGGAGCGCGAGCGGCTTGCCTCGGCCCAGAACGAGACCGCGAAATCGCGCGAAATGCGCAACCAGACCATCGCCGCGCAGATTGCCGCTTTCGAGCGCACCGTCGACGGCATGCTCGGTCGGGTTCGCGACGCGGCGCACCGCCTCGAGACCGCATCCACAAGGCTGAATGCGTCGGCCGACGACATGTCCGCGGAAGCCAGCGCAGCCGAGCAGCGCGTGCTCGCTGCCTCGGGCAACGTTACCGCGGCCGCAAGCTCGGTCGAGGAACTTGCGGCATCGATCGGCCAGATTGCCGGTCAGGCGCAGAAATCCACGCAAGTCGCAGGACGCGCGGTCGCCGAAGCGCGCCGCACCGGCGCCACCATGGCGGAACTTGGCAATGCAGCGACGCGCATCGGCGAGGTCATCAGCCTGATCCAGTCGATCGCGGCGCAGACCAATCTGCTCGCGTTGAATGCGACCATCGAGGCGGCGCGCGCAGGCGATGCCGGCCGCGGCTTTGGGGTCGTCGCCTCGGAGGTGAAGTCGCTTGCCAATCAGACCGCCCGCGCCACAGAAGAGATCGCGGGCCAGATCGGTGCGATCCAGTCGGCGGCCGCGGATGCGGCCATGGCCATCGATCAGGTCAACGGTATCATTGAGGATATGTCTGCGATCGCCTCCACCGTTTCGATAACCGTGGAACAGCAGAATTCCGCGGTCTCTCTGATCGCCGAAGGAGTCAGCAGCGCCTCGGGCGAGGCCCGCACCGGCGCGGAAGCGATGAGCCGTGTTTCCGCGGCCACTGCGCAAGCGCGCACGACCGCGGCCGACGTCAAGGCGCTTGCCGATGTGCTGGCGCTTGAGGCCGAGGGGCTCGATGCGCAGGTCCGCCAGTTCCTGACCGCAGTGCAGGCGGCCTAATCTCTCTCCTGATACGCGATTGAGCGGGACGGCAACAGCGCACTTGAGGCTGAGGCCGGCTTTGCTTATGTCGCTGTTGCGCGACCTCTACCGGGATCCGGCCTTTTGAGACTGCTTAAAAAAACATATCGCGCCGCAATGGATGCCTTCTGGCAATTCAACGCCGACGATGGCTGGGCGATTGCCAGCCACATCGCGCTATCCAGCCTGATGGCGATGTTCCCGTTCTTTCTGGTGCTCACCGCGCTCGCCGGCGTCTTCGGCTCGCAATATCTCGCAGACGAGGCCGCCAATCTGCTGCTTGAGGCATGGCCGGAGGAAGTGGCCGGTCCGATCTCGCGCGAAATTCACAATGTGCTGATGGGCGCGCATGGACAGGTGCTGACGGTCGGCGTCGTGCTGGCGCTGTATTTCGCATCGAGCGGGATCGAAAGCCTGCGGATCGGCCTGAACCGCGCCTATCTGGTGGCGGAGACGCGGTCGATGTGGCTGCTGCGGCTGGAATCGATCGGCTATGTCATCCTCGCCGCCATCGGCATGCTTGCGCTGTCTTTCCTGGTGTTGCTGGCGCCGCTGATCTGGGCGACGCTGGTGCGCAAGTTTCCTGCGCTGGAACCGTTTCGTGACGTCGTCACCCTGGTGCGCCTCACCGTCGCCTCGGTGCTCCTGATCGTGCCGCTGATCGTCGTGCATAAATGGCTGCCGGCCGGACGCCGCTCATGGCGCGAGATCATGCCCGGCATTCTGGCGACGCTGATCCTGTGGCTGGTCTGCGGCATGGTGTTCGGCCGCTATCTCGCCGACTTCGCCTTCACCTACTCGATCTATTATGCCGGCCTTGCCTCGCCGATGATCGCGCTCGTGTTTTTGTACATCACCGCCTCGATCTTCCTCTATGGCGGCAATCTGAATGCGATCATCGCCAAATTACGGGCGGAGAAAAAAGCGGCAAAGCAACGCGCGAATGCGGCCAAGACGGCCGCAGGTGCTGAATGCGGTCGCGATTGACGCGCACCCGCCTACCCGCCCACCGCTTCCAGCGTATCCTCGAGATTACGCAAACCCGTGCGCGGCGCCGACACTAGCACCGCCATGTTGCCGGGCTTGTGCTGGTTCTTCCACATCAGCTCATGCGCGGCCGGAATCTTGTCCCACGGAAAGACTTCGCCCATGCACGGATCGATGCGGCGATCCATCACGAACTGGTTGGCCGAGCTCGCCTGCTTCAAATGCGCAAAGTGAGACCCCTGAATGCGCTTCTGCCGCATCCAGACATAGCGCGCATCGAAGGTGATGTTGAACCCGGACGTGCCGGCGCAGAACACCACCATGCCGCCGCGCTTCACGACAAGGCACGAGACCGGAAACGTCGCCTCGCCCGGATGTTCGAAAACGATGTCGACGTCCCGCTTGCCGGTGATGTCCCAGATCGCCTTGCCGAACTTGCGCGCCTCCTTCACCCACTCGTTATATTCGGGCGTGTTGACGGTCGGCATCTGACCCCAGCAACTGAAATCCTTGCGGTTGATGACGCCCTTGGCGCCGAGCCCCAGCACATAATCGCGCTTGCTCTCGTCCGAGATCACGCCAATCGCATTCGCTCCGGACGCTGCGCAGAGCTGCACGCCGAACACGCCGAGGCCGCCCGACGCGCCCCAGACCAGCACATTGTCGCCGGGCTTCAGGGTGTGCGGCGGATGACCGAACAGCATACGATAAGCGGTGGCGAGCGTGAGCGTGTAACAGGCCGCTTCTTCCCAGGTGAGATGGGAGGGCTTCTGCATCAACTGCCGCGACTGCACCCTGCAGAATTGCGCGAAGGAGCCGTCCGGCGTCTCGTAGCCCCAGATGCGCTGCGAGGTGGAGAACATCGGATCGCCGCCGTTGCACTCCTCGTCGTCGCCGTCGTCCTGATTGCAATGGACGATGACTTCGTCGCCAACCTTCCAGCGCTTGACCTTGGAGCCGACCGCCCAGATCACGCCCGACGCATCCGAGCCTGCGATGTGATAAGGATGCTTGTGGACATTGAACGGCGAAATCGGCTGGCCGAGCCCCGCCCAGATGCCGTTGTAATTCACGCCCGCCGCCATCACGAGCACCAGCACGTCGTTCTCGCCGATCGGCCAGGTTGGCAGCACCTCGATCTGCATGGACTGTTCCGGCGGGCCGTGCCGCTCCTGCCGGATCGCCCAGGCATTCATCTCGTCCGGCACATGCCCGAG
This sequence comes from Pseudorhodoplanes sp., assembly GCF_046289595.1. Taxonomy (GTDB): domain Bacteria; phylum Pseudomonadota; class Alphaproteobacteria; order Rhizobiales; family Xanthobacteraceae; genus Pseudorhodoplanes. The sequence continues at coordinate 30,308 of NZ_JBKBVB010000004.1, forward strand.
CGGGGGAATTTCTCCGACCGCGTAAAGTTTCTTAACCATCTGGAGCTTGGGGGCGGCTGTCATCGTCTGGGGCCTCCGGCTTGGTCCTGATGGAAGTTTGAACCAGTCCATATTGCGCCGCAACAGAGTTACGCACACCAAATAGTTGAACGGAAGCCGGCGCAGCAGGCCCGCCCGGCAGCGGGATTGCGGCAGACTGTCGCGCTGCACGCATTTTTTAGGCTTTTTTCCATCCTGACGGCGCAGAACACCGGCTTTATCCGCAGGTCCGGACCACCAGGCATGCTGCGCCCGATCGGATTTCAATCGTTGGACGAAGCCCTGCCGATCCTCGTACGCGGGTTCCCGGCATTCGGGGCGCAGCGATGGGCGGCCGCCCTCGCACGTCTGCGCCGGTGCGGCGCCGCGGACCCGTCGGCGCGCGCCGGATTTCTGTTGGAAGACGGAGGACGCCCTGTTGGCGTCATACTGACGATTCCGAGCACGCGGCGAGGAGCCCTGGATACGCAGCGTGTCGTCAATCTGTCGAGCTGGTATGTGGAGCCCAAACACCGCTGGCGGGCAGCCCGTATGCTGCAGACCGCGGTCGCCTGCGAGGCCACTCTGTTTACCGACCTCACGCCGACCCCCGCAGTCTGCGAGGTGATCGGCCGCCTCGGCTTCCGGGAACTCACGGGCGGCACGATGATCGTCCCGCTTCCGCTGTTGGCGATCAGGTCCGCGCGGGATGCGCATGTCATCCCGCTGGCCGATCTGCCGGCGGACGCCTGCGACGCCCCGACCCGAAAGATGCTGGAGGAGCATGCGGCGCTCGATTGCATCGTCTGTGGATTGTGGGATGGCGCGGCGCTGCATCCCCTGATCTTTTCGCGAAAGGCCGGTCGCGGCCTCGGTATGGCGCGGGCGATTTTCGCCGGCGATCGCAGGGCGCTGTTCGACCACATGCCGGCGATCGCGCGCTTCCTCTTGCGCGAGCGCATCCTGGTTCTGGCCGTCAACGCCGACCGCTCCGACCGTATTCGGGGCACAGTTTTCATGCGCCGCCCCACACCGACCTTCTACAAAGGCCCCGCCACACCGAGGCCCTGCGACTTCGCCTATTCGGAATTCGTCTTTCTGCAGATTTGATTCACGAAGCAACACCGGGGGCTCATGTGCTGTCGCCACAACCAACAGATGTCAGGTCGATTGTCGCGGACTTTCTCAAGCAGAGATTTCCGGCCTTCGCCGGCCAGCCGATCGACGATGCGACGGTGCTCCTTGCCGGCGGGGCGATCGATTCGCTTGGCATCCTCGACCTGACTGCCTTCCTGACCGAACAATTCGGAATTGAGGTGTCCGATGACGACTTCGATCCGGACAATTTCGAGACATTCGGCCGGCTCATTGCGTTTGTGGAGCGCAAGCGGACGTGACCGAAACACCGCTCCTGCTGCACGATCTGCTTGGCGAGGATGACGACGCGACCCGGCTCGCGTTGATCCACGACAAGCGTTCGCTCAATTACGCCGACTTTCGCACGCTGGTTCGCGGCTACGCCTCGGCGTTGCACACGGCCGGATTGCGCCGCAGCGACCGCGTCGCGATCCTGCTGCCAAAATCGATCGAGGAATGTGCCGCGATCTTTGCAATCAGCCGGGCCGGCGGGGTGGTCGTCCCCGTCAATCCGCTGCTCAAGCCGCGGCAGGTCCGCCATATCGTTGCCGATTGCGAAGCGCGCATCATGCTCACCGATGCCGCACTCGCCGCGAGTCACGGCGCGGCCCTGGCGGATCTGTCCGGGCTTCAGATTGTCGATGTTTCAGCCCTGCCGGCGGCGCGCGACAACCCCCTTCCGCCCTCGCCGGCGATTGGCGAAGACCTCGCCGCAATCCTGTATACGTCCGGCTCAACCGGTCAGCCCAAGGGCGTGATGCTGAGCCACCGCAACCTGCTTGCAGGTACGCGCATCGTGCGCCGCTATCTCGGCATCACCCGTGAAGACCGGATACTCTCAATTCTGCCGCTCAGTTTTGATTACGGGCTGAACCAGCTTCTGACCGCAATCGAACAGCGCGCCGCTTTGGTCCTGCTGACCTTCCGGTTCGGCGACGAGATCGTTCGCGCGATCCGCGACCATGCCTGCACCGGGCTTGCCGGCGTACCGACGGTCTGGTCGATCCTGACGCGCGCCGCCCCGCTCCTGCCAAGAACCAAGCTTCCGACGCTGCGCTACATCACCAATTCCGGCGGCGCAGTGCCGTCGGCCACCACCGCGCGTCTGCGCCAACTCCTGCCCGATACCCGCATCTTCCTGATGTATGGGCTGACCGAGGCTTTCCGCTCGACCTATCTTCCACCCGACGAAATCGACCGCCGTCCGACATCGATCGGCAAAGCCATTCCCGAATGCGAGGTTTTCGCCGTGACCGCGGACGGACGGCGCGCCGCGCCGGGCGAACCAGGTATCCTTGTGCATCGCGGCCCCACCGTCTCGCTCGGCTATTGGAAACGCCCCGAGGACACCGCGCGCGTGCTGCGCCGCAATCCGCTGATCCCGGACGCTTGCGGCGCCGATATTGTCTGCTGGTCCGGCGATCTGGTCACGCAGGACGAAGACGGCTTCTTCTATTTCGTCGGCCGTGACGACGCCATGATCAAATCGTCCGGCTATCGCATCAGCCCGACCGAAGTCGAGGAGGTGCTGATGGCGACCGGCCAGTTCCGGCAGATCGCCGTCATCGGCCTGCCCGACGCGGTCATCGGACAGCGGGTCCATGCGGTCGCGGTGGGGCGCGGCGAACCGATCGATGTCGGCGCTGCATTGAGCACTGCGTCGCAACAGCTCGCACCCTTCATGATCCCGCGCGAGATCGAGATCGTCCCGGAACTGCCGACCACGCCGAACGGCAAGGTCGACTACAAGGCGCTGGTGGCGGAGCGGTCGTCGCATGCAGGCCAATGAGGCGGGCGCCCCGGATCTCGCGCATCGGCTGGTCACGGAGCATTACGCCATCCGCGGCAAGGATCTGATCGCCGGAGGCCTGACTGTCGAAGCGCTGGCCGATCGCTTCGGTACGCCGCTCTATATCTACGACGCCGACGTCATGCGGCGCTCGTTCAACGCGCTGAAGGACGCTCTGACCGGCTTTGCCGATATCGTCTATTCGATCAAGGCCAATCCCAATCCCGCTATTGCACGGATTTTCGTCGGTCTTGGCGCGGGCATCGAAATCGCATCGCTCGGCGAATACGAGCGCGCACGCGAGGCGGGCGCCGCGCCGCAAGACATCCTGTTTGCCGGACCCGGCAAGCGCGACGCCGAGCTTGCGCGCGTCATCGGCGAGGGCATCGGCGAAATTCATCTGGAGAGTTTTGAGGAGATTGCGCGCACCAATGCGATTGCCGCGCGCGCGGACAAGCGCGTTGCGGTCTCACTGCGGATCAATCCCGTCGAATCCGTCCAGGGCGGCGCGATGCGGATGGGCGGCAAGCCGTCGCCATTCGGCTTCGACGAGGAACACATCCCGGATGTTCTCTCGGCCATTTCTGCAACAACGCATCTCGATCTGTGCGGTGTGCATCTGTTCACGGGCACCCAAATCCTGGATGCAACGGTCCTGCTCGCGCAATGGCGGCACGGACTCGATGTTGCCGCGCGCGTGGCGCAGGCGATCGGCCGGCCGCTGCGCAGCATCGATCTCGGCGGCGGGCTCGGCATTCCCTATTATGCTGGCGATCGCGCGCTCGATCTCGCCGCCGTAAGACGCGGCGCAATGACGCTGACGCAGATGAAACTTGCCGAACCGCTCCTGCGCGACGCCCGCGTCATCGTCGAACCCGGCCGTTATCTCGCCGGTCCCGGCGGGCTCTATGTTGTGCGCGCGATTGTCAGCAAGGTCTCGCGCGGATCGCGCTTCCTCGTCACCGATGGCGGCATGCATCATCACCTCGCGGCCTCCGGCAATCTCGGACAGATCATCAAGCGCGACTATCCGGTGATCGCACCGGCGCGGATGGATGAATTTGCTGAGTCGGCCTGCATCGTGACCGGTCCGCTTTGCACACCGCTCGATACGCTGGCCCGCGCTGCGCGCCTGCCGACGTTGAAGGCCGGCGACCTCGTGGCTGTGATGCAGTCCGGGGCCTATGGCCTGACCGCAAGCCCCGCCGGCTTTCTGAGCCATCCGCGAGCCGCTGAAGTGCTGGTCGACCAAGGCCGCGCTGTCGCGATCGGCTGACCGGTGCGGCAAATCTGTTGCACGCAACGCACAACTGGATATGCTGCAGCGCAATAGGCACATTTGGCGCTTGATAGGTCGGCCGCGGCCGCTGACTTGGCGTCGGAGCGGCACTACGATGGTTCCCGCTGCAATCAAAGCCGTGGGGGCGAGGCGACAGCAGCGGCCCCCGCGCAGTTCGGGGAGACAAAGCTATGTTGGGTGACCTTATCGTTTGGTTGATCGTCGGCGGCGTGGCGGGCTGGCTCGCCGGTCTGATCGTGAAGGGCTATGGCTTCGGCCTCATCGGCAACATCGTGGTCGGCATTGTCGGCGCCTTCATTGCCGGCTGGCTGCTGCCGCGGCTCGGCATCGTGATCGGCGGCGGCATTATCGCTGCCATCATCAACGCCGTGATCGGCGCGGTGATCCTGCTGGTCATTATCGGCTTCTTCAAGCGTTAGGCAGACACGGAGCGGAGATCGAATGGGCGACAGCGCAGACGACAAGCCAAAGCGGGACAGACCCTGGATTTTCCGGACCTATGCCGGGCATTCGACAGCCGCAAAGTCGAATGCCCTGTACCGGCAGAATCTCGCCAAAGGCCAGACCGGCCTGTCCATCGCTTTCGATCTCCCGACGCAAACCGGCTACGATTCCGATCACGTCCTGGCGGCAGGCGAGGTCGGCAAGGTCGGCGTTCCGGTCTCCCATCTCGGCGATATGCGGACCCTGCTCGAGGGCATTCCGCTCGCCGAGATGAACACGTCGATGACCATCAACGCGCCGGCCGCATGGCTGCTGTCGCTCTATATCGCGGTCGCTGACGAGACCGGCGCGCCGCGCGCGAAACTGACCGGCACCACCCAGAACGACATCATCAAGGAATATCTGTCCCGCGGCACCTACGTGTTTCCGCCCGGCCCATCCATGCGTCTGATTAAGGACACGATCCTGTTCACGACGAAGGAAATGCCGAAATGGAACCCGATGAATGTGTGCTCGTATCACCTGCAGGAAGCCGGCGCGACGCCGGTTCAGGAACTGGCTTACGCGCTTGCGACCGCGATTTCGGTTCTCGACATGGTGAAGGCGTCCGGTGAAGTCGCCGACGGACAGATGGGCGAGGTGGTCGGGCGCATTTCGTTCTTCGTCAATGCCGGCATGCGCTTCATCACCGAAATCTGCAAGATGCGCGCCTTTGTCGAGATGTGGGACGAGATTACGGCGCAGCGCTATGGCGTCACCGATCCAAAGCAGCGCCTCTTCCGCTATGGCGTGCAGGTCAATTCGCTTGGGCTGACCGAGCCGCAGTCCGAGAACAACGTCTACCGCATCTTCCTCGAAATGCTCGCGGTCACGCTGTCGAAAAAGGCACGTGCCCGCGCGGTACAGCTTCCCGCCTGGAACGAGGCGCTCGGTCTGCCGCGCCCGTTCGACCAGCAATGGTCGCTGCGCGCACAGCAGATCCTCGCCTATGAATCGGACCTCCTGGAATACGGCGACATTTTCGACGGTTCGGTCGAAATCCAGAAAAAAGTCGATACGCTGATCCGCCAAGCCAAGGAGGAGCTGTCCACTATCGAACGGCTGGGCGGCGCGGTCGCGGCCGTCGAAATGGGCTACATGAAACAGCAGCTTGTGGAGAGCAACACCCGGCGGCTGGAAGCCATTGAAAGCGGCGAGAGCATCGTGGTCGGCGTCAACAAATTCACCGAGAGCGAACCGTCGCCTCTGACCGGCGGCCTCGACGCCATCATGACTGTTCCGCCCGAGGTGGAAGCCGAACAGATTGCGCGGCTTAATGAATGGCGCTCATCGCGCGACGCCAGGGCGGTCGATACCGCGCTGAACGAGTTGCGCCGCGCCGCCAAGGAGGGCGTCAACGTGATGCCCGCCTCGATCGCCTGCGCCAAGGCCGGCGTCACCACCGGCGAATGGGGTGCGGTCTTCCGCGAGGTGTTTGGCGAATATCGCGCGCCGACCGGTGTGCCGAAGGCGGCGCGCCAGGTTGGCGGCGAACAGCTTGAGCCGGTCCGCGCCGAGGTCGAACGCGTATCGCAGAAGATCGGACGCCGGGTGAAATTCCTGGTGGGGAAACCCGGCCTTGACGGACATTCCAACGGCGCCGAGCAGATTGCAGTGCGCGCGCGCGATGTGGGCATGGACGTGATCTATGCCGGCATCCGTTTCACCCCGGCGGAACTGGTCAAGACCGCGAAGGACGAAGGCGTCGACGTGATCGGGCTTTCGATCCTCTCCGGCAGCCACGTGCCTCTGGTGCGCGATGTGGTCGAGCGCATGCGCGCGGAAGGGCTTGACGATGTGCCGGTCGTGGTCGGCGGCATCGTGCCGCCCGAAGATGCGGAGACACTGAAGCGCGCCGGCGTCGCCGCCGTCTACACGCCGAAGGATTTTCAGATCAACCAGATCATGTCGGACGTGGTGCGGATCGTGGCAGGCGCGGCCGGGAAAGCAGCATAGCGCCCCCGGCCGCAGTCCGTGCTATTGCTGGTTGCCGCTTTGCCGCTTCAGCGCGTCCTTGCATTGTGGCGACAGCCGATCGGCATTCTCCATCATGCATTGGCGGATGCGGCACCGCCGGGCTGCAGATTGGCACAAAACTTCTGGTAATCGGCACGGCACGCTTCGCGCATCGCGCCGCTGACCTGCGCCTCAGCTGGCTGCGCAACCGCAGTGAGCGCAAGCAGTCCCCCGAGCACAACTTTCACCGACCGGCGGCATGCGGCCCGGGCATTTCGAATGTCTTCCATCTTTCACCTCATGCGGATTCACAAGTGGACGTTCTGAACGCGGCATCGCGCCGCGGCCCTTCATTGCAAGCCGATTCCTCCGATCAGTTTCTTCCGGCCTTCCGGTGACATCTGCGAGACCGCTTCGAGAAACGTCTCAAGGGCGAGATCGCCGATTTTCACACGCGAGTCGCGCGATTCCTTCACCGCCTTGCGCAACTCCGTTGCATCGAGCTTGTCTTCGCCGAGAAGCCGGGCTGGTTTCGCCAAAGCTCCGAAATAATCGGCTCGCGCCGCTGTAAACTCGTCCTGTTTGCTCCGATAGACGCGCCAGAGAATATCGGCGTCGGCGCGTGGGAGCCGAGAAGCGACGCGCTCGATCACTCTCGGCACCGTGAGAGCTTCAAGCGGACGCTCCGGTCGCGCCCATAGCGAGACGACATAGCCGGCAAGTACGGCATTGGCGCAAAGCGACACCAGCAAAAGGCCGTTTCGCAAAACGCGTCCCGAAAGCCATGATCTCATTGAAATCCCCATAGCGGCGCAAAGCCTGTATCAAGAATGAGGTCGAGCGAAGTCCGGGGCGGGTCCGCAATTCCCGACGGCGGGACAAATGCGCCAAGCGACAGACCGAGCAACAGCGATCCGGCAAGGCTCACCGCAGGCAGTGCCCAAGGACGAGAAAAAGGGCGCGGGCGCGACGAGGCACGCAACCACGCAAGGGGCCGATACAGCGAGGTCCGAAGCCCGACGGATCGCGGCGCGCCGGCCGGCCGGCTTTCAAACGCGATCCGCTGCATGACCGTGGATGACACCGCCTCCGACCGTGCCGGGTCGACAGGCGGCGCCAGAGAAATCACCCGGTCGAGACGCCGCGCCCGTTCCAGAATTCGCTCGCCTCCTCCGGTCAAGGCATAATCCGCGGCCGTCTCCTGAAACTGCGGCGGCCAACGCGAAACATCCCCGCCCCAGGATTCCGAAAGCCGGATGAATTCTTCACGGGTCATGCAAGGCTCCTTGGGTCATCCTCAAGATGCTCTATTTGCTGCTTCAGGCTATGCCGGGCCCGCGAGAGCAGTGATTCGAAGGCCTTTTCTGACATACCCATAGCGTTCGCCGCTTCACGTCCGCTCAGTCCTTCCATATGAAACAACGCAATGGCCGCGCGCTGCCTCTCGGTCAGGTGATTGATCGCCGCGCTCAGCAGCGCCTCTTGCTCGCGTGCGATCATGGCGTCGACCGGAGCAGGCGCTGGGATCGCGACATTCGCGGCATCGTCGATCGGCCGATGACGGGGATCGCGCGAGCGATCCAGCGCAAGATTGACCACAATTCTGTAAAGCCAGGTCGTGAAGCGCGCCTTCCCCGGATCGAAGGCCGGCGCATGATTCCAAACCCGCACGAACGCTTCCTGGCCGACGTCGTCAGCATCTGCCGGATCATTGAGGATGCGTTGCGCAAGCCGGATCGCCCGCGGCATATGGCGCCGCATGAGCACACGAAAGGAACGCTGGTCATGCGCGGCGGCCAGCCGGACAAGCGTCTCGTCCGAATCCGCAATATCCTCGCCTGTGGGAGTTGCATTGTCGGCCTGCATATACGCTGTCCTGCCACCGGCTCCGGCCGACGCGACAACTAGCAGACGACCCAGCGGCCATTGGTCCAGCATCTCCGCCGCGGCACCGGCGCCACATACACCGGCGGCGCAACATAGACCGAAGGCGCAACATAGACCGGCGGCGCGACATAGGCCGGCGCCGGATAGCAGCCGGGATACACGCGCCATCCATAGCGTCCGTAACGCCAGCACGCGACTTTTTCCGCGACCGGATATTCCCCGAGCGCTGCACGTAGATTGCTGACCGGAGCTGCAGCACCAGCGAACGCTGCAGCGGGCAGAAACATCGTGGCCGCCACCGCGGATGCAGCGAGGAACAGGCTTCTCATCGGATTGTACCTCCGTAGCGCGATCGACTGGCATCGGCGCCGTGCGGGCGTTTGCCGGCGCGCCAATCAATCGCTGTTTGATGTGATACGCAGGTCCGGGCGAAATCCTTCGGTCCACGTGCTGAAATTTTGTGCCGCCCGACCTTCGGCCAAAGTTTAGTGGCCCCGGCGCAAGGAAATATTTGGCCCGATCATGGCCGATGCGGTGCAGATGACGGAAACAGCAAGTCCGAAGAGCGCTCGCCTGATTTCTCGTCAGGCGGCACTGTCAGTGCAGCCGACCCAACGCCGCGACCAGTAGCGCCGGACCGACCGGCTTTTCCAGGTAATCGGTCATGCCGGCCTCGCAGGCACTCTGGCGATCGCGTTCCGTCGAGCGCCCCGACATGCCGATGACCGGCACCCGGCCGGCCTCGCCCGGCAAGGCGCGGATGCGCCGCGTCGCCTCGAGCCCGTCGATGTCCGGCAGGGTCACGTCCATCAATACGAGATCGTAGCCGCCGCGCGAGGCCGCATTCACCGCACGCTCGCCTGTACCTGCAAAATCCACGCTGTGGCCAAGCGCGGTCAGCATCGTATTCAACACCACGCGTGCGAAAGGATTGTCCTCGGCACAGAGGATGCGCAGCGGCGGGCCGGTTGCCGTGCCGCCCACCTCGGACGCAGAGCGATCGGCCTGTTTCGCGGCCGCTTTCACGGTGACGGCGAGCGTAAAAATCGAACCTTCGCCCTTCTTGCTTGCGACGGCCAGATCGCCGCCCATTGCTTTCGCCAGCCGCCGGACCAGCACAAGCCCGAGGCCGGTTCCGCCGAAGCGCGACGATACGTTCTTGTTTGCCTGCGCAAAGGGACGAAACAGCTTGGCGATTTCCGTTCTGGTCAGACCGATGCCGGTGTCGGCGATTGTGAAGGTCAGGCCAATACGGCCGCGCGGCTGCTCTGAGGCCGACACGGCAAAGCGAACCTGCCCGCGTGCGGTGAACTTCACGGCATTGTCGATCAGGTTTTCCAGCGCCGCGCGCAGCCGCACCGGGTCGCCGATTGCCTGCGCCGGAACGTCGTCGGCAATGGCGATGTTGGCGGCCAGACCGCCCGCGCCGGCGCGCGCTGTCAGCGATGTCGCGATCGCCTGCGCCAGCATCCGCGGCGAAAACGCATCCTGGCGCAAGGCGAGGCCGGCACGATCCGCCTTGACCGCGTCGAGCACCAGCGAAGTCTGCTGCGCCAGGTGATCGGCGGCGCTGCGGATCGACCGCGCCCAGGCGCGCTCGGGCTCGGGAATCTCGGAGGCAGCCAGCAAATCGGCAAGCGCAAGGATACCGGTCAGCGGCGTGCGGATATCGTGCGCCAGCGCCGCCAGGGCCGCCTCGACCGCGCGGCGAGTCGACGCAAGGCGTTTATGCGCCGGCGCGGCCTTGCGCGCACGCTTTGCGGCCTTTCGCTTTGGTCCGATCCGCCCCATGATTCGCCCGGACAAAACCTTGGCACGGCGGCTTTGGAGCGGCCATTCACGGTTCCGGCAGGCCGACCATCCGCCGGATGTCGAGAGGGGGCGCGCCGCCCGCGCGCAGGGCGCGCAAGGCGGTGGCCTGCGTCGATTTCGAAAGCTTTCGGCCGTCGGCATCCAGGATCAGCCGGTGATGGCGGTAGACCGGCGCGGGCAGTCCAAGCAGCGCCTGCAACAGCCGGTGCACGCTCGTTGACCAGAACAGATCCTGCCCGCGGACCACATGGGTGACGCCCTGCAAGGCATCGTCCACCACGACCGAGAGATGGTAGCTGGTCGGCATCTCCTTGCGGGCCAGGATCACATCGCCCCAGGCGAGCGGTTTCGCGACTAGCTCACCTGTTTCACCGCCGGGCCCCTGTCCCGCTTCGCGCCAGACGAGGTCGCCGGCGCGCGCAACCGCCGCCGCCATGTCGAGCCGCAGGGCATAGGGCTCGCCTGCCTCCATCCGCGCTCGCCGCTCCGCATCACGCATGCTGTCGCGGCCGCCCGGATAGATCGGCGTGCCGTCCGGATCGCGCGGCCACGTGTCGCCGCGCTCGGTGAGCATCTGCGCGATCTCGCCGCGGCTCTCGAAACTCGCATAGACGAGACCGCGCGCCTTAAGCCGCGCCAGCGCATCGCGATACGCATGGAAATGCTCCGATTGCCGGCGCACCGGCCGCTCCCAATCAATACCAAGCCAGGCGAGATCGTCGTAGATCGCCTGCTCGAATTGCGGCTTGCAGCGGGTACGGTCGATATCCTCGATCCGCAGTAGCAGCCGGCCCGCGCTTTCGCGCGCCAGATCGGCATTGAGCAGCGCGGAGAGCGCATGGCCGAGATGCAGATAGCCGTTCGGCGACGGCGCGAAGCGGAAAACGGGTGGCGTCATGACAGGCTTTTGGTCATTGCCGGGCTTGACCCGGCAATCCATCAAACGCTTGATCGGTCTTTGCACAAGAGACCGATGCCCGGGTCAAGCCCGGGCATGACGACAGAGAGAATGGTCCAGTTCCTTCACACCCAGGCCGATCTCGCTCTGGCGCTCGCGCGGCTTGTGCAGGCCGACCCGCGTCTTGTTCCGGTCCTGGAGAAGGCCGGCGAGCCTGCGCTGCGCCGCGGCCAGCCTGGCTTTCCCGGCCTGGCCCGCATCATCTGCGGCCAGCAACTGTCCACCGCGAGCGCACGCGCCATCTGGACGCGGCTCGAAGCCGCTTTCGATCCCTTCCATCACGAGGCGCTGCGTCGCGCGCGCGCCGATCGACTCGGGCGGCTGGGACTGTCCGCAGCGAAGATCAAATCGATCAAGGCGATCGCCCATGCCCTCGCCAAAGGCGAACTCGACCTCGAACGGATCGCGCAAAGCGATGCCGACACCGCGCATGCGGCGCTGATCGAGATGCACGGGATCGGTCCATGGACCGCGGACATCTATCTTCTGTTCTGCCTTGGCCATGCCGATGCGTGGCCGGCCGGCGACCTCGCCTTGCAGGAATCCGCGCGCATCGCGCTCGGGCTGAAGGCAAGGCCGAGCGCGAAGGAGTTGTCGGCCATCGCGGACGCATGGCGGCCATGGCGCGGCGTGGCGGCGCATTTGCTCTGGGGCTATTATCATGTGGTGAAGCGGCGCGAAGGCGTCGCCGTCGAAGCCAAACCGGAAGCCGCTCAGCCGGCCGCACGGACCTCAACAGGGAAAGCAAGACGCAATGGCCGGACCCAACGTCCCAGTGCTGTCGGGACCAAGCCTCGAGCCGCGAAGCGGTAATGCCAAGCGGCTCGTCGTCTTCCTGCACGGCTATGGCGCTGACGGCAACGACCTGATCGATATCGGCCGGGCCTGGGAACCGCTTCTGCCCGACACCGCCTTCGTGTCGCCGCACGCGCCGGAACCCTGCGGCCAGGCGCCGGTCGGACGGCAATGGTTCGGCCTGACTTTCCGCGATCCGGACGAACGCTGGCGCGGCGTTAACCAGGCGGCGCCTGCTCTTCAGGCCTTTCTCGATTCCGAATTGCAGCGCCGCCAGTTGCCGCCATCGGCGCTGGCTCTGGTCGGCTTCAGCCAGGGAACGATGATGTCGCTGCATGCAGGCTTGCGCCGGCCGGTGCCGCCGGCGGCAATCGTCGGCTATTCGGGCATGTTCATCATGCCGGGCGACGGCCCCCCAGAGACGGTCGAGGGCGAGATTACGTCGCGCCCGCCGATCCTGCTGGTCCATGGCGACCGCGACGAGTTGATCCCGGTCCAGGCGCTGTTCCATGCCTCCTCGGCATTGTCCGCGCTGGATGTGCCCGTGGAATGGCACATTTCGCAAGGGGTCGGTCACGGCATCGATCAGGAGGGCCTGCGTCATGGCGGCGAGTTCCTGGCGCGGCGATTCGGACTGTAATTCCCGTCCGTCCGGCCAGTCTGCATACCCAAAGACGCAACCGCGGTAAGCCTTAGCAGTACCTTCACATTTCCGTCACGCTCGCCTATACATTAGGAGCTATCTTCGCGGTGCTTTGAAAGGAGCGCCATCGCTTGAACGTCCACGTTTCGCCTGGTGGATTTCCGGCACTGGTTCTGAACGCCGACTTCCGGCCACTGAGCTATTACCCGCTGTCGCTGTGGTCCTGGCAGGACGCGATCAAGGCGGTGTTTCTCGAACGCGTGAACATTGTCGCCAATTACGATCGCGCTGTGCGCTCTCCGAGCTTTGAAATGAAGCTCCCCAGCGTGGTTTCGCTCAAGACCTTCATCAAGCCGTCGACCTATCCTGCCTTTACGCGGTTCAACGTATTCCTGCGGGACCGCTTCGTGTGTCAGTATTGCGGGGCCGACGACGACCTGACCTTCGATCACCTGATCCCGCGTTCGCGCGGCGGCCTCACGACCTGGGACAACGTTGTCGCCGCCTGCTCGCCCTGCAATCTCAGGAAGGGCAGCAAGACGATGGCGGAAGCGAACATGCATCCCTCGCAGATGCCATTCCAGCCGACGGTGCAGCACCTGCACCGCAACGGACGGCTGTTCCCGCCGAACTATCTTCACGAAAGCTGGATGGACTATCTCTACTGGGACACCGAACTGGAGCCGTAACTGACGCCGGCGGGCCCTTTACCATTCTCCCAAGGACATCGGCAGTGCCTGGCCGGATCAAGACAATGCTCTTTAGCGTCTCGTTTTTGCTTTTGCCTTCCTCTTCTTTCGCGCCGGCGCGGCTGGCCTGCTTTTGCTCGAGGCCCGCTTGGTGGTGCCGCTCTTCGGCTGCTGGTTCATTTGGTCGAGCGTAGCTCGTAGAGCCTTCGGAACGCTTCTTCGCGCGTCCCAACGAACATCTCGTTGCTCTTCGTGACGCGACGGGTTGCCATTTCCCACCAACAAACCGGCAAGGAAAAGGCGGTGGTCGGATATCAGCTTGACGTAGTCGGGAATCCGCTGGTCGGCTGCAACAATGAAGAAGTCCTTGGAGCCGTATTGCCTGGCAAGGTTCGGTGAAAGATAGATGTGATCGATAAGGGATTTGAAGCGGCCCTTCACGTAGGTGATAGCCCCATTGCCCTCATCCTCGGCGCTCATCGCCACAAAATCCTTGTAGGCAAGCGGGGCGAAATCGCCCGAGCTTATCTCCGCATTGTAATCGCCGCCGACGATCCAGTCGCTGTCATATTCCTTTTCGATCATCCAATGGATGGCAGCGGCGAGGATCTTCGAGGCCATGTTCCGGCGCAGGGAGCCTTCATCCATTGCTTTCAGGTGCAAGGGGACGAGGAAAAAATCGAAAGGCTTGGCCGAATTTTTGACTTTGAACGAGAACAAGCCGGGATAGCGGTCGAACACGCGGCCGTGCACAGCTTCCAGCATGCTGTCGTCGAAGTCGCGACTGTTGACTGTGAACCAGTCCTTGATTTCGGCGGGCCATTCTTCCCGCTTTCCGGTGACGGTCTTGATGTTCCATAATACGCTGGTCGTTTGCTTTCCGGTGCTCGCTCCGGGCTCCGAATGCGCGACGGCGAAGTCGAGACCGTATTGCCGCTTGAGCACCTTCACCAGCTCTTCAGCGGCGGCCGGGGAGGATTCGGACAGAGCCCATATGTCGAGATTGAAATCAGCGACAATCGTAGCGACGTCGTTGACCTTTTCGCGGTAGCGATTCGAGAACCATTCCACGTTCCAGAAGGCGACATCGATATCGGATTCGGTGCCCTTGTACAGATCGACGACGATCTCTGGTCCCGACTGCGCAGCGGATCCTGACACCCGCCCCAGCGTTCCAAAAAAGCCCGAAATCGAATTGATGCCTTTGAATTCCTTCAAGACCTGCGACGCAGCGCCGGCCAATCCCTCTCTTGAGGCACGCTGTTCGAGGTCGGTCGCGATCGTGGAAATCTTTATTCCTTCGTTAAGAAAACGCGGCGGCTGGTTCTGATCGATGCGAAGCCCGTTCTTGTTCGGTGCTCTTGCATGATGCAGGGCCACAAGCCTCCACGTGTTGTCGAATACCGGGCTGCCCGAACTTCCGTAATCGGTGTCGGACAAGTAGTGGAGCAAGGTTCCGTCGTCCGAGACAATTTCGTTGTCATGAATGACGATCTCTTGCGGCCTGCCGTCGGGGTGCTGGATGATGTTGGCAAACGTGCCGGGATGGGCGACATAGGCGGCTCGCTCGAGCTCGACCGTCCCGAAGTTTTGGGCAGCTCCAGGCTCTATCGCGACAAAGGTGTAGTCGAGTCCGTTCTTGTATGGACTGGTCAGGTAGAGCTCGTCGGCCGCGAGACGAAACTCCATGTGCGCCTCGGCCTTTCCATTCGGACCAACCAGGTAATTGAACTGGCAAACCGACTCGCGAGCCACCTCGATCGAGTTGAGCACGTGATTGTTGGTCAGAAGAAGCCTCGGACCAACAAGGAAGCCAGTGCCTTTCCAGCCGTCGGGCCGGCTCACGCCGTCATAGTCGATGCCGCGCGCAATAATGATGCGGCACACAGCCAGTGACCGCTTATAGCCGAGCCGTAGAAACACGGACGGCAGGAAATTCGGCTTGTCGATGACGACTTCCGGAATCGTATCGTTCGTCGCTCTTTGTTGAAACAGTTCGACTGCGACCGGATCACCGAGGAAATTGCGAAACGCATTTCCCGCATAAAGCGGGTCCGGAGACTTCCCGTCCACGAGCTTGGTGAAATCTCTCAATCCTTGCACCGCACTTGGCTCGGAATAGAGTTTGCTTGATGCCCCCGCCGGGCCGCGCCCGTCTTCGAATCTTTCAGCCGCTCCCGCCATCTGAACCCTCCCAAAAAAGACATGGCCCGCAAGTGCATTGCGCGCAAATTCTATCACAGGTAGAGTTCGTGCATAGTGGGCGTAAAGTATTGGGGAGCGGGGGCTAAGATGGACAAACTGCCATATGCAGAGCTCAAGGTGATGTTGATGGACCCGGATATCCCGGATTCCGAGATCGCCCGCTATCTCACGGCTGTGCCGCAGGACAGCGGACCGTTCGAGCCGATGGTCAAACCCGATCCAGCCCTAGTCGACATGACCCCGGAAGGCGAGTTTGACGTCGAGAGCGCCATTCGATGGGGAAACGCCACTTCAAGATGGCGGCGGCAAAATCGGTTCATCAACCGTCTTGCGCATGGCGTGGACAAGCCCGTGCTCGTCTCGGAAGGAGACTCGTGGTTTCAATTTCCATTCCTCATCGAGGAGGTGATTGACCACCTCGATGCGGATTTTCTCATCTGGAGTCTCGATGCAGCCGGCGATACCGCCGAGAACATGATCAACAGCCGGCCGGAATACAAGGCTGCGCTCGATGCGCAAAAGCCGAACCGCGTTAAGGGGTTTTTGTTTTCCGCCGCCGGCAACGACGTCATAGGCGAGGACTTGCAAGGCGATCCGGTCCTGTCAAAGCTTATCAAGCAGCACAATCCGCAGAAAGACGCCGCCTGGCACATCGATCAGGCTCAACTCGCTTCGGTGCTGATGCGTCTCGAAACGGGTTACCGCAAAGTGGTTGCGACCATCAGGGCCGATACGGATTTTGCGAAACTGCCCATCTTTGTCCATGGCTATGACTACGCCATCCCCGGCGGCTATCCCGGCGACACGCGCCGTCCGATCTATGCAAAGCAGAATGAATGGCTGGGCGGACCGATGGTGGCCAAAGGCATCACGGACGTGTCGCTGCAGCGGGCCATCATTCGGCTTCTGATCGACGCCCTCTACGACATGCTGAACCGGGTTGCGGGTTCGAGTTCAACCAGCCGTGTCTATGTTGTGGATGTGCGCGGTACGCTGGCCGAGGGAGAATGGGCCGATGAAATCCACGGCTCTTCGGCGGGCTTCAAAAAGGTTGCCAGACTCTTCAAGAATACGATTTCGGCGGCGATCCAATAACCGATGTCAGCGGTCTGATCGGCTAAGTCAGCTTCTCTTTCGGCGGCAGCGTCTGCCACGCGCGAAAGGCGCCCCATCCGGCAATCAGCGCCAGCATCAGCGAGATGATCGCGTTATAACCGGCGAGCGAAAGGCCAAGGAAGCTCCAGGGAATTTCGTCGCAGCGCACCACGCGGATGTCTTTCAGCTTCTCAAGCAGGCCGCCGGCGGTGCCAAGATCGGTGAGACCGCCCCCGGCGCAATCGCGCGGTCCTTCCCAGAGCTTCCACTCGACACCGGCATGATAGGCGCCGAGCCCGGCATTCCACAGCATGCCCAGCGCGATGACAACGAGCGCGGCGACCAGCACGCGTTGCGACGCGCCATGCGACACGCCAAGCAACACCAGGCCCGCGAGCGGAATCGAAAAGTAATAGGCATAGCGTTGTTCCAGGCAGAGCGGGCATGGCGGCAGCCCGACCACCACCTGGAAGAACCAGGCCCCGATAATGGTCAGAAGACCGAGCACAGCGACCGCAGCGGCGGCGAGCCAGATCGGCTCATCCCGCTTCAGGCGGCCGAAAGCTGCGACAAGATCGTTCATTCCGGTTCCCGCAAAGTTCGGAGCATTATCCAAGCCCCGCATTCCCGCAAAAGCCCCGTACCCGTCAAGACACAGGGCTGCGAGCCCCGCCGGACCTCCACTGTCCCCTGCAGGACCAAATCTGCTTGATCGGCTGGAGCGATCCCCTTATGTCTGCCGCCGGGATGGCTTTCGCACTCCCCGCGCCCGAATGGCGTCTTGTCGCGGCGTTGCCCCTGTGGCGGAACTGGTAGACGCGCCTGACTCAAAATCAGGTGGCCGCAAGGTCGTGCTGGTTCGATTCCGGCCAGGGGCACCACCACTTCCAGCGCGTCCGGACGCACCGCCGGTTTCGGGCTTTTTGCCAGACCTCAATCGGCCGGACGGCGATGGCGATACATCGCGCCTCACCGCGCCAGATCGTCCAGCGCCGCGACCTTTTCGTACAGCGCCACGCAATGCCGTTCGATGGCGTCCCGCTCCGCGTCGCCGAGAAGCTTTTCCCGCTTCAACGGCGCAGCCGACACACCCGCACCCTGCACTTCGAAGCTCGAATTGGCGACCATGCTCCGTCCATTGAAGGTCGGCACCAGCAGCGACGGTTCGAAGTTGATGCCGAGCTGACGGGCCATGGCGCGGAGCGCAGATTCAGTATCGCTCACCAGGCGCTCGAATGTCAGCACGATCACCTTGTCGCCAAAGCGCTGCTTGTTTGTCAGGATCGAATTCGCGGAAGAAAGCCACAGATCGAGCAAGCCCTGAATATCGTCGGGATTGGCGCGCTTCTTGTTGCTGTTATGATGCTTCGCCGACGGATACCAGGTTCGCGGATCGCGGACGATCTGGATCAGTCTTCCATCGCCATAGGCCGCAAAGAAACCCGCCACGCTCGCCTCATATTGCGCAAACCGGGGCGCAAAGGCGGTGATCCATTTTTTCTGGGAGAGATCGCCCTGGTAATTGAGCCAGGCATGAAAGTACGCGGTGAAGTAAAGATCGATGACGTCTCTCTGGCTGCGCGGCGAAGTGGCCTCGAACAGCGATCTGAAGATCCGGTAATGGAGCGATGGCACGCTGAAGAAAGGCAGATTGACCTCGCCGCGCTCGCCCTTTGAATAGCCCTTGCGCAGAAAGCGGATATCGCGCGGCTCATACAGCATGTGGAAACATGCCTCGGCGCCCTCCTCAGGCCTGATCGGCGGCCAGTTTTCCGGAGTCGGATGCCCGATCTTCAGTTCGTTCGGATAGGCCGCCAGCATCGGATGACCATCGAAGAGCTGGCTCAGAAGCGTGCCGCCGGACCGATGAACCTGCGAGATCAACACCAGCGGCGCGCGCATCGGCGTCAGATGACCGACGATGAATTTGCCGATATCGTTCAGATTGGCGCTCTCGCCGCGCAGCGCCGAAGCAAGGTCATCGGGGGGGCGCTGACCACTGAATGCCGCCATGGCGCGGCGCGTCAAAGCATTGCGCTTCGACCACTCGATCAGTTGCGAATACATCTCCACTCCGGATCATCTCTTGCTGCCGAGCGGCCTTAAGCTGGGACAGCCTGTTAGAGCGGTCTCTAAAGCATTAGCCGTGACCGGCTGCAACCCGGCCACATTCCGGTTTGCGCAGCCTGGCCGCTCACCTGCTGCTATTGCACGACCTCAAATATCAGAAAACTCTGCCGCGGCAGGAAGTCGAACGACGCCGCAGGCTTATAGCCCGCGGCCGCCATCTCTGCCGTGATTTGCGCGGCCGGAAGCCGCATGTGCTTCGGCGGACCGGCCGGCGCATCGGGCCGGTAGTCGACGATTGCGACGCGCCCTCCGGGTTTGAGCGAGTTGCGCAGCCGTTTGAAATAGCCGGTCCGGTTGTCGATGTGGTGATAGGTATTGAGCAGGAACGCCACATCTACAGGTTCGGGAAGATTGGGCGACGTCGCGCTGCCCTTAACCGCGCGTAGATTGCCGAGCGCTTCGGACTTGGCGCGGCCCGCCAGATGCTTGACCATGTTCGGCTCGATGTCGACCGCGAACACCAGGCCTTCCGGAACGGCACGCGCGAGCCGCACGGCCATATAGCCGGTGCCGGCGCCGATATCGGCGACGCTGTCCGCCTTGCGCAGCGCGAGCGAGCTGACGATGCGGTCGGGCATTTGCCATTTGTCGCGCTCCGGATTGTCGAAGCGCTCCGACCATTTCTTCGGATCGTCGAAGCGGGGATGATGGTGGTGCCCGCCTTGTCCCGCCTGATTCTGTGCGGCAAGCGGGGCGGTGGCAAGCAGGACCGCGATTGCGGCAAACGCACTCACTTGCACCGTTCGGCGCATCATGGTTGCTCCTCGATTTTCGCCGGACGCGGCTTGACCTCTGCACGCCAGTGCATCGCGATCATGCGGAACGAGCCGGACGATTTCGTGACGGTTTCCCCGGCCTGGCCGATCCTCAATACAGTTTCGAGGGCAGCCACAAGGCCAGCGCCGGGAACATGATCAGCAGCAGCACCAGCGCCAGATGCGCGAACAGGAACGGCACGATGCCGCGGAAAATGTCGCCAAGCGCAATGTCCGGCATCTGCGCCCGGATGATAAAAATGTTGAGCCCGACCGGCGGGGTGATCATGCCGATCTCGACCGCCACCAGCACGAGGATGCCGAACCAGACCGGATCATAGCCGGCCGACACGGCAAGCGGCAGGAACACCGGCACGGTGATCAGGATCATGCTGATGGCGTCGAGGAAACAGCCGAGCACCAGATAGAAGCCGACCAGCAGCAGCATCACGCCCCAGGGCGCGATGCCGAGCCCCTGGACCCAGGCGGTCAGCGCGTTCGGCAACTGTGTCAGCACGACGAAATACGAGAACAGGAAGGCGCCGACAATGATGAAGAACAGGATCGAGGTGGTCCACACCGTTTCGAGCAGCGCATCGAGCAGACCGCGCAATGTGAGCGAGCGGGTGGCGAAGGCGATGACGATAGCAACGAAAGCCGCCACCGCCGCCGCCTCGGTCGGGCTCATGAAGCCGGAATAGATGCCCCCGACCGCGATTCCGAACAGGATGACAAGCTTCCACAACGTGAGGAGTTCGCGCAGCCGTTGCGTGACGCTCATGCCCGGCGTCTGCGGCAACCGCTCCGGCTGCCACCAGCCGATCGCCGCAATCACCACAAGATGCAGAAAGGCGCAAAGGAGGCCCGGAAACAGCGCCGCGGCGAAGAGCTGCGGCACGCCCTGCTCGGCAATGATGGCATAGACCACGATCACCACCGACGGCGGGATGAGGACGCCCAGAATGCCGGCCGACGCCACGACGCCGGTCGCGATCCGCTCGTCATAGCCGAAGCGGCGCATTTCCGGGATCGCGACCCGCGTCATGGTGGCCGCAGTGGCAAGCGAGGAGCCGCAGATCGCGCCGAAGCCAGCGCAGGCGCCGACCGTGCCCATGGCGAGCGCGCCGCGGAAGCCGCTGAACAGCGCGTTGGCGGCGCGGTACAATTCCTGAGACATGCCCGAGCGCGAGGCGACCACGCCCATCAGCACGAAGAGCGGCACGACCGTCAGCGAATATTGGTTGGCGAGGTCATAGGGCGTCTGCCCGGCTGCGATCAGCGCGCGCGGCCAGCCGTCGATCGCCGCATAGCCGACAAGACCGACGAGGCCCATAGCGATCGCTACCGGCACGCGCAGCACGATCAGCACGAACAGCGCCGCAAGCGCGAACAGACCGATGACTTGCGGGCTCATCGCCTCTGCGCTCCGCGCCGTGACATCGCTATTCGACCGGATCGCGGTCCAGATTCGGATCGCGCGGCACGCCATAACGCCAATAATACAGGATCACCCAGACCGTTGCCGCCACCGAACAGGCCATACCGAACAGAATCGGCGACCAGTGCCAGGAGCGGTGGATACCAAGCGTCATGGTGACTTCGAAGCTCTCGAAGCTGTAGAGCGCCGCAGGGACAACCTGCCGCAGCACAATCACGAGCAGGATCAGCGTCAGAAAAAGTCCGAAAAAGCGCAGCGCCACGCGCACCTTGCGCGGCACGAACTGGTCGATCACATCGATCGCCACATGCTCGTCGCGCAGGAATGTGCCGGGCAGCGCAAGGAAAATCATGGCGACCAGCGCCAGCTCCATCACGTCGACGACGCCAAGCACAGGAATGCCGAGGCCCTGCCGCATCAGCACGGTCCCGGTGGTGTACAGCATCATGAAGGTCAGGAATGCGGCGCCGGCAAGCCCGAAAGGCCATGCCGCGCGCCGCAAGATGGTATCGCCCTTCAAAGATTCGTCCCTTCCTCGCAGGGATCCGGACGCAGGCTCACTGCGTCCAGAAATTCCGTGAATCTTTCTCGTGCTTCTGGGCCAGCGACTTCATCATGTCGTAGACCTGCTTGGCGGGAAGACCTTTTTTCTCCAGCGCCGCGATTTCGGCTTCGGCCACCTTGGCGCCGACCGCGCGGAACTTGGCGTCCTCTTCCTTGGACAGCTTGATCGGAGTCATGCCGTCCTTGACCATGATCGCCTTGCCGATGTCGTCCAGCTTATCCCATTCCATGCCGACTTCCTTTTCGACGCCCACGAAGGAATCGTCGATCAGCTTCTTCAGGTCGGGCGGCAGCTTGTCATAGGCGGCCTGGTTCATGCAGATGCAGAACGAGGTGACGTAGGAGTACATTTCGGTGGTGTATTTGGTCACCGGCCCGATCTTGAAGGCGATGCCGCCGCCGCCGTAATCGATCACGGCGCCGTCGATCGTGCCCTTCTGCATGCTTTCCACCATCTGGGTCGGCGGCAGGCCGACCGGGGTGCCGCCGAGCGCGGCGATGAATTCCTTGATGGTGGCGGAGGCGAAGCGCAGCCGCTTGCCCTTCATATCGTCCACCGTACGGATCGGATCTTTGGCGGTGTGGATATTACCGGGCTGGTGCGTCATCAGCAGCAAGGGCTTCACGCCCTTATGCTCGGCATCGAGATATTTCTTGCGCAGCTCCGGATCGTTCAGAACCTTGGCGCCGATCTCCGCGCTGCCCATCAGGTAAGGCAGGTTCGACACTTCGGTCAGCGGGAACAATCCCGGCGTAAACCCATGCGCCATCCAGGTGATGTCGGCCTGGCCGGAACGCGCCATCTCGTAGTAACGCGGCGGCGGGCCGAGCTGCGAGCCCGGGAAAATCGTGAACTTGAGCTGGCCCTTGGACTTCTCTTCCATGCTCTTGGCCCATCGCTCGATCCATTGCGAGACCGAATGCCCGGCCGGCACGAAATGCGCGATCTTGAGTTCGTAGGTCTGTTGCGCGGCGGCCGGCTGCGTGTGCAGCAGGAACGCCGACGCAGCGGCCATCACTCCAGCGTAAAGCGGTGATCTCATCATTTTCCTCCGGATGGCAGGCCGGCTAAGTGCCGGTTCTGGTGCCCTTCGCAACAGGTTATACGGAAGCCCAAGGCGTTCACAAGCCGCGTCATGCGACACTTGCGGCTCACCGCCCCCACAATTCCCGGCTTGCCAGCGCAGCGCCCTGCGACAGCGCCTCGAGCTTGGCCCACATGATCGAGGGATGCACGCGCTGCGTGAAAGACGCCTGGGCAAAACCGCAATCGGTCGAACCGATCACGTTTTCGCGGCCAACCAGCTTGGCCAGCCGCACCAGCCGCTCGGCCACCAGTTCCGGATGTTCGACCACATTGGTCGCATGGCTGATGACGCCGGGAAGCAGCACCTTCTCGGGCGGCAGCTTCACCGACTCGAACACCCGCCATTCGTGCTCGTGCCGCGGATTGGCCATTTCCAGCGAATAGCTGCCGGCTTTGGTCTTGAGGATCAGATGGATGATGGTTTTCAGCGGCACGTCGGTGGTGTGCGGCCCGTTCCAGCTCCCCCAGCACACGTGATAGCGGATGCGGCCCTCCGGCAGGCCGCGCAGCGCATGATTGAGCACATCGGTGCGGATTTCGGCCCAGCGCAGATAATCGGCGTCGGTCCCCGGCGGCACGATGATGTCGTACATCGAGGCGAGATAGGCGTCGTCGACCTGCAGCATCAGGCCGGATTCGACGATGGCCTTGTATTCCTCGTGCAGCGCATCGGCGAGCGCGTGCAGATAATCCTCGTCCGATTTGTGAACCTCGTCCTTGCGCTCCGGCGCGACGCTCGATGGCGCCACCGCCGGAAGGAACGCGCCGGCGACGCCCGCCTCGGCAGCCGCCGCCTTCAGCCGCGCAATATCGCGGCCGACCGCCTCATACCCGATATATTTTAGCGGCTGCGAAACCACCCAGCCGCCCATGCCGTGGAATTTCTGAGTCGGATCGTATTCCGCGTAGAACTCGGCAAAGTCGCGCCGGTCTTTCCCAACGATCGATTGCGGCATGCCGGACCCGCTGAACGCGCGGCGCTCGAAGCCCTCGATCCGCTCCAGCACATAGCGCGACCAGGAAATCGATTTGCCGAACTCGCCGTCGCTGACAATGTCGATACCCGCTTGCTTCTGGCGTTTCACCACGTCCCGTACCGAGCGGTCGACGCAGGCGAGATAGGCTTGCTCGTCGACCGTCCTGCCGTCGACCTTGTCGCGCAGGAAGGCGACCAGTTCGGGCGGCCGGACCAGGCTGCCGACATGGGTGGTCAGAATCCGGTCGATCGAATGCATGATGGCGTTCTCCCTCGCAATGGTTCTGCCCACCTTTTCCGGTTGGGCCGCCG
Source organism: Pseudorhodoplanes sp. (assembly GCF_046289595.1). Classification (GTDB taxonomy): domain Bacteria; phylum Pseudomonadota; class Alphaproteobacteria; order Rhizobiales; family Xanthobacteraceae; genus Pseudorhodoplanes. The sequence continues at coordinate 54,337 of NZ_JBKBVB010000004.1, forward strand.
CGATCGAGCCGCGGCGCCTTGGACAGCGCAACACGCCGCCCAGCATCGACGATGCCTACAGATTGACCGACCATCAAGCCGCCGATAGCCTTTCGGATAACATGAAGCCCTGGAACAAAGCCGGGCAACGGGAGCACAGCATGAGGAGGACAGCATGATCAGGTCCGCTCTCGCCTTCGTGATTTTCGCCGCCTTCGCTCTTGCATCGCCCGCGCACGCTCAGTTGACCGACGCGCAGAAGATGGCGCGCAACAAAAAGAACGTGGTCGAATTCTACAATGCAGTGCTCAACGAGAAGAACTTCGAAAAGGCCAAGACGTATGTCGGCGCGACCTATATCCAGCACAACCCGATCGGCGCCGACGGTCTGGAAGGCATACAGGGATTCATCAATTTCCTGCGTGAGAAGTTTCCGAACAACAAAAGCGAGATCAAGCGCATCTTCGCCGAAGGAAGCTATGTGATCGTCCATGTACATGCCGTGCGCAACCCGGGCAGCGACGAGCGCGGCTTCGCGATCTTCGACCTGTTCCGGCTCGACGATGACGGCAAGGTGGTGGAGCATTGGGATGCGGTTCAGGCGATCCCCGATCCCGCCACCGCCAAGAACAAGAACGGCATGTTCTGACGCCGGATTTTCGACGTCTGACCTGGGAGTTTTCGCACACGGGATTTCGCAGCGCTTCATTCATCGCACCGGCGGCATTTCGGCCGGCGCAATTGTTGCCCGTGCGTTTCGGATTTGCCGAAGGGTTCCCGCGGTCGGTTGACCATTCATACACGTTGCATACGGATCGCGGTGGACAGACGCGGCCGGTCGAAGGCCATTGCAAGAGAGCCTGCGCCTTGCGGACATCATCGCAGGCGCTACGGCGCGCGCCGCAGCTACGCCTCCAGCCAGAAGGTTTCCATCAGCCCGGCACCCTTCACCTCGACTGCGCCGCGCGGCACGAACCTGAACTGACCGGCCAGGCGATCCGCCACCGCCTTCGATACGTGGACATGGCCGGGCGCGCCATGCGACTCCATGCGGCTCGCGATGTTCACCGTGGTGCCCCAGATGTCGTAGGCGAATTTGCGCTCTCCGATCACCCCGGCAATGGCCGGGCCTGTATGGACGCCGATCCGCAGCGCAATCGGTGCATCCATCTCGCGGCGGATGGCATCGAACGCATCGAGCATGACGAGCGATAGCCGCGCCGCGATCGCCGCGTGATCGTCGCAAGGCTCCGGGATACCGACCGCCACCATATAGCCATCGCCGATGGTCTTGATCTTCTCGGCGCCATGCTGTTCGACCAGCCGGTCGAAGGCCGAGAAGATGCGGTTCAGCACCGAGACCACTTCCGACGGCGACATCTGGCCCGAGAATGGCGTGAAATTCACGATATCGGCGAACACAATGGTGGCTTCGGGGATATGGTCCGCCACCATCGCGGCGCCGCCATTGATGCGGTCGACCACGGCGCGCGGCAGGATCGAGAGCAGCAGCGCTTCGTTGCGCTCCTTGGCCAGCCGGATTTCCTGCATCATCGCGCGCTCGCGGTCGCGCAACAGCTTGTTTTCCAGCGACGAGCGGATGCGCGCGCGCAGCAGGGCCGGCGCGAAGGGCTTGGGGAGGTAATCCACCGCGCCTGCCTCGATGCAGCGAACGATGGACTCCATCTCGTCGAGCGCCGAAATCATGATGACCGGGATATCCGCGGTCTGCGGATCGCGCTTAAGCTTGCTTAGCACCTCGTAGCCGCTCATCTCCGGCATCAAGACGTCGAGCAGGATGAGGTCGAAACCCTGCGCCGCGATCAGCGCCAGCCCCTCGGTGCCGGACGCCGCACTCGTCACCGCATGGCCGTCGCGCGCAAGCTGCCGCGCCAAGAGATCGCGGTTGGATTCGTTGTCGTCGATCACGAGGATCTGACCCGCAATGGTCTGATGCGCGGTGGCGGGCTGTGACTCCCGCAGCGCATCGAGCACCCGCGATGCGTCGGCGAAAGACGTCCCGGTCCGGTCAAGCGCCGCCTCTCCGGAAAACGCCACCAGCGTATCGATCCGCTCCAGCATCCCGTCGGCCGCGGCGAGGAGCTTTTCGAGATCGGGCACGAGCGACTCGTGACCCATGTCGCGCGCATCCTCCATAACCATCTCGCCGTAGCCCTTAACGGCATTGATCGGGGTGCGCAGGTCGTGCCGCAGTTTGGTGCGGTAGGCATCGATATCCGCGATTTCGCCGCCATGCCGGAGTACCTCATCCAGCAGCGCTTGCAGGCTCAGTCCGGCGCTCCTGATGCGGTCAAGATCGGCGCGATAGCCGGTCAGCCCGGCCTGCTCGGCATCCTCGATCACGATATCGGCGAAGCCTATGATCGCAGCCGCCGGTGCCACGAATTCCTGGCGCAGATGGGCCCGCAGCGCATTGTGCAGGCGGGAAGCTTCGCTGTCCGGAGAAGCGCTCATTTCGGCAGAAGCGCGTTGATCTTTCCGAGGAGGCGCGGAAGATCGATCGGCTTCGTATCGAAGTCGTCGCAGCCGGCCTGCAGGGCCTGTTCGCGATCGGATTCCATCGCATGCGCGGTCAGCGCGATCACCGGAATTCCGCTGATCGCCGCATCGGCCTTGATCGTGCGGGTGGCTTCCCAGCCGTCCATCACCGGCAGGCTCATATCCATCAGAATGAGATCGGGCCGCTCGCTGCGTGCGAGGTCGACGCCCTCCTGCCCGTTCACCGCCATCACGACCTCAAAATTGTTGCGCAGCAGCCGCCGCGACAGCATGTCCCGGTTCATTTCATTGTCTTCGACGAGCAGGATTTTCGGCATTGCAGGCACTCTTGTTGCTTGGTCATTCCGGGGCGGCCGCCGAAGGCGGACGAACCTGGAATCCATTCGTCAGCTCGGGGCTTTTGTCTGGATTCCGGGTTCGCTGCTTCGCAGCGCCCCGGAATGACGGCGTTCCATCGTTCATCCCGACACCTTTTCTGCGGGCTGGCGCGCGATCGCGGCGAGCGCCGAGCCGAGCGAGGACAAGGGTTGAGCCCCCTTGGTCAGCACCAGAAGCGTGCGCTCGTTGACGACGCGGCGCTCGCTTTCGGTGAGATCCTTCGCGGTCAGCACCACGATCGGCACCCGCTCCAGCGCCGGAACATCCCTGACCCGTTCGAGAAAGGTGAAGCCGTCCATCACCGGCATCATCAAGTCGAGCAGCACCAGCGCCGGCGCGGGATTTTGCTTCAGCCAGTCGAGCGCAGCCTGACCATTCTCGGCTTCCGCGGCCTTCAGGCCGGCCTTCTCCACGGTGGTGCGCACCACGGACCGCACGTCGGCGGAATCGTCGACCACCAGCACCGTCGCTTCGCGGGAGGTCGCCGCAAAGCGGCGCAGCAATTCGATCAGGCGGCTGCGGTCCACCGGCTTGGTCATGTATTCGGAGGCGCCGAGCGAATAGCCCATGGTCCGCTCGTCGACGATGGTCAGCATGATGACCGGGATCGACGCCAGTTCCGGATCGGATTTCAGCTTGCCGAGAACGCTCCAGCCATCGAGCTTGGGCATCATCACGTCGAGGGTAATAACATCCGGCGTCTCGGCGCGCGCCAGCTCCAGCGCCTGTGCGCCGTCATAGGCGTGGAGCAGGCGATAGCCTTCCTTGGCGATGGTGGTGCGCAGCACGTCATGCACGGTCGGATCGTCGTCGACGATCAGCACGGTGCGCCCGGCAATGTCGCCTGCGGCCGCGACGGCGCCGGGCACGATGCGCGGCGCGGCAGGATCCCTGCCGCCGTCGGGCAGCGTGATGGTGAAGGTCGAGCCCTGGCCGGCTGTACTCTGCACCGTGATGTCGCCGCCGAGCATTGTGCAGAAATGCTTGGTGATGGTCAGGCCGAGCCCGGTGCCGCCGTAATTGCGGGTGGTGGATGCGTCGGCCTGGGTGAAGGCCTGGAACAGCCGGCCGATCTGCTCGTCGGTCATGCCGATGCCGGAATCGGAAACGGCAAAGGTGAAGACGGCGCGGCCCCGATCCGTCCGGTGCCTTGCGACAGCAAGTTTTACCACGCCGTTCTTGGTGAATTTCGCGGCATTGCTGAGCAGGTTGATCAGGCTCTGCTTCAGCTTCACCAGATCGACATGCATCGAACCGATATCGGCCGGCGCCTCGATCTCAAGGCGGTTGCCGTTCTTGTCGATCAGCGGCGTCACGAGAACGCGGACCTCGGCCATGAGTCGGTTGAGATCGACATCCTCCAGATGCACATCCATGCGCCCGGCCTCGATCTTCGACAGGTCGAGAATGTCGTTGATCAGTCCGAGCAGATGCTTGCCCGCGGTCTCGATCTTGACGAGATCGCCCTCGCTCGCGGTGTCGCCGCGATCCTGCGCATCCTCGCGCAGGATTTCGCTGTAGCCGATGATGGCGTTGAGCGGCGTGCGCAATTCGTGACTCATATTGGCGAGGAAGGCGGACTTGGTGCGCGAGGCGGCCTCGGCCTGATGCCGCGCGGTTTCAGCTTCTTCCCGGGCCTGGCGGATGTCGCGGGCATTGTCACGGAACACGATCAGCGCGCGGCTCATGTCGCCAAGCTCGTCGCGGCCGGTCGGCGGCAGCGGCGCATCGAGCTTGCCGCTTGCCACCGCAAGCATCGCGCCGGTGACCTGCTGCAGCCGCGCCACGACATAACGCTGAACGAAGAACCAGACCACAATGACCGCGACCACAAGGCTGAGCAGGGATATGCCGATCAGCCGGAAGCGGGTGTTGTCGAGCGCCTGCTTGGTCCGCGCCGCAGTGTTCGCTGCCGCCGCCTCCGCTTTCGCAACCAGCGCGGAAACCAGCGCCTGCATGTCTTCCGCAGACTTTTCGAGACCGGCCTGCAGGGATTCGGCGGCGGCGCGCTCGTTCAGATCGGACGTGCGCAGCGCGAATATGCCGTTCGCTCCGGTTCCCAGCGCCAGCACCGATCGCGCGGTCTTGTCGATGGCCCCGGCCTCTGCCCGATCGAAAGTCGCGTCGTTCAAAAGAAAGTTCAGGCCGCCCTCGAAGCGTTTCCTGATCTCCTTAAACTGCTTCTGGCCTTCGGCGATGGCTTTGGTTTCCGGCGCGGTGGCGGAACGGTAAAGAACGCCGACGGACCGATAGGTGTCTCCACGCAAGCCATTGATGACGAGTTGTAGCTGATCGTTCTGACGCGGCAGGACCAGCAGCCGCTCGGCAAGCTCGGCGCTGTCGCGGGTCAGGCGGGCGATGGCATTATCGAGCGCCGAATCAACCGTAATGCGTTCCCGTACGCTACGGTCGAGCTGGCCGATCTGAGCATCGATTCCCGCCACCAGCGTCTGTAGCCGTTCGATCGCGGCCGCATCATTCGTCGCATCGCGAAGCCGCGAGAGCGAGGACCAGAGTTGGCCGATGCGTTCGGTCGCCTCGTTCATGCGCGCAAAGCGCTGCGCTTCGGAACGAACGCCCGCAAGCTGGGCGCCGGCCGCGGCAATGGCGCGCGCATTATTCTCGACCGCCAACGCGAACTTCACCTCCGGCAAGCTCTCTTCAGTCAGCTGGCCCATTGCGGCTTCGATCCGGCTGAATTGCAGCACTGCGACCAGCGCCGCAGCTGCGGTGAGCGCCGCAATCACGGCGAAAGCCAGCATCAGCTTGGCGGCAATGGACTTGCGCCAGGAACGCTGCGGGGCATCGGCAAGCTGCGGAGGTTGCGCGGTGGTCATTTGCGAAGTCCTAATCCTCGAGGTGCGGGCTGCAAGGCCCGCACAAAAATCGCCGCACGCTCTCCAAATGAAACCAGATCAAACGCCGCAGAACGACATGCTTACGACCCAAGAATTATCCGGGAACCCGTTGACGGCAAGAACTTTGCCTTCAAAGCGCAACCGGCGCGACGCCTTTGCTCATAGCGGATCGGACCGCGCAAGTCTAAGCTCGATGCACCCCAGGAGACCACAGACCATGAACGAAGACGCCCTGAATACGTCGATTCGTAAATTCCTCAAGGAAGTCGGCGTGACTTCGCAGCGCGAAATCGAGAAGGCGGTCCGCCAGGCGGTGGCCGAGGGCAAGCTCAAGGGCAACACGCCGCTGCCGGCGCGGGTCGTGCTGACGATCGCGCCGCTCGGTCTGACCCATGAAGTCGACGGGGCCATCAAGATCGAATGATTTAAAACTGGACCGGTCGGCCGGGTATCGCCACCGGTCAGGCCCCGAGTTTCTCCGGAACGATACGGGTCCGGCACGATTTATGTCCTGCCAACCTGCGAAATGGAGAATCCGGGAATGCGACTTTTCCTTGCCTCGATCGGCACCGCTGCCGTCATTGCCACGTCAGGTGCGGCGACCTCACCTGCGCAGGCGCGTTTCGACATGACAGTCAAAGCGCCAGTGCACGTCGAGACCGTCGCCTGCCGCACAGTCCGAACGAGGATCGTGGGCCCCGGCGGGCAGGTCACGTTCCGCACACGGCGGGTCTGTGCCCCCGCTGCCGCACCGCGGCGCTGCCGCATGGAGCGTCAGCGCATCGTCAGGCCCAACGGCACGGTGGTTTTCCGCACTGTGCAACGCTGCCGCTAAAAATCGTTGCAGGCCGCCACAAACTAGACCGTCACGTAGGTTCGGCTGCCACATTGGGGCGGCCGAACGCTGCTTCCATTTCGCGCCGCGTTTTCACGGCAAGGTCAGAGGCGTCATAATCCACGTCGCGCCAGTGCAGCGCCGAGCCCTCGGCAATATCGCGATTGAGCCGCACGTGGTGCGCCAGCCCGAGCGGCAGACAACCGGCATCGAGCGAGGCCTGTGCCGGCGTCTGTTTGCCCCACACGCAAAATCCGCCCTCCCCGTCGAGTATCTCCCCGGCCTTCAGGTCGCGCTTGGCGGTCGCGACCACATCGGAGTGAAAGCCGACCGGCGCACCGGTCGGTTCGCCCCGCAGCGCGACTGAAGCGACGGAAATCCCCAGTTCCAGCCCGATCATATGGGTCGGCCGGTACAGTGCGGCATAGCGCCCGCTCGCATCCGGCATCAGGTGATATTCGCGAAAGCATTGGCGAGCATAACCGCTCTCACCTTCGAACACCACGAAGGTGCCCATCGCCAGGTGATGGGCGATGTCGCGCTGGTCGCGATCGACCGACGATACCACCTCGGTGACGCCGGCCTTTTCGAGCGCGCCGCCCTCGGCCTGCGGCTTGCAGATATCCGCCAGTTCAAAACGGCTGGCCGGCGGGAAACCGAGACCGTTCGTCTGCGGCACGAGGCCGGTGGCGTTGCACACCGCCGTCATCTCGATGCCAGACTTGGTGCCGTCGATGAAGGAATTGAACATCTTCGGATTGATCGACTTGCGGTCGTCGATTCGAAGATACTTGTCGAGGATCTCCCACACGGTGTCCGGATTGGAGCGGTGGTAGCTCGGGTGATAGCGCGTGCCCTTCCCTGCGCTGACCACCTTGAAGCCGCAGGCCCGCGCCCAATCGACCTGCTCGCAGATCAGCGCCGGCTGATCGCCCCATGCGAGCGAGTAGACCACGCCCGCGGCACGCGCCTTGCGCGCCAGCAGCGGACCGGCCAGCGCATCGGCCTCGACATTGACCATGACGATATGCTTGCCGTGATCGATCGCCTTCACGGCAAAATCAATGCCGGTCTTCGGATCGCCGGTGGCCTCCACGATGACGTCGATTTCCGGACAGGCAATCAGCGCATCGGCATTGTCGGTGACAAAGCTTGTGCGCGCCTTCAGCGCGTCGCCGAGCGACGCCGCGGCATATTGCGCGTGATCCCACCCGGCAGCGGCAAGCTGGCTCCTCGCGCGCACGACATTGAGATCGGCAAGACCGGCAAGATGCATCCCCGGCGTGCGCCGCACCTGCGTGAGGAACATGGTGCCGAACTTGCCGGCGCCGATCAGCCCGATGCGGATCGGGCGACCGGCGGCCTCCCGCTCGGCGAGCTTCGCGTAGAGATTCAACGGTAATCCTCCCGGCAGCAGGCATGCACGCGGCTTGACCCGCGCATCCACATTTTTCGCTTTGGATGGATTGCCGGGTCAAGCCCGGCACCAGCAGTGCAATTACTGGCAGGCAGCCTTGATCACCACCGTCTCGGTACGGCAATCGCGTTCGTTGCGTGCAAGCAGCGCACGGGCCGGGCATTTGCGGGTCGTGGTGATGTCGGCGCTCTTGCCGGTGTTGAAGCCCTTGGCCTTACAGATCACTTCGGCCGCCGCCTGGCAGTCCGGCGACCCGTTCGGCGCCACTTCGCAGACCTGGCGTCCCTCGATCATGCGCGTGTTGGCGAGACTCTTGAAGGCTTCGGCCGCCTCCTTCTGGCGCGCCGCGGCTTCCCGCGCAGCCTTTTCGGTGCGCTGGTTCAGCTCGCGCCAGCGCGCGTTATTCTCCTCGACGCTCGCCCTGAACTTGGCATTGCCCTCATCGGCCTTGGCCTTGAAGTCGCGCGCCGACTTGTCGAACCAGCGGCCGAGCGCATCGAAAAAGCCCTCCGGCTTGGCCCGCTGTTCCTCGACACGGTCCTGCGGCTGGGGCAAGGCGTCCGGCGGTGACGGGACGTGTTGCGCCTGCGGTTCCGGGAAGGGAGCCGCCTGAGGCTGTTGCGCCGGGGCGGGCGCGGCAATCCCCGCAGCAGGCTGCGGCGCCTGCGCGAACGCCGGCTGAACCAGCATCCATGCTGCGACAGAAGCGGCTATGCAACCGCTCGAAACGAATTTCCCTGCCGGTCGAAAACTGGCCATTGCGCGATCCAAAACGTCCCCAAGTCTCGGATGCCGGTATGAACTTACGATAACACACCGAAACAACGTCGCCGAGCGGACTTCTGCAATGGAGGGATGGCGAAAATGAGGAGCTTCGCCGCGACGGTCCGTCAGAACCGGTACATGGCGAAAGCCAGTCCCGCCACCCCCAGGACGGCGGCGATCGCGGTCAGCAGTTCCAGCCGCTGTTCGATCATCGCGCGCGCGCGGTCGCCATAGCGATGCAGCAGGAAGGCGACGAGGTAAAAGCGCGCGCCACGCGCAATGATCGAGAAAACGACGAAAAGCACCAAATTATACCCGGCGAACCCGGATGTGATGGTGATGAGCTTGTAAGGGATCGGCGTGAACCCCGCGAGCAGGATGATCCAGGCACCCCATCTCGTATACTGACCGACAAAGACCTCGACCTTGTCACTGAGGCCATAGGCAGAGATCACCCATTGCCCGACGGAATCGAACAGCAACGCTCCGATCGCGTAGCCGAACACCGCGCCCGCGACCGAGGTCCAGGTGCAGATGAAGGCATAGACATAGGCCCGGTTCGGCCGCGCCAGCGACATCGGGATCAGCATGGCGTCCGGCGGAATCGGAAAAAACGAGCTCTCGATGAAGGAAACGATGCCCATGATCCAGGCCGCGGCCGGGCGATAGGCTGCCGCCACGCACCAGTCATACATCCGGCGGATCATGCGCGTCCTGTCGGTAAAACCGCCGCGGTCGCGGCAAGGGGCCGGATCAATAGCCCGAACGGCGCCGCTTGGGAATGCGCCGGGCTTCCAGGGCAACGACTTTGCGGCCGGCCGGCGCAGCCGCCGCCTGCGGCGGCATATCCTTGGGCGGCTTTTCCGCAATCCCCAGCAGGCGCTCGCGCCGGTCCATTTCGGCAAAGACGTCCTGCGGCCGGATCCCGGCATCGGCCCAGAGTACGACCAGGTGATACAGGAGATCGGCGCTCTCCCGCACCACGGCCTCGCGGTTGCCGCGCATGGCGTCGACCACGACCTCGACCGCCTCTTCCGCCATTTTCTTGGCGATCTTGGAGCGGCCCGAGCGGATCAGCCGCGCGGTGCGCGACAGATGCGGATCGCCCTTCTGCAGGGCGACCACCGACTTGTGCAGCCGCTCGAGCGAATCACTCATGACGCAACCATATCCTCAAACTGATTCATGATGCGTGAACGAAATGTGCGGGACGGCAGTCCGAAGAGGGCGCAAAAAAGCCCGGCAGAGGCACAGCCGGGCCTTTCAGTTGAAATGTCCGGCTTTGTCCCGCCGGTTTACGAGCCACGCACAGCGCCGGAATGCGCATTTCCGGATCGCGCGGTCGAATGAATGCGGCTTCATTCGCGGCCATCCGCGTCACCGCTGTGCTTCTGTTATCGGACATGGTGACAAGATGTGCCGCTGTCAGACCCGCGCGCGATTATGTTTTTGTAATGCAGCGGTCATGATTCCTTAATGAAGCGCCAAGCCCGGCCTTCCGACATCATTCCTCGACTGCAAACAGGCTCGCATTGCCGCCGGACGCCGCGGTGTTGACCGTCACCACCTGCTCGGTCGCAAAACGCCGCAGATAATTCGGGCCGCCGGCCTTGGGGCCGGTGCCCGACAACCGTGTGCCGCCGAACGGCTGAGTGCCGACAACGGCACCGACCATGTTGCGGTTCACATAGACATTGCCATTGGCGAGCCTGTTCGCGATCTCGGTCACACGCGCGTCGATGCGCGAATGGATGCCGAGCGTCAGGCCGGTGCCGTTGCCCGCGATCTCATCGAGCAGTTGATGCAGTTCGTGCGCCCGGAACCGAACCACATGCAGAATTGGGCCAAACACCTCCTCCTGCAGGTCGGACGCGCGTTGCAGTTCGATGATGGTTGGCGGCACGAACAGGCCGCGTGCGGGCAATGCGCGATCCCTGTCCCAGCGATAGCGGATGCGGCTTTCGTGCTTTGCGATCCAGCCGTCCAGCCGGTTCTTGGATTCCTTATCGATCACGGGGCCGACATGGGTCGCAGGATCGCGCGGATCGCCGAGTGTCAGCGTCGCCGCAGCGCCTGCCACCATCTCGAAAATGCGGTCGGCGACATGCTCCTGCACGCAGAGCAGCCGCAACGCCGAGCAGCGCTGTCCCGCCGAACGGAAGACCGAGCCGATGACATCGTCCGTCACCTGCTCGGGCAAGGCCGTTGCATCGACGATCATCGCATTGACGCCGCCGGTTTCGGCGATGAACGGCACGATAGGACCATCTTTCGCTGCCAGCGCGCGATTGATGAGGCGGCCGACCTCGGTCGATCCGGTGAAGGCGACGCCCGCCACCCGCGCATCCGCAACCAGCGCAGCCCCGATCCGGCCGTCGCCCAGAACGAGATGCAGCGCCGCATGAGGCACGCCGGCCTCATGCAACAGCCGCACCGTCTGATAGGCGATCAGCGGAGTCTGCTCGGCGGGCTTTGCCACCACCGTATTTCCCGCGACAAGAGCCGCCGTGACCTGCCCGAGGAAGATCGCGAGCGGAAAATTCCATGGCGCGATGCAAACGAAAACGCCGCGGCCGCGAGTGCGCAATTCGTTCGACTCGCCGGTCGGGCCCGGCATCATCTGCGGCACAAGCGAACGACGGGCCTGCGCGGCATAGTAACGGCAATAGTCGATGGCCTCGCGCCATTCCGCGATACAATCGTCGAGCGTCTTGCCGCCTTCGGTTTGCAGCAGCGCGATGAAATCGCCGCGGCGCTGTTCGATGAGATCGCCGGCGCGGTCGAGAATGCGGGCGCGTTCCTCGACCGGCATCGTCGACCAATGCGCAAAGCCCTTCTGCGCCGCAGCCATGGCCCCGCCCGCAACCGCCTCGTCGGCGTCGAAGACATCGCCGACGGTTTCGCCGGTCGCAGGCGACCGTACCGCACGCTTCATGCCCCCGATCGCCTTGCCATTGACGATCGACTGCACCGCGCGGACCGGCTTCGCCGCCGCGATGTCCTGCAGCAATTCGCCCAAGGCGGCAGCATCGCCGAATTCCACGCCCGGCGAATTCCTGCGCTCGGGCGCATAGAGATCGCGCGGCAGCGGGATTTTGGAATGCCTGGCATACGCAACGCTCGCAATCCATCGCCGCGGCCGCATCAGCACCGTCTCGACGGGGATGTTCGGATCGGCCGACACCGACACGAACGAAGTATTGGCGCCATTCTCCAGCAAGCGACGCACCAGATAGGCGAGCAGGTCGCGATGCCCGCCGACCGGCGCATAGACCCGGCAATCGGCCCCCGGATAATCCGCCCGTAATGCGTCGTAGAGCTCGACGCCCATGCCGTGCAGGCGCTGGAATTCGTAATCGGCGACGCCGCCCGCCTGTTCGATCACGCTGGCAACGGTTAGCGCGTTGTGGGTGGCGAATTGCGGATAGAGCCGCGGCCGCGCATTCAAGAGCTGCGTGACGCAATCCATGTAGCAGAGATCGGTCATGGCCTTGCGGGTGAAGACCGGATAATCGGCAAGGCCGCGTTCCTGCGCGCGCTTGACCTCGGTGTCCCAATAGGCGCCCTTGACCAAACGCACCATCAGACGGCGCGACAGCGCCTCCGCCGCATCGCGGAGCCAGGCGATCACCGCGCCTGCACGCTTCTGATAGGCCTGGACCGCGAGCCCGAAGCCGTCCCATCGCGCGAGCGATGGATCGCGCAGCACATCGCCGATCACGTGAAGCGACAATTCCAGCCGGTCGGCCTCTTCAGCATCGACAGTGAATGGCAGTTCGAAGGCCTTGGCCTTGCGGGCCAGCTCGAGAAGCCGCGGCCCGAGTTCGCGGATCACGCGATCCTGCGAAACCGCCTCGTAGCGCGGATGCAGCGCCGAGAGCTTCACCGATATGCCGGGCCGCTCGTGCAGCAGCGGCGCATTTGACGATTTTCCGATGGCCTCGATCGCGTCCGCGTAGGAACTGAAATAGCGCTCCGCATCCGCGTCGGTGCGCGCGCCCTCGCCCAGCATGTCGAAGGAGTAACGGCTTTCCGGATCGGAGGCCGCGCGCGCCAGCGCCTCCGCGATGGTCTGACCATGAACAAAATGCGAGCCGAGGAGCCGCATCGCCTGCCGGGTGGCGAGCCGCAAAGCCGGCAGCCCGACCCGCCGCGTCAGGCTCTCGATGATATTTTCCGGGGTCTGTCCCGGCGTGATCAGCCGCGCCGAGACGCCGAGGGTCCAGGCCGATGCCGACACCAGGAGTGTGTCGGCATGGTCCGGATGCGACCAGTCCCGGCCTGTCAGCTTGTCCTCGATCAGCCGATCGGTTGTCGCAGCGTCCGGCACCCGCAGCAGCGCCTCGGCCAGCACCATGAGGGCGAGGCCTTCCTGCGTCGATAATGAATAGGCGTGCAGGAAGTCGTCGATGCCGCCGAGCCCGCCTGCATGAGACCGGATCGCCTCGATCAGCCGCCTCGCTCCGGCATCGATCCTTTGCTCCGCCTCCGGCGAAGGCTGGTGGGAGAGGAAGCGGCGCGCAAAATCCTCGTCCGGAGGCGCATAGGGCGCGCGGAAGACGGGCAGGTCGCCCGATCCGGCAGCAGTTTCCGTCCGGCCGCCATCAGACATCCTATCAGCCCTCCGCCGATCCTTCATGTAGGAGAGTTAACGCGGCCAGACATCATCGTCATTTGCAGCCTGCCCGCCAATTCGGCACGATATGCCAAGCTCCTGTGCAGGGAGAGTGTGCCGCACCCTCCTCACTTGCTCTTTCCGGCGGCATATTCTTTGCTGATGAGGGAACGATCGAGACCGGCCAAAAGGCGTCTCCCAGAGGTGCAAGCGATACGCCCCGGCAGGGCCGGTGGCGGCAAGACGGGAAAGGATACAGAAAATGCGTAAGGTTGAGGATGCGATCAGGCGGAGCGGCATCGTCGCGGCCGCCATTATGGCGCTGGCCTGCGGGACGGCCTCCGCGCAGACGCCAGTCAAGTTCACGCTGGACTGGAAGTTCGAGGGACCGGCCGCGCCGTTCCTCGTCGCCGCCGACAAGGGCTATTACAAAGCCGAAGGTCTGGACGTGACCATCGACACCGCGGGCGGCTCGCTCGAACCGCTGAACCGCATTGCCTCCGGCACCTACGACATCGGCTTCGGCGACATTAATTCCCTGATCAAGTTCCGCGACGCCAATCCGAATGTGCCGATCAAGGCCATCTTCATGGTCTACAACAAGCCGCCCTTCGCCATCGTCGGCCGCAAGAGCCGCGGTGTGACGAATCCGAAAGACCTTGAAGGCAAAAAGCTCGGCGCACCGGCCCCGGACGGCGCGTTCGCGCAGTGGAAAATCTTCACCCAGGCCAACGGCATCGACCCGTCGAAGGTCACGATCGAGAATGTCGGCTTCCCGGTGCGCGAACCGATGCTGGCTGCCGGACAGGTCGATGCCATCACCGGCTTCTCGTTCTCGTCCTACATCAACCTGAAGGACCGCGGCGTTCCGGCCGACGACATTTCCGTGATCCTGATGGCCGACCATGGCGTCAACCTTTACGGCAACGCGATCATCGTGAACCCGAAATTCGCCGCCGAGAAGCCCGAAGTCGTCAAGAAATTCCTGAACGCCTTCCTGAAAGGTCTGAAGGATACCGTGAAGTCGCCGGAAACGGCCGTGGACTCCGTGATCAAGCGCAATGACGTGGCCAAAAAGCCGGTCGAGCTCGAACGCCTGCAGATGGCGCTGCGCGACAACATCCTGACCCCGGAAGTGAAGGCCAACGGCTTCGGCGGCGTCGACATGGACAGGCTCAACAAGTCGATCGAGCAGATCGCGATCACCTACGACTTCAAGAATCCGAAGCCGAAGGGCGACGCCATCTTCGATCCCTCATTCCTGCCCCCAGCTGCTGACCGCAAGCTGTAAACCGGCTTTGCCGGTTCATTGATGACGGACGGCTTGGGGGAGCCAACGGGTATGACGGAGCCAGGCTTCGTATCGCTGAATGGCGTCAGTCACCGCTATGGCGGGATCAATGCCGGTCCCGATGGCGTCCTTGCCGTCGAGGATCTCACCATCAACATCAACCGCGGCGAATTTGCCGCGGTTGTCGGCCCATCGGGCTGCGGCAAGTCCACATTGATGAAGCTTGCCACGGGCCTGCAATTTCCCTTCGCGGGTCATGTCCGCGTCGCAGGCGAAGACGTCACCAAGCCGGTCAAGATTGCCGGCATGGCGTTTCAGGCACCGACGCTCTTGCCCTGGCGCACCACGCTCGACAACCTGCTGCTGCCGCTCGAAATCGTGCGGCCGCACCGCAGCGAAATCCGCCGCAACAAAGCGCAATATGTCGAGCGCGCCGAGAAGCTTCTGGCGTCGGTCGGGCTCGGCGGCTTCGGCAGCAAATATCCCTGGCAATTGTCCGGCGGCATGCAGCAGCGCACCTCGCTGTGCCGCGCGCTCATTCACGAACCGCAGCTTCTGATGCTCGACGAGCCCTTCGGCGCGCTCGACGCCTTCACCCGCGAGGAGTTGTGGTGCGTGATCCGCGACCTGCACGCGGCCCGCGGCATCACCGTGGTCCTCGTCACGCATGACCTCCGCGAAGCGGTGTTCCTTGCCGACCGCATTTTCGTGATGTCGCAGCGGCCGGGCCGCATTCTGATTGAGCGGGAGGTCGAATTCCCGCGGCCGCGCGATCTGGAGATCACCTATACCAAGGAATTCCAGGACATCGTCCACGACCTGCGCGGACATATCCATCAGGCGCGCCAATGAACTCATCCAGGGCATTCGTTAGACTGGCGCCGTGGGCCTTCACCGTCGCCTTGTTTCTGATCTGGGAAATCGTCTGCCGCGCCTTCAAGATTCCGGAATTTTTCCTGCCGCCGCCGACTGCCGTATTCAAGGCCACCTACGACTACTGGCCGGCGATCGTCCGCAATTCCTGGATCACGCTCGAAGCCACCATGATCGGCTTTCTGCTGGCGGTCGGCTTCGGCCTCTTGCTTGGCCTCGTGATCGGCTGGTCGCGCACCATCTATGCCGGGCTCTACCCCTTGATGATCGGCTTCAATGCCATTCCGAAAGTCGCGGTGGTGCCGATCCTGGTGCTGTGGTTCGGCATCGGCTTCATCCCGGCAGTGCTGACTGCCTTCCTGATCTCGTTCTTCCCGATCGTGGTCAATGTCGCGACCGGCCTTGCCACCATCGAGCCCGAACTTGAGGACGTGCTGAAGGCGCTCGGCGCCTCCAAGCTCGACATCATGCGCAAAGTCGGCATTCCGCGCTCGCTGCCCTATTTCTTCGGCTCGCTGAAGGTTGCGATCACGCTCGCCTTCGTCGGCACCGTGGTGTCGGAAAGCGTCGCCTCCAACAATGGCATCGGCAACCTGATGCTGCAGGCGCAGGCGCAGTTCAACGTACCGCTGATTTTTGCCGGCCTCCTCGCGCTCGCGGTGCTCGGCATCGTGATGTACTGGGTCATGGCAGTGCTGGAGCAGCGCATGACCGGCTGGGCGCAGCGCTCGGGCTTCGCGCAGAACTGAGTCCCGGTGGGCGGCTTAGTCTAAAACTGGCCGAACGCAATCTCCGGATTGAACGGCAGGCACTCCATGCGATTGCGCTTTTGGCCCAGCAATTCGTAAATCGCGTCCGCAAGTTGCTCCAGTTGCGGCGGCGCTTTGGTATCGCTGAGATAGATTCCGCAATGCAGGCCGCCGATCGGCGGCAGCGGCGCATCCTCCCAGATTTCCAATCCCCAGGCCTCGGCGCGGCTGCGCGCCAGCGCAGCGACGCCCAGTCCGTATTTCACGGCCGAAACCACACTGGCCTCGCTGGAGCCGACAAACATCACCTCATAACTGCGCTGCGCACGCATCAGCGAGGCGATCATGGCGCGGTGAATAGCCCACATTTCCCCCAGGGAGACAAGAGGCACTGGAGCTTCGGGGTCGTATTCGAGGCAGGAACTGCGCACCCAGACGGTGGGTTCGACCCAGTGATGACGTGCATCGAGATCGATGCCGGTTTCGGAGAGCCCGACCATCAGGTTGAGATCGCCCTGCCGCAAATCGCGCACCATCGCGTCAAAGCGGTCGCTGCGCACGGCAATGCGAATGTCAGGGTGCTGGAGCCTGAAATCGGCCAACACGCGAGGCAGATACGGCGCCGCAAAGTCGCCCGGCACGCCGATGCGCAGCGATCGCGAGGCGATGCGCGGCGCCGACAGATCGACGATCTGATCGTTGATGCTCAGCAGTCGGCGGGCATGATTGACCACAAGCGCGCCCGACGACGTCAGGCTGACCCCCGGCGCGCTCTTGTCGAATAGTTCGCAATCCAGCAGCGTCTGCAGCCGCTTGATCTGCGCGCTGACCGCAGGCTGCGTGACACCGAGCGAATGCGCAGCACGGGTGAACGATCGCAGATCGACGACTGCGACCAGTGTACGCAGCAATTCGGTAGGAACGTTGATCATTCGTGTTCTGCTTCAGCGCGTCTTGTTTCTTCTTTCCTGTGGGATCTGCCCACGCCACGAGTATTACGGGGATCACATGTAGTTTTCTATAGATTATTAGAATTCTAAACTAGATTTGATCGACCGCGGCCCGGGAAGAGAATTGGGCGAAGCGGTATTTCGGTAACGCGCCGCTGGCGCATTTGGTTGTAGCTACGGTCGGTCCCGGTCCCTGGTTTCAGATGACGCTCCTTCGCCTCTACGGTCGCGTGCTTGCCCTGCTCGGCCCGGAGGCGCGGCTGGGCTGGTTTCTGGCTTTCGCCAATCTGGCGCTATCGGCCGCGATGTTCGCCGAGCCGGTGCTGTTCGGCCGCATCATCGACACGCTGGCCGGCTCGCAAAAGGCAGACGCGGCGCCGCTGACATTCGCGGCATTGCTGCCGCTGCTCGGCGCCTGGGCCGGCTTCGGTCTCTTCACCATCGTCTGCGGGGTATTCATCGCGCTGCATGCCGACCGGCTGTCGCACCGGCGGCGGCAGGCGGTGCTGACCGACTATTTCGAGCACGTCATGCAATTGCCGCTGGCCTATCACGGCGGCTCGCATTCCGGGCGTCTGATGAAAGTGATGCTGACCGGCACCGACTCGCTCTGGGGGCTGTGGCTGTCCTTCTTCCGCGAAAACCTCGCTGCCATCGTCTCGCTCATCATTTTGATGCCGCTGTCGCTTTACCTGAACTGGCGGCTCGCGATCCTGCTGATTGTCCTGTGTTCGGTCTTCGCCATCCTGACCACCTTTGTCCTGCGCAAGACCGGAGAACTGCAGGCGTCGGTCGAGAAGTATTATTCGGACCTCGCCGAGCGCGCATCCGATGCGCTCGGCAATGTCGCGCTGGTGCAAAGCTTCGCACGTATCGAAGCCGAGGTGATGGGGTTGCGCATGGTGGTCGAGAGGCTGCTCGGCGCGCAGATGCCGGTGCTGTCATGGTGGGCGATCGTGACGGTGCTGACCCGCGCCTCGACCACGATCACACTGCTCGCGATTTTCCTCGTCGGCACCTGGCTGTTCTTCCAGGGACTCACCACCATCGGCGAGATCGTGATGTTCATGAGCTTCGCCACCATGCTGGTCGGGCGGCTCGAACAGGTCGCGGGCTTTATCAACAGCGTGTTCATGGTGGCCCCGCGCCTGCAGGAATTCTTCGACGTGCTCGATACCGTTCCGGCAGTCCGCGATGCCCCGCATGCGGTCGATCCCGGCCGTCTGACCGGTCAGGTATCGTTCGAGGACGTCTCGTTCTCCTATGACGGCAAACGCCCCGCCATCGCCGATCTGACCTTCACCGCACAGCCCGGCGAGGTGATCGCGCTGGTCGGCCCGACCGGAGCCGGCAAGACCACCGCGCTCGCGCTTCTGCATCGCGTATTCGATCCGCAATCCGGCAGGATAGCGATCGACGGTATCGACCTGCGCGAGATGAAGCTCGCCGCGCTCCGGCGAAATATCGGCGTGGTGTTTCAGGAGGTGCTGCTGTTCAACCGCTCGATCCGCGAGAACCTCACCGCCGGCAAGCCCGACGCCACCGACGAAGAGATGATCGAGGCGCTGAAACGCGCGCAGGCCTTCGACTTCGTCGAGCGCAATCCGGACAAACTCAACGCCATCGTCGGCGAACGCGGCCGTTTCCTTTCCGGCGGCGAGCGCCAGCGGCTGTCGATCGCCCGCGCGCTCCTGAAGAATCCGCCGATCCTGATCCTCGATGAGGCCACCTCGGCGCTCGATGCCGCGACCGAAATCAAGGTGCAGGCTGCCCTCGACGAGGTGATGAAGGACCGCACCACCTTCGTGATCGCGCACAGGCTCGCGACCATCCGCAACGCCACACGCATTCTGGTGTTCCGCGACGGGCGGGTGATCGAACGCGGCAGTTTCGACGAATTGGTGGCGCGCGGCGGCGCTTTCGAAGAGCTGGCGCGCTCGCAGTTTCTGGTGGCGGAGAAGAAGCCGGAAGCCGAAGACGCGGCGGAGTAGCAAGCACTTCTATTTTGGTCGTCCCCCGCGAAGGCGGGACCAACCACCGCTCTGGAAGACAGGCCCCTGCCTTCGCGTGGGCAACGACGTTACTACCTGATCCGTTCCAGAATGCTGACGTAGTTCGCCACCGCGGCACCGCCCATGTTGAAGATGCCGCCGAGTTTGGCATTCTTCACCTGAATGTCGCCTGCCGTTCCGAGCAGCTGCATCGCCGTCAGCGCATGCATTGAGACGCCGGTCGCGCCGATCGGATGGCCCTTCGCCTTAAGGCCGCCTGACGGATTGACCGGCAGCTTTCCGTCCCTCTGCGTCAGCCCTTCCGTCATCGCACGGGCCCCCTGACCCTCAGGTACCAGTCCCATTGCCTCGTATTCGATCAGCTCGGCGATGGTGAAACAGTCATGGGTCTCGACGAAGGACAGGTCGGTGAGCTTAACCCCGGACTGCGCCAGAGCCTGCTTCCAGGCCAGCGCGCAGCCTTCGAATTTCAGAATGTCGCGCTTCGCCATCGGCAGGAAATCCTGCACATGCTGCGCGGCGCGGAAGGCCACCGCCTTGCCAAGCCGGAGCGCGGTTTCGACATCGGCCAGGACGATCGCAGCCGCGCCATCGGAGACGAGCGAGCAATCGGTGCGCTTGAGCGGACCTGCGACAAAGGGGTTTTTCTCGCTCTCGGTCCGGCAAAATTCGAAGCCGAGATCCTTGCGCAGTTGTGCGTAAGGATTGCCGACGCCGTTCTTGTGATTTTTCGCCGCGATCATCGCGAGCGCGTCGGACTGGTCGCCGTATTTCTGGAAATACAGCCCCGCGATCTTGCCGAAAATGCCGGCAAAGCCGCCCTCGATATCGGCCTCGTCGCGCACATAGGACGCCTTGAGGAGGTTCCGGCCGATCTCGGGGCCGGGCGTCTTGGTCATTTGCTCGACACCGACCACCAGCACGATGCGCGCCACGCGCGCGGCGATGCTTTTCAGCCCCTGATGGACCGCGGCCGATCCGGTGGCACAGGCGTTCTCGACCCGCGTGGCGCGCTTGAAGCGCAAGTACGGCGAAGCCTGCAGCACGAGCGAGGCGGTGAAGTCCTGCGCCGAGAAGCCCGCATTGAAATGACCGAGCACGATCTCGTCCACCTCATTGGGTTCGAGACCGGCATCGGCCAGCGCATCGGTGGCCACGCGCACGATCAGACTTTCGACGGATTCGGCATCGAGTTTCCCGAACGGGCTGTGGGAAAGGCCAACGATACAGGCGGTCATGATCGGTCCCCGGATGACTTGGCCGAACTTTGGTCGCTTTCTTGTTCAATGTGCAAGCATGCGGTAGCAAAAAACCGCGCGATTCCACCGCGCTCGCTTTTGCGTTCCGGTATCGGCCGGGCGTAAAACGTCTTGAAATCATCGCCTTAGGTTCCGTTTCGAGGGGCCGAACCAGCAACCGGACCGCAGCTCGTGATTTTTGGAAATTCGGCCCTGTTCCGCTCCGCGTCGCTCGCATTTGCCCTTATCGCCGGTGCGGCCGTCATGTTTCCGGCGGACCGCGCAGCCGCGCAGGCGATGCTGCTCGTCGAGGCCGATACCGGCCGGGTTTTGCATGCCGAGAATGCCACCCATCCCTGGTATCCGGCATCCGTCACCAAGGTGATGACCGCTTATGTGACGCTCAAGGCGGTCAAGGCCGGGCGGCTTTCGCTTGATACGCTTCTGACGGTGTCGCCAAACGCCGCCGCGCAAGCACCAACCAAGATGGGATTCAAGCCGGGCTCGAAAATCACGGTCGATAACGCCATAAAGACCATTATGGTGAAATCGGCAAACGACATGTCGGTGACGCTGGCCGAAGGCGTATCCGGGTCTGTCGAAGCCTTCGCCGAGGAAATGAACCGCGCCGCGGCGCGGCTCGGCATGACGCAGACGACCTATGTCAATCCGAACGGCCTGCCGGCCGAAGGGCAAGTGACCTCCGCCCGCGATCAGGCGATTCTGGCGCGCGCGCTCTACCGCGAGCTTCCGGAATTCGACTATTACTGGAACATCTCGGCGATCCGCTACGGCAAGCGGGTCATGCGCAATTACAACACCCTGCTCGGCCGCTATCCGGGAACCGACGGGCTGAAGACCGGCTTCATCTGCGCCTCCGGTTTCAACGTGGTGGTGACCGCCAAGCGCAACGGCCGCCGGCTGATCGCGGTGATGCTCGGTGCGCCGTCGGGCGGCGTGCGCGCGGTTAAGGTCGCGCAAATGCTGGAACGCGGTTTTTCGACCGGCGGCTTCTCGTGGCTGACGCCATCCATGGGGACGGTGGATATGTTGCGCCCGATCGAGGCAGCGCCGCCGAACCTGCGCGACGAGATTTGCGGCAAGAAGCGCAAGCGCCCGGCACGCGAATCCGAGGACTTTGAGGACGAAGCCGAAGCCGCATTGCCGCCCGGCATGGATGCGAATTCGCCGCAGGCGATCATGCTGTCGAGCCTGCACCTGGCCAATACCAAGCCGTCGGCGCTGCTCGGCGATTACAATCCGCCCGGCCCGACGGTCGAGGTGTTCCTTGGCGCAACCCGGGGCTCGGTGCCCGCGCAGGAGCCCGCGACGGCGGCCAAGCGGTCGAAGTCGAAAAAGACCGCGACCACCAAGCCCGCAGCACCGGCCGCGGCAGCGGCGCCTGCACAAGCGGCCGCCACCCCTGCAGCACCGGCCGCAGCCAGGCCTTCGAAGTCGGCGCCACAAGCCTTTCCGAAACCCATCGGCGATGCGCCGAAACAGGCGGCGAACAAAAAGCCGGCGCCGCGGCCCAACCCCACCGCCGAGGCGACGGCCAAGCCGGCGGCAAAGCCAGCGACCCGGTGACCGCGTCCGACCATCCGGCCCGCCGTCCGCCGCCGCCGGTTCCGCTGACGCTGCTTACCGGGTTTCTCGGCGCCGGCAAGACCACGCTGCTCAACCGCCTGCTGCGCGATCCCGGCCTCAGCGATACCGCCGTGCTCATCAACGAGTTCGGCGAGATCGCGCTGGATCATCTTCTGGTCGAGAAGATCGACGGCGACATGGTGGTGCTGTCGAGCGGCTGCCTATGCTGCAACCTGCGCGGCGATCTCATCACCGCCCTCGAAAAACTGCTGCGCAATCTCGATAATGGCCGCGCCTCGTTCAAGCGCGTGATCGTGGAGACCACCGGCCTCGCCGATCCCGCGCCGCTCTTGCAGACCCTGATGCAGCATCCCTATCTCGTGATGCGGTTCCGGCTCGACGGCGTGGTGACGCTGGTCGATGCGGTGAATGGCGCGGACACGCTCGACCATCATCCCGAGGCGGTGAAGCAGGCCGCGGTTGCCGACCGCATTGTGCTGACCAAGACCGATCTGCTGGCAACGCCGGATGGTGCGGCAAAGCGCGAGGCCCTGGTCGCGCGCCTGCGCAAACTCAATCCGGCGGCTCCGATCGTCGATGCCGCAGCCGGCGAGGCCACGCCGGAGGCACTGTTCGGCTGCGGGCTCTACGATCCGGCGCGCAAAATCCCGGATGTCTCGCGCTGGCTCGCCGACGAGGCCATCGCCGCGGCGCATGCGCAGCAGCACCGTCATGGCGGCCACGATCATGACCATCACGATGATCGCCATCACGATGTGAACCGCCACGACGACCGGGTGCGCGCCTTCACGCTCGCGACCGAACGCGCCATCCCGGCCGCGATGCTCGATCTGTTCCTGGAATTGCTGCGTTCCAGTCACGGGCCGAAGCTCCTGCGCATGAAGGCGATCGTGAAGATCGAGGAAACGCCGGACCGGCCCATGGTGCTGCATGGCGTGCAGCATGTGCTGCATCCGGCAACGCAGCTTGCGGACTGGCCGGACGCAGACCGGCGCACCCGCATGGTGTTCATCGTCCGCGACCTTGAGCCGAAGGTGGTGGAGGAGTTGTTCGACGCCTTTCTCGGCTACACCATGCCGGACCGGCCGGACGTCGCCGCGTTGACGGATAACCCGCTTGTGCCGTTCGGCGGCCGCGATCATCGCTGAGGTTGCATTGCGTTGCAGCGCAGCAGGTTGACCAGCCGCGGAGAGCCAACGCGGCTCGCGAGCAACCGTTAACCACCTCTTGAAACCGGCTGGCGACTCTTCAATGGTAGCGTTGTCGCCCGTCGGAGCCGGGGCCATGGGGTTCTTCAGCCAGCTAAAGGGCGATCTGGTTTTTCTGCGCGGCGTGCTGCGTGCACTGCGCATGACCACGCATATCGCGAGAAATCCCAACCGCATTTTTCCCAATGTGATCGAGGAGCTTGCCGCGCGTCATGGCGACGCACCCGCACTGCTCTCCCCGCGCGAAACGTTCAGTTACCGTCAACTGTTCGACCGGTCCAACCGCTATTCGCGCTGGGCGCGCGGCGAGACGATCGGCAAGGGCGACACCATCTGCCTTCTGATGCCGAACCGGCCGGAATTTATGGCGGTCTGGCTCGGCATCACCCGCGTCGGCGGCGTCACCGCGCTGCTCAACACCAATCTGATCGGGCATTCGCTCGCGCATTGCATCGACATCGTGTCGCCAAAACATATCGTGGTGGCCGCGGAAATGATGGGCCAATTCGAGAGCATCCGGCCGCTGCTGAAATCCGCCCCGAAACTATGGGTGCATGGCGATGCCGCAGGCCGCGAGCGCATCGACCACGCGGTGGAAAGGCTTTCCGGCGAGCCGCTTGCTGCATCGGAGCGGCCGGCGCTGACCATCGAAGACCCCGCGCTCTACATCTACACCTCCGGCACCACCGGCCTGCCCAAGGCGGCGAATGTCAACCACTACCGCGTCATGCTGGCCTGTTTCGGCTTTGCCGGCGTGATGGGCACAAAGACATCCGACCGCAACTATGTCTGCCTGCCGATGTATCACACCGCGGGCGGACTCTGCGCCATCGGCTCGCTGCTGGTGGCGGGCGGCTCGGTCTATATCCGCGAACGCTTTTCGGTGCGCGAGTTCTGGGACGACATCGTCAACAACGATTGCACGATGATGCAGTATATCGGCGAATTGTGCCGCTACCTCGTCAACGCGCCTCCCAATCCCAACGAGACAAAGCACAAGCTCAGGCTCGCCTGCGGCAACGGGCTGCGGCCCGACATCTGGGACGAGTTCAAGGCCCGCTTTCGCATTCCCCTGATTCTCGAATTCTACGCTGCGACCGAGGGCAACGTGCTGATGTTCAATTTCGAAGGCAAGACGGGCGCGGTCGGCCGGCTGCCATGGTTCCTCGAACACCGCTTTCCAACGGCGCTCGTCAAATTCGATGTCGAGACCGGGGAGCCCCTCCGCAACGCCGAAGGGTTTTGTATTCCGTGCGCGCCGAACGAGGCGGGCGAGGCAATCGGCAAGATCGTCAACGACGCCAACAAGCCCGGCAACCGTTTCGAAGGCTATGCGCGGGCCGAGGATACCGAGAAGAAAATTCTGCGCCATGTGTTCGCGCCGAACGATATCTGGTTCCGCACCGGCGACCTGATGCGCAAGGACGAGAACGGCTATTTCTATTTCGTCGACCGGATCGGCGACACCTTCCGCTGGAAGGGCGAAAACGTATCGACCTCCGAGGTCGCCGAAGCCATCAACCGGTTTCCCGGCATCCAGGATACCAATGTCTATGGCGTGACTGTTCCGGGGCGCGAAGGCCGCGCCGGCATGGCCGCAATCGTCTGCGACGATTGCGATCTCGCGGCGCTGGCGCGGCATCTTCAGGATTCGCTGCCCGACTATGCGCGGCCGGTATTCCTGCGCATCCGCAAGGATCTCGACATGACCGCGACCTTCAAGCAGCGCAAGATCGACCTGGTGAAGCAGGGCTACGATCCGGACATCATCGGCGATCCGCTGTATTTCTTCGATCCGGCGGTCAAGGCGTTCGTGCTGCTGGACCGGGCGCTCTATCGGGACATCCAGTCCGGGCGCGCCCGTGTGTAGGTTTCCCGCATGGACTTTCCACTCGCCCGCGCCAGAAGTGGCGGCCTATAACCATCGCTCAGGAATAGCGTTCCCCGCTTGCGCGGGGACGACACGAGTGTTCGCATCAGATTGAGGTTCGATGTCCGACTTAAAATCCGCCGCCGAGGTGCTCGCCTTCTGGAAGGAGGCCGGCCCCGACAAGTGGTACAAGAAGGACGAGGCCTTCGACCGCGCGATCCGCGACAATTTCCTCGCCACCTACGAAGCGGCCGCAGAGAGCCGCCTGTCCTCATGGGAAAAAGAGCCCGATACTGCGCTCGCGCTGATCATCGTGCTCGATCAGTTTCCACGCAACATGTTCCGCGGCAGCGCGCGCGCATGGGTGGCCGACCCGCTTGCACGTGAGGTCGCCGGTCGCGCCATCTCACAGGGCTCCGATAAAGCCGTCGACAGGACGCTGCGCGTCTTTTTCTATCTTCCGTTCATGCATTCGGAGCAGCTTGCCGATCAGGACTATTGCGTCGAGCTGTGCCGTGCGCTCGGCAACGAGGACAATCTGAAATACGCGGAGATCCATCGCGACGTGATAAAGCGCTTCGGTCGCTTCCCGCATCGCAATACAGTTCTCGGGCGAGAGACCACACCGGACGAACGGGCGTTCCTCGCGAGCGGCGGCTTCGCGGGCTGACCGCTCAAACCGGCTCAGGCCGTCTGCTTTTGCTTCCGGACATTTGCAGTGGCGCGCTTCGGTAAGGGCGCGGCAAGCTTCGCGATGCGCGCAGCCGGTTGAGCCACCGGCCGACGCTCACGGCCACCTTCCCGCCGCCGCATGACAGCCAGGGAATACTGCTCAAGCTTGCGTAGCGACGCAAGGAGCGCCCGCTGTTCATCAGCGCTGAGGACGCTCAGCAACTCGACCTCCAGCTTGCCAGCCGCAGCCTCGATCTTTTCGTGTGCACGGCGCCCTTTGGCCGACAAGGTCAAAACCACTTTCCGCCGGTCGGTTTCGTCATGCTTGCGGCTGACAAAGCCGCGGTCCACCAGCGCATCGACCGCACGCGTGATCTTGTCGGGATCGAGACAGACCTTTGCGCCCAATTGACTGGCCGAGAGCGGACCGAAAAAAGCGATGGTCCGCATGATTTTCAAGTTGCCCACCGAAAGCGCGAGCTTGGTGTGAATCGACGCGAAGGCCCGGTCGAACAGCTTGGCCATCACCGAAAACAGGAAACTCACTTGTTCGTCAGGAGGCAAAGTCCGGGCTTTGGTCCTCTTCATCTATTGCCCCTCCCACGCGGCTTCTGTTTGTCATCGGTCGTAACCGCATTGGCGGCCTACAAACAATAACACCATGGTCGAGCAAAATATTTGGATTTTGCAAAGAAAGAAGCGCGGCGACGCAATCCCATCGCCGCGGCCAGCAATATACTGTATTCGTTTTGTGTGTTCTGGCTCGGATAAATGACTTCGGTCACTTTGGCCTGATGCTCGTGACCGCGAGTATCGCGTGTGGCGCGTGTGGCGCGTTCATCTTTTCAGCGCCGGGTCCGGCTTGCCAAGGGACTATGTCGTGGAGATCGCCGGTCGAAGAACCTGACGTCGATCAGGACACGATCAGGCAATACCGAACAAATACTACGGTGAAATCGGACGCACCATCGCGACAGGATCAACGCGCCGCTCAAGCTCGCGCCGCACGAGCCGCGCTGTCATCGACCCGACCTGATGCGGCATTTGCGCCTGCAATTTCGCCACGCGGACGGCGCAAAATTCACGCTGGCGCCGCAATCTCGCCTTTCGATTGCGGCCCATGATGGGGGAATCCAATGCCGGAGCCTTGGGGGGTGCCGCAGCCGTGCTGCTCGCGTTGCTGACAATTTCCCCTGCCTCCGCCGCCTGTGGCCAGTATAATCTCTCGCCCGGCGAAGTTACTGCAATCGAAGATAGCCGGACGTTACGGCTGGCCGATGGGCGAACGATCCGGCTCGCCGCGGTCGAGTGGACCGTTTCGCCGGATGTTGCGAAGGCTGCTCTGTCGGAACTCGCGCTGGGCCGCCCTGTGACGCTGAGATCGGCCCTCACATCGACCCCGGCACCGGACCGCTACGGCCGGATTCATGCTTTCGCTTTCGTTAGCGGCTCGGAAACTCCGGTCCAGTATACGTTGTTGGAGCGTGGGCTGGCGATCGCAGGATCGCGGACTGGCAACGAAAGCTGCCGACAGGCCCTGCTCCGGCGGGAAGGCGTGGCGCGGGCTTCGGGAAACTACCGGTTGCACCAGGCGAACGATCCGGAGGCGGTTCTGGCCGATCTCGGCCGTTTCGCGGTCGTCGAAGGGCGCGTTCTGTCGGTGCGCGAGAGCGGCGGGACGATCTATGTTAATTTCGGCCGGCGCTGGTCGGACGACTTTACCGTAACCATTGCCAGGCAGGACGAGACCGCCTTTAAATCCGCGGGATTGCTGCCCAAATCGCTCGCCGGGCGGACTGTCAGGGTGCGCGGGGTGATCGAGGAGCGGGCCGGCCCTTGGATCGAGGCCAGGACCGCTGACCAATTCGACTGGGACGGGCGGCGATGATTTGCCTTATCATGCGCTGCGGCGGCGAGAGAGGCATGGCTTTGCGCGGCGGACGGGGTTCTGGGCTGAGAGCGGCGGCATGCATGTCGCTTGCCCTGCTGCTCGCCGCCTGCTCAGGCGGCTCCTATCAGGCTGCCCGCCACATATCCCTGCCCGAACCGCCGGCCGACCGGCCCGAGGTGCTGACGCCGGCGCAACGCGAGCATCGCCGCATCCTGGCGGTCTATGGCGGAGCCTATTCGAATCCGCGGCTTGAGGACAAGCTCAACGCCACTGTGGAGAAGCTGGTCGCCGCCTCGGAACGTCCCGACCTTGCCTACAAGGTCACGATCCTGAATTCGTCTGCAGTCAACGCCTTCGCGCTGCCCACCGGCCAGCTTTACGTGACTCGCGGGCTGCTCGCGCTTGCCAACGACACCTCCGAGGTTGCCTCGGTTCTGTCGCACGAGATGGCCCATGTGATCGCACGCCATGCGGCGATCCGCGAGGACCAGATCCGTCAGGCTGCCCTGGTCAACCGCGTGGCGAGCGATGTCCTGGGCGATCCGCAATCCACCGCGCTGGCGCTGGCCAAATCCAAGATTGCGCTTGCAACTTTCTCGCGCGGCCAGGAATTTGAGGCCGACGGCATCGGCGTCGGGATTTCCGCCCGCGCAGGCTACGACCCATTCGGTGCGACCCGCTTCCTCACCGCGATGGGCCGCAACGCCGAATTGCGGGGCGGCTCCAAAGCCGATCCGCGCACCCAGGAATTCCTCTCCTCGCATCCGGCGACGCCCGAGCGCATCGCCAACGCCACCCTCAACGCCCGCCAGCATGCCACGCCGGGCGCCACCGCGCGTGCGCGCAACGAATATCTGCGGCTGCTGGACGGCGTGGTCTATGGCGAAGATCCGAGCGAAGGCTTCGTGCGCGGGCGAAGATTCCTCCATCCGAAACTGGGCTTTACCTTCACTGCGCCCGAGGGTTTCATGCTTGAGAACACGCCGCAGGCGGTGTTCGGGGTCAGAGACGGCGGCGAACTGGCACTGCGGCTCGACGTCGTGCGCATCCCCGCCGAACAGAAACTCACCGAATATCTTGCGGCCGGATGGATCGAGAATATCGACGCCACCTCGATCGAGGAGGTGACGATCAACGGCTTCCGCGGTGCCACGGCTACCGCCACGGGCCAGCCCTGGGGCTTCCGCCTTTACGCGATCCGCTTCGGCAGCGAGGTCTATCGCTTCATTTTTGCGGCCAAGAACAAGTCGGCCGAACTCGACCGGCAATTCCGGGAGAGCGTGGCGAGTTTCCGGCGCATGTCGAATGCCGAAATCCGCCGCGCGCGCCCGCTACGGATCAGGACTGTGACTGTCACGGCGCGCGACAGCGTGGAGAGTCTGGCCGCACGGATGGCGGTCCCTGACAAGGCGGTTGAGCGCTTCCGCGTGCTCAACGGGCTCGATGCGAACGAAGCGCCCCGCCCCGGCGATATGGTCAAGTTGATCGTGGAGTAAACCGGCGCCTCACTTCACGTCCCGGTTGCCTTTTTCACGGCAAGCTAGCAGACGGCCTCTCTTGCAATTCGCAAGATGGGTCGGTTAAATCGTGCGGTCCTGAGGCACGGCTTGCCAGCATGAGCCACACGCTAACCGAGTCCAATGTTGGCGACCGTTACGCTGCAGCCATTGATTCAATCTATGAAGCTGCGCTTGCTCCCGGCCAATGGCCGGCCGCCCTGCAGGCGATCGCTGACGTCTTCGGCGATGTCGGCGCGACCTTGACCTATCAGCGCAACGACGGCCGCTTCGGCGTGATCGTCTCGCCTTCTCTTGCCGCCGGCCAGGACGACTACAACCGGGAATGGCATAAGCTCGATATTCGCACGCAACGCTATCTCGAACGCCGCTATCTCAGCGGCGACACCGTGACCGATCGCGAACTCGGCCTCATCGACGCGCAGGAGACTCATCCGTTCTTCACCCAATTTCTGAAGTCATTTGGCCTACGCGATTTCGCCGCCATCAGCATTGCGCCCGATCCCGACATGTACGCAGCATTGTGTGTGCATCGCGCGATCGGAAAGGCTGAATTCGACGACGCGGAGCGTGCATTGCTGCTCCGGCTCGGCCGCCATGCCGAGAAGTCGTTGCGGCTTGGCCTGCGTTTGATCGAGGCGGAAGGCCGCAATTCCGGGCTCAGCGACCTTTTTGCGCGGTTGTCGATGGGCGTGATCCTGCTGGACAGGCTGGCGCATGTCGTGTTCGCAAACGAAATCGCGCAGGCCTTTCTCACCGATGCGCTTGCCATCGAGGCCAGCCGCCTTGTCGCCCGCGATCCCGCCTGCCGAATGGCGCTGGAGGCGGCATTGTCCGCAGCGGCACGACCGGCTGACGCGGACGCGTTCGGCTTACGCCCCGTAATGCTGTCGCGCAGCATCGCCAGTGCGGCCCCGCTTGCCGTCTATATCCTGCCGCTGCGCACGAAATTGCCGCCCAAACTCGAGCATTTTCTGGTGCGCAGCCAGTTCATCGTGCTGGCGGTGGAGGTGAAAGGCGGCGAGCCTGCGGACCCCTCATTGGTGCGCGATCTGCTCGGCCTCACACTCGGCGAGGCGCGGGTGGCGTCGCTCATCGCGACCGGCATGACGCCGCGCGAAGTGTCGCAGCGGCTCGACATTACCGAAGGCACCGCCCGCACCGTCCTCAAGCGCGTTTTTCATAAGGCAGGCGTCTCGCGGCAAAGCGAGCTTGCGGCGCTTTTGTCGCGCACCGTGGTCCGGAGGAGGTAACAGCGGCGCGTGCGACAAAAATGAAGCCCGGCGTCGCCGCCGGGCTTTGGACATTGCGATACCTGCGCGCGAGACGCTTACGCCGCCTCGTCCTCGACCTTGTCAGTTTCGTCGTCGGCCTCGTCCTCGGCAGCCGCACCCTCGGCGGGCTTGGGACCGCGGCGCGGACCCTTGGCGAGCGCGCCCTCGATTTCCTTGACCGCCTCGGTCTCGGTGATCTGCTGAACCGCCGAGATTTCGCGCGACAGCCGGTCGAGCGCGGCCTCGTAAAGCTGCCGCTCGGAGTAGGACTGTTCGGGCTGCTGCTCGGAGCGGTACAGATCGCGCACCACCTCGGCGATGGCGACGATGTCGCCGGAATTGATCTTGGCCTCGTATTCCTGGGCCCTTCGCGACCACATCGTCCGCTTGACGCGGGCCCGGCCCTTCAGCGTCTCCAGCGCCCGCTTGACCATTGCGGGCTCGGACAATTTACGCATGCCAACGGTGGCGATTTTCGCAGTCGGAACCCGCAGGGTCATCTTGTCCTTGACGAAATTGATGACGAACAGCTCGAGCTTGGCGCCCGCGACTTCCTGCTCCTCGATCGCCATGATCTGGCCCACACCGTGCGCCGGATAGACGATGAATTCGTTTGTCTTGAAGCCCTGACGTTGAGTGGTCTTCTTATTGACGGTCATTCCAGAGGGTGCTCCTTCGCCCGCCGGTTTCGGACGGCTGGGCGCTGCTGCCGCTTTTGCGGCTTTGGCCACGGGAGCTCCACGGCCGGGCAGCCGGGAGCTTGGCGAGCTCCGCCGGGTGGAGGCGGAGGGCTTCTTCGTCCGGCGGTCGCTGCCGCGGGGCGATTTCTTTGATTTTGGTCGCGTTTTGCTGGGCACGGGATCGCGCGTGGGTATCCACGCCCTTCTTAAAGCGGGCTTTCCTCTGGAACGGGCCCGAAAAAATAAGCTCCCCCGGAATAAATCGCAGAAGGGGGAGCGTCGTTCCGGTTATGGCGTTCCAATGTCGTCAATATATCACATTTTCCGCGAAAATCAATGCGTTAACGCCCGACCTTAGGCGTATTGCGGCACAGCGGGACAGAAAATCCGAGGACAGGATTAAAACGGTGCGGTCGGCAACCGCTTAATTTCCGGTTCCCGGTTCGGGAGAAAAATACTGTTCCTTGCCGGCCACGCCTTCCCACTCCTTGTGGTCGGCGGGCGGCTCCTTCTTGGCGGTAATATTCGGCCAGATTTTCGAATATTCAGCGTTGATCTGCAGCCACTTTTCCAGGCCCGGTTCGGTATCGGGCTTGATCGCTTCGACAGGGCATTCCGGCTCGCAGACGCCACAATCGATACACTCGTCAGGGTGGATCACCAGCATGTTCTCACCCTCGTAGAAGCAGTCCACCGGACACACCTCGACGCAGTCCATGAACTTGCAGCGGATGCAGTTGTCATTGACGATGTAGGTCATTCCGAACCCGACGGGATGCTGAATATTGCTGGCGTCCCTAGCCTAAGGGTCAAAATGGCGCAAGGGACGGCGTCGTGAATTGGTCATTCGTTTCCGGGACGCTTGAGCCGCAGCAATGCGCGGCGGTTCTGCTTGTCCGGGCGAGCGGCGGGACCCGGGGCCAACCCCGACGCGGACTGCGCAGCCGGAACTGGCGACGGCGGTGTCATGTCCTCGAACAGGGCGGCGGCATCGGCCGCAGAACCGCGCCGTTCCGAGAATCCTGCCACCCGCAAGACCCTGACCCGGTCAAACGCAATTGTCAGCACGTCACCAGCCTTCACCGGTCGGCTCGCGGCATCGATCCGCATGCCATTGACGCGCACAAGACCCTTGCCGGCGAGGTCGGCGGCGGCGGTGCGGGTCCGCACAACGCGCGCATGCCAAAGCCATTTATCGATCCGCTGCCGCTCCAAAATTTGTCGCTCGCGTCTAACGGCGCTCCTTGGAATCAGCTTCGAGCTGCGCCTTCAGCGCGGCGAGCTTGGCGAACGGAGAGTTCGGATCGGGCTCGCGCTCGCGCCGTTCGGGGCGCGGCCGCGCATCCTGGCGTTGCCGGTTGTCCGGCTTGCCGAAACGCTGGCCTTCCTGGCTACCCTCCTGCCGGCGCGGACGGCCGCCGCGATCCTTGCGCGGCGGACGCGGACCGTGGGGCCGCTGTTGCACCGAACGATCTGTGCCCGATTCTTGGGATGCCGTATCCGGACCTGCCACAGCGGGTTCGGGGGCAGGTGCCCCGGGCCGTTCCGCGTGCGGCCGCGCGCCCCCGCGATGCTCACCCCGACGGGGTTTACGCTGCGGGCGCTTGTCTCGGCCCTCGAACCGGCCGGGCCGCCACACTTCGATCAGTTCGGGCTCGGCAGCTTCGGCCACGGCACCCGGAGACGCCATTGCTTCCGCCGGAGCGGCCTCGCGATCGCCGGAAGCCTCGGCAGCAGCGGGAACTCCGGAATTTTCCGATGCAGAAAGGGAGATCAGGGTCGGGGCGGCTGTCTGCGAGACAACAGGCTCCGCCTGGACATTTTCTGCCGCTGGCTCCTCAGCAATCGTCGAAGCCTCTGCAGGCGCGGCGTCGGCATGCTCCATAACCCCGGCCGATGCAGCCTCCTCAGATGTGACCTCCTCGGATACGGCCTCCTCGGAAGTGGCCTCTTCGGATGCAGCCCGCTCAGATGCCGTCTCATCGGGGCCGGCTGCGCTCACCACGAGCGCAGGCTCGTCGGTCGTAGCCTCTTCGGTCGTAGCTTCTCTGGATGCTGCCTCGGCGGGATTAACCTCGTCGGCGGCCGGCGCCTCTGGCGGTTTCGGCTTGCGATCCATCCGATAGCCAAGAGAGCGCAGGATCGAGGCGAAATCCTCGCCCGACGATCCGACCAGGGACGTCATCCCGACCGTGACCGTAAAGCCCGTGCCATCGAGCGCCCCTGGCGGCTTGATGCCTGGTGTATTCGGCCGCCAGGCAAGCGCCGGCCGGATCAGGTCGGCGAGGCGCTCGAGAATATCCACGCGCACCGCACGTTCGCCGGCGACCCGATAGCCGGCGATGCGATACAGCGTCTTCTGGATGTCCTTGTTGGCGGCGATCGAAGTCCGTCCGCTGGCGGCGAGCTGCTGCACGTCGTCGAGCCCGCGCAGATCGCCAGTGTCATTCTTCACCGCATAGAGCTGCATCGCCAGCGCGCGTGGCGCCGGTTTGAGAAGCGGCGGGATGTAGATGTGATAGGCGCCGAAACGCACGCCATATTTGCGCAATGTCGCGCGCGCATTCTGGTCGAGCGACTTCACGTCGTCCGCTACCTTTTGGCGTTCCAGCACGCCAAGATCCTCGATCAGCCGGTAGGCGACGCCGCGCGCAATCCCGGTCACGTCGTCCGCCGCGGCGAGCGACGACAGCGGCCCGAGCAGCTTGTCGATATGGGCCTTGATCCAAAGGTCGAGCCGCGCCTGGACCTGCTCGCGCGCCGGTCCGGTCAGCTGCTCGTCGGCCAATATCCGAACACGCGGCCGCAACATCTCTTCGCCGGCGGCGAGCTTGCCGACCGCATCGCCGGTCCAGCGGATGGTGCCGTCCGAGGTGAGAACGAACTGATCGTCCGGCGCCTGCGAAAGCTTTCCTGCGCGCGCCTCGATTTCGCCGGCCAGCGCCTTCTGCGCCGCGGCATGCAGCGCCTTGGCCTCTGAGCCGCCTGCGGACGGATCGGCGGCGAAACGAAAGCCCTCAAGCCGCCCGACCAGATGGCCCTCGACGGTCACGTCGCCGGTTTTTGAGATTTCACTTTCCAATGTGGTGTTCTCGCGCAGCCGCCGCATCAAAACGCTGGTGCGGCGATCGACAAAGCGGGCGGTAAGGCGTTCGTGCAACGCATCCGAAAGCTTGTCTTCCACCGCACGCGTGACGCCCTGCCAATGTTCGGGATCGGCAAGCCAGTCCGGCCTGTTGGCGACAAAGGTCCAGGTGCGAACATGAGCGATCCGTGTGGAGAGAGAGTCGATGTCGCCTTCGGGGCGATCCGCTTGCGCCACCTGGCGGGCGAACCAATCGTCCGGGATTTTACCCTCCCTCATCAGAAATCCATAGAGGGTGGTGACAAGCTCAGCATGATTGGCTGGTGCGATCTTCCGGTAATCAGGAACCTGACAGGCCTCCCAAAGCCGCTCGACCGCCCCACGATCGCGCGCCATGGACCGGATATCCGTATCGCGCGCGGCGTGTTCCAGCACGAGGATGTCTTCGGCGAGGGGCG
This sequence comes from Pseudorhodoplanes sp., assembly GCF_046289595.1. Lineage (GTDB taxonomy): Bacteria > Pseudomonadota > Alphaproteobacteria > Rhizobiales > Xanthobacteraceae > Pseudorhodoplanes. Next base: position 89,080 of record NZ_JBKBVB010000004.1, read on the forward strand.
CGCGCGTAAGCCCTTGCTCCGCCGGAATTTCGGCGAGGGAGGCCTGCAGAGCTCCGATCGACGAAAAGTCGAGATCGGAATTGCGCCATTGCAGCAGCGTGAGCGGATCAAAAGCATGGCTTTCGAGCCGCTGCACCAGTTCTTCGTCGAAGGGGGCACAGCGGCCGGTGGTGCCGAAGGTTCCGTCGCGCGTGGCGCGGCCGGCGCGGCCGGCGATCTGGGCGAGCTCGGCAGGGCCGAGATTGCGGAACTGATAACCGTCGAACTTGCGGTCGGACGCGAAGGCGACGTGATCGACATCGAGATTGAGCCCCATGCCGATGGCATCGGTCGCAACCAGATATTCGACATCGCCGGACTGGTAGAGCGCAACCTGCGCGTTGCGGGTGCGGGGCGACAGCGCGCCGAGCACGACCGCAGCGCCGCCGCGCTGCCGCCGGATCAGTTCCGCGATCGCATAAACCTCGTCCGCCGAGAACGCTACCACGGCAGATCGGCGCGGCAGCCGCGTCAGCTTCCGGTCGCCGGCGAACGTCAATTGAGACAGGCGCGGGCGCGACACGATATTGGCACTCGGCAACAACCGCTCGATCATCGGCCGGATCGTCGCCGCCCCCAGGATCAGCGTTTCCTCGCGGCCGCGCCGGTTGAGAATGCGATCGGTGAAGACATGGCCGCGTTCGAAATCGGCGGCGAGCTGAATTTCGTCAATGGCGACGAAAGCCGGATCGAGATCGCGCGGCATTGCTTCCACGGTCGAAACCCAGAAGCGCGGATTGGCAGGCTTGATCTTCTCCTCGCCGGTGATCAGCGCAACGGAATCGGCGCCGACCCGGTCGGCCACCTTGTTGTACACCTCGCGCGCGAGCAGCCGCAGCGGCAGACCGATCAGGCCCGACGAATGCGCCAGCATGCGCTCGATGGCGAGATGGGTTTTCCCTGTATTTGTCGGGCCGAGCACGGCGGTGACACCTGCGCCGCGCTTGCGCGCATCGCTGCGAGGGCCGGGCGAAAATGAAATGGGCATCAAGGATCCGAAAAAACCGAGCTCTGACTGGCGGCCGACCGGCCGAACAAGCGATAGGAGCGGTGCTGTCGCCGGCCGGCGCAGCCGCTTTTCACCGGGTCTGTCTCACAACGCAACACCTACAGACATGTTTTGGCTCCGCCGATTAAGTTTCGGAACGAGTCTGGAACGAATCGCGGCCGAATCGCTGACTCCCGCCGAGTCCGGTTGCGTTCCCGCGATATATAGGTGACCGGAGCCGAAAATCTCTACATCAGGTGTTATCGCGACCTTTTCTGCGATCCAGAGCCTGGCTTGCAAGGTTGCGCGGCGAAGCCACGACGTGGTCAGCGAGTCAAGCAACCGGAGCGCCGAATGTGGAGAACAGCGGGGATATTGCAAGCACCGCTATTGCGGTCCCAGGCTCGCGCGGTTCTGCAACGGCGACACCGAGAGCTGGGTCGCCTGCAAAATTCCCTGGCCAAGCGGAGTCGGGATCACCACACGGAACGGTACCATCACGCGGGTGCCGGCGATCGGAATCAGCCACGTTTCCATGTCGCGCTGATCGATCAGATATTTGACCGCGGCGCGATCCGGGACATAGCCGGCCAGCGGCGCGAAATAGATGGCGCAGACCAGAGCCGGGCCGGAATAGCCGTCCGTCTGAACCTGTTCGATCCGCTTATAGGCGAGCGTGAGATCGTAGCGCATCCGGCCGTCAAAAATCGGTGTGTGCTGCTTGCAGACTTCCGGCGCCATCAGGTCGCCCTTGCCAGGCACCCGCAGCAGCGAACCGGTCATCGGATCGAGCACGTTGCGGCGATGCGCCTCGGTGACGCGGATCCGGTTCGGGTGCTCGACCATCGGCGGCTCGACCTTGAGCTCCTTGACCGCTCCATCGGCAATCCGCATCCGCAAGTCTTCGAACTTCTTCCCCCACTTGACGTAAATCGAGTAGTTCGCCGGGACGAATTGTCCGTTCTTGATGGCGCCGCGCGAGGAGGTGGTGCCATGTCCCGCGCTGAAAAACCGCGCCAGCCCGGAGGTCGATCCTTTGGCCTCGGTCTTGAAACGGTCTTCGCTGAGATCCACCGTCCAGGTTCCCTCCCCGAGCTTGATGCCGGCAAGGGTCACCACATAGCGGGCGTCGAGACGGGTCTGGGCATGGGCGAACGACGCCGGCACGGCTCCAAGAACAAGCCCGCAGAGCGCCGCCCCAAAGCCGGTCCTGACGAGATAATGCACCTGATGTCCTCGCGGGGCCTTCCGGGCCCGTCCGTTGAGGCTGTCCGGGCCGGTCCCCTGCGCGCCCGGCTCCGGAAAACCCGAAAGCTAAGCGATTCGGCACCATTACGCCGTTTCTATGGTGCCAGGGGCCGTCTTCGATGGCGCGGCCGTCCGGCGGCGCCGACCTTGACGCCCCTGCCCGGCCTCTTTATAGGACCGCGTCTTAACGCGAAAAATGCAATCACGGCCTGCGCGCCTGTGCCGCGCCGCCGCACTGTTCGGGATTTTCAGCCATGTCGCGCAAGTGCGACCTGACCGGCAAGGCGTTCCAGACCGGTCACAAGGTGAGCCATTCGAACCGCAAGACCAAGCGGCGGTTCCTGCCCAATCTCGTCAACGTCACGTTGACCTCGGAGGCGCTGGAGCGCTCGGTCCGGTTCCGGATTTCGGCGAACGCGCTGAAGACCGTGGACCATCGCGGCGGTCTCGATGGCTTCCTCGCCAAGGCCAAGGACGGCGATTTGTCGCCGAAGGCGCTGGAGCTGAAACGCCAGCTGGAAAAGAAGCTCGACAAAGCGAGCTGATCCGCGCTTCGTCATTGCGGAGCGTCATGTGCCGGCGCAGGCAGGACGGACGGGAGTCGGGCCATCCGCGTCGGATGGGCTCCAGTTTCCGGGTTCACGGGGCTTCGGCTGGCGCCCCGCGGGGCCTTCTATTCATCCAGTAGCGTGAATTGCAGCAGCAGCGTGCGCTGGATCACCGAGAAATTGTCGTCCGACACCAGCGTCAGCACGGTCTCGCCATTCGGCGAACGGTGCACGCTAAGCCCTTCCATATTGTCGATCTGATAGCCCATATCCGCGGTGATCAGGACTTTGCCCTCGAGCACGGCGCCGGGGACGACCTCCGACAACGGCATCCGGCGCAGACGCATCGCGACGCCGCGGCGCCAGGAAAAATGCCGCTCCAGGATCAGGAGATCGGAGTTCGGCGCAAGCGCGCAATCGACCACGTCGAAATCGTCGCTCGGCTTGACCGCGAAAATGCCGGGCTTCGGCCCCCCGATCAGAAACCCGCGGATATTGTTCGCGGCATCCGGCGTGCGCTCGGAAATCGCAATCAGCGCGCCGGCGATGGGCGAGCCCTTGGGCGCGATCTGGAGGCATTCGATGCCCTTGTTGCTGCGCAGCTTCGCAAATTCGGGCGGAACCTTCACCAGTGAACCGCGCGCCAGCAATCCACGCTTGCCGTAATCGAAGCGCAGGATCCGGTGCACGCGCTCGAGCGCAACATAGACAATGCCGCCGTCTTCGGTCAGCGCCTCCGAATCGTACCAGCCGCGCGCCGTGATCGGACGGCCGTCGGTGTAGAGCATCGGGGCGATCTCCGCCTCGCCGATGCCGGCCGGCGCATCGCCGCGATAGGAGATGCGGCCGCGCAGCCAGTATGCTTTGTCGTTGATGGCGAGGAACCGCCCGTCATTCAAAACGCGAATGCCGGAGAACCCGCCGAATTGCTTATGTGCCGATGCGAGTTCAAGGCCGCCGCGAAACACAAGCGTGCCGAATGTCCGGCGCTGCGGCTCGCGCGGATCGAACGAGGCGATCGGTTTGGAGACGATCTCGATCTTCGCCGGCGGCTCGGCCGGAGGCTGCGGCAACCCTTGCGCATGGGCGAGCGGGGCGCCGAGGATCAGACTCGCCGCCGCAAACCAGATCCGCCGCAATCCGTCAGCCTTCACGAATGAAGCCTGCGCGGCGCGCGGCGCATCGGCACTGCAGCCGCAGCATCTTCGGTGAACAATTCGGCGAGCTTTTCGGTCATCGCGCCGCCAAGCTCCTCCGCATCGACGATCGTGACGGCTCTGCGGTAATAGCGGGTGACGTCGTGACCGATGCCGATTGCGATCAGTTCGATCGGGGAGCGGGTCTCGATCTCCTCGATCACCCAGCGCAGGTGGCGTTCGAGGTAATTGCCGGCATTGACCGACAGCGTCGAATCGTCGACCGGCGCACCGTCCGAGATCATCATCAGAATGCGGCGCTGCTCAGGACGCGCCAGCAGACGCCGGTAGGCCCAGTTCAATGCTTCGCCGTCGATATTTTCCTTCAGCAGCCCCTCGCGCATCATCAGACCGAGATTCTTGCGCGCGCGACGCCACGGTGCATCTGCGGCCTTGTAGATGATGTGGCGCAAGTCGTTGAGGCGTCCGGGATTTGACGGCTTGCCGGCGGCAAGCCAGGCTTCACGCGACTGCCCGCCCTTCCACGCGCGGGTGGTAAAACCGAGGATCTCCACCTTGACGCCGCAACGCTCCAGCGTGCGCGCCAGGATATCGGCGCAGGTGGCCGCGACCGTGATCGGGCGCCCGCGCATCGAGCCGGAATTGTCGAGCAGCAGCGTCACCACGGTATCGCGGAAATTCGTATCCTTCTCCCGCTTGAATGAGAGCGGATGCATTGGGTCGATGATGATCCGCGACAGCCGCGCCGGATCGAGCATCCCCTCTTCAAGGTCGAATTCCCAGGCGCGATTCTGCTGCGCCATGAGCCGGCGCTGCAGCCGGTTGGCGAGACGGGCGACGACGCCCTGCAGATGCGACAATTGCTTGTCGAGATAGCTGCGCAGACGGTCAAGTTCGTCCGCCTCGCACAGGTCTTCGGCTGCGATCTCTTCGTCGAACTTGGTGACGAACGCGCCGTATTCGGGGCCGCGATATTCGTTCTGGCCCGGACGCGGACGCCAGGGCTCGGACGGCGTTTCGGAATCGCCCATATCGGCGTCGTCGGCCATGTCCGAACTCGGCGCATCGGTGGCTTCGGCCGTGGCTTCCTGCGCGTCCTCGGACGAGGCTTCGGCCTCCTCGACCGACATGCGCTGCATATCCTCCGAGTCGGAGGTGTCGCCCTCCTCGCCGTCCTCGTTCTGGCTGCGGTCGTCGTCGCTTTCCTCGGAATCCTCGTCTTCCTCGGAATCGCGATTGCGGTCTTCGCCCATGTCGAGCGCGTCGAGCAGATCGTGGATGGCGTCGCCGAACCGCGCCTGGTCGTCGATCAGATCTTCCAGCCGGTCGAGCCCGCGGCCGGCCTTGTTCTCGATGATCGGCCGCCACAGATCGACGAGCTTCTTCGCGGCCGGTGGTGGTGCCTGGCCGGTCAGGCGCTCGCGCACCATCATCGCCACCGCCTCCTCGAGCGGCGCATCGGCGCGATCGGTAATGTCGTCGAACTTGCCGCGATGGAATTTGTCGTTGAGCATCGCGGAAAGATTTTTGGCGACGCCCGACATGCGGCGCGCGCCGATCGCTTCGACCCGCGCCTGCTCTACGGCATCGAAGACCGCGCGCGCCTGCTGACCGCCGGGCACGAGCCTGCGATGGACACCCGGATCGTGACAGGCGAGTTTGAGCGCGATGGCGTCCGCATGACCGCGGACGATGGCGGCCTCGGCACCCGTCAGCCGGCGAGACGGCTCCGGCAGCCGCGCCTTGCCGCCGACCAGCCCCGGGCGTTCGGCGGCGAACGCAACCTCCATCTCCGGACGCCTTGCAATGGCCCGCAGACAGCCCGTTACCGCGCGCTTGAACGGCTCGGTGGGCGCTTCCCTGGGTGAGGCTTTCGGTTTGATGTTCGAGGACATGGCGGCTTTTGTGGCCTGTGCGGCTTGTTATGTGGTGGCCAGCTTGCCCTTGGCCGGAGCGGCCGCCGGCAACGGCGCGATTTTCAGCGGCGATGAAACGCCCATGGACACGTAGATGCTGACCAGCTTGTCGACGCCGACATCGGCCGGCTGCACCCATGCGGCCGGGACATAGGCGAGACAGCCGCCGACGGGAAGCGGCGCCGAGGGAATGAGCACGGCATGATACGGCGTGTCGCCCACCATGATCGGCTCCGGCGTCGGCAACAAGGCGAGGACAGCCGCGCTCTGCGGGCCGCCGAAGAAGCACCAGACCGGGCTCATGCTCTTCAGACCCTCGACGTCCTTTTTGTCCATCAGGGCGACGAAGCGCTGGATCAGGTCATACAGCGCGCCGATCAAGGGAATGCGGCGCATCGTCGAGTCGAGCGTTTTCGACAGCTGGCTGCGCAGCTTCGATTCGACCGCAAGCCCGAGCAGATAGACGATGACCATGAACACGACCAGCCCGATCACATAGGCCGCGAACTGCGAGGCCGAGAAGCTGAACCCGATCGTCATCAGGGCCTGACCGACGACGCTGGACGGGCCGACATAGTTGATAATGAACTGTCCGAGCCAGGCCACAACCGCAAGCGTGATGATCAGCGGCAGCAGCAGGATCAGGCCCGAGACGAATGTGCGAAACATATGCGTCATGGTTTGCCACCAGTGCGGTTTCCGGTCGCCGTATTACGCGACGGGAGCGGCTCCGTCCCTGCGACTCCTCGTCTGTTCGCCGCTGCAGGCTGGTACCCGATTATCCGCAGCCCCGGCAGGCATGCTCCGCTAGGTCAACGCTACATTCACCGATGACTCGGGCAATTCCTGTCCGAAGCTTCGCTGATAGAATTCGGCGACGATGGGCCGTTCGAGCTCATCGCACTTGTTCATAAAGGTCACGCGAAAGGCAAAGCCGACATCGCCGAAAATCTCCGCATTTTCCGCCCAGGTAATGACCGTGCGCGGACTCATCACCGTGGACAGATCGCCGTTGATGAAAGCGTTGCGGGTCAGATCGGCGACGCGCACCATCTTCGACACGATGTCGCGGCCTTCCTCGTTACGGTAATGCTTGGCCTTGGCCAGCACGATTTCGACTTCCTTGTCGTGCGGCAGATAATTCAACGTTGTCACGATCGACCAGCGGTCCATCTGGCCTTGGTTGATCTGCTGGGTGCCGTGATAGAGACCCGTGGTATCGCCGAGGCCCACGGTGTTGGCGGTCGCAAACAGCCGGAAGCAGGGATGCGGCCGGATCACCTTGTTCTGGTCCAGAAGGGTCAGGCGGCCGGACTGTTCGAGCACGCGCTGGATCACGAACATCACGTCGGGGCGCCCCGCATCGTATTCGTCAAAGCACATCGCGATATTGTGCTGAAGCGCCCAGGGCAGAATACCGTCCCGGAACTCCGTCACCTGCAGGCCGTCGCGGATGACGATGGCATCCTTGCCGACCAGATCGACGCGGCTGACATGGCTGTCGAGATTGACCCGTACGCAGGGCCAGTTCAACCGCGCTGCCACCTGTTCGATGTGTGTCGACTTGCCGGTGCCGTGATAGCCCGTCACCATGACACGCCGGTTTCGGGCAAAGCCCGCCAGGATTGCGAGGGTTGTCGGACGGTCGAAAAGATAATCCGGATCGAGATCCGGTACATGGGCATCCGGCTCGGAATAGGCGGGAACTTCGAGGTCGGAATCGATGCCGAAGACCTGCCGGACCGACACCTTCATGTCGGGCAGCCCGCCCGGGCCTTGGGGAATTTCTTCGGATACGGTAGCCATTGCTTCTCCATGCGCCAGCCGGACCGGGGCGCGTCTTTCGTCGCTTCGGGTTGGCAAATCGCGGGCCAACCTAGCAGAAAGGCCACCGCGGGCGAAACCCGCGAGGCTCACTGCATCTGTCGGGATACACCAGAAAAGATAGTCATTCCGGGGTCTTCCGGAAGGGCTTGGCAGGAATGCGAGACCGAGGCCGGCTTTCCGGCAGCCCTCAGGCAAAACCGACCGATTTGAGATAATTATAAGCTTGGATGATCTCGATCAGCCGGTCCTCGGTCGAGCGGTCGCCGCCATTGCTGTCCGGATGATGCCGCTTTACGAGGTCGTGAAACTTCGCCTTGATCTCGGTCCGCGAGACCCCGACCTCCAAACCAAGCGTATTGAATGCCTTGCGCTCGGCATTGCGAATGCTGCGGCCTTCCGGCTTGGCCTTGGACGAGCCGGTGGCCCGGCCGGCGGTGAATTCGCGGTACATGTCGAAAGGGTCGATACCGTTCTCGGCGTAAAAGCGGCCAGGGTCGGTATGCTTGCCGGTCCCCATCTTCCAGGTCGGCCGGTGGCCGGTCAGCGCGTCCTTCTGGTAGCGGCGCACATCGTCGTCGCTCATGCCCTGGAAGAAATTGTAGTTCTGATTGTACTCGCGCACATGATCGAGACAATAGCGCCAGTAATCCTTCTCGCGTCCGCGGCCTTTGGGAGCGCGATGCGTCGCCTCGCTGCAGCAGCCGGGCCACTCGCATGTGTGCTCTACAGCACGTGCGCGACGGTCATCGGCCGGCTTGACGCGAATTTTGTCGAACAGGGGCGAGTCGAGTTTCATCGCTTACAAGTATGCAAACAACAGGATGCCGGGTTCAAGACTTGACATTTCCGAGATCGATCTATGCTTCAGGCACGAAAAGCCTTGGCAAGCGCGACGGATTGACGACCATGCGAACCAAAGATGTCATCACAAAGAAATTGACGGAAGCTTTCGCGCCGGAAAGCCTCCGCGTCGAAGACGAGTCACACCTTCATGCTGGACATGCCGGACATCGGCCCGGCGGCGAGACGCATTACCGCGTCTATATCGTGTCCGATGCCTTCCGCGGCAAGAGCCGGATCGACCGGCACCGCGCCGTCAACACTGCGCTCGCCGCGGAACTGGCCTCCGGAGTCCATGCCCTGGCTATTCACGCCGCAGCACCCGGCGAAGGCGCCTGACCGCTATCGCAAACGCCCGTCGTGCGCGCCCGAATTGCCGGGGACCGTTCGCGGCTGCTCGGCGCCTGCGGGCGGCCGCAGAACCTCGGCGAGGCAGGCGGCGACGCCGCGCAGCTTTTCCGAATCCCTTTCGCGGTTGACATAAATGCCGGTCTGGCAATCCGGCAGATCAGGCAGGAAGCTTTCGCGGGCGACTTTCAGGTCGGCCGGCACGAAGCGCACCGGCATGACGACATAACCAAGCCCCGCCTTCGATGCAGCCAGATGGGCGCACAGATCGGTTGCCGTGAACACCACTGAATAGGCCAGACCGGCACGTTCCAACGCCTCGATCGCGAGCTGATCGGTGATGCCATGCGGCCAGCTCTGGATCGGGATCGGCGCGCCGGGACTTGTGGCGAGACCCGTGCCGCAGACCCACGCCATCGGTTCGTTCCATCGCGCGACGCATTCGCCCGATGCCGATGCCTCCATTGCAATCACGGCAATGTCGAGATAGCCGCTCGGCAGGCTGCGCGCGAGTTCGGATGAGGATTGCGACAAAATCTGCAGCCGTTCGCCGTGCGCAACCTTTCCGAATTCGGAGACAAGAACTGAAAGCATGTTTGCGGCATAGATGTTGGGCAAACCGATGCGGACCGATCGCGCCTGCGATGGCGAGCCGGACAGCGCGAGAATCTGGTCGTTCATTGCCAGAATGCGCCGGGCGTAGCGATTGACGATTTCGCCTTTTTCCGAAAGCTGGACGCCAAAACCCGACCGCACGAAAACGTCGCCGCCGACCAGTTGCTGCAGCCGCTTGATCTGCGCGCTTATTGCCGGCTGTGTCAGGCTGAGAAGCTGAGCGGCCTTGGTGAAGCTTCCGCATTCCTGAATCACGATGAAAGACCGCAACAACTCGATCGGGATGTTCTGCGGGTCGTGCCTGCGTTGCATGATCTGTCATCAGCCTCATGGAATGAAAGGTCGTACAGACCGACCAGCACGGCACACGCACCTCCTCCTTGCGCGGACCAATACACTCGACCCTGGGCAAAACACGGCACGACTGCGGCAGACATTGCGCGACACGTTTTGTAGGGCCGCTTGGGCTTTGCGCCCACTCTACGCAAGACCCCGAACCATCTCAATCAGAGGTTGCGAAGCTCCGTTCGTAGGCAGCTTTTTTGATTTTGTCGCTTTATGTGAAATAAAAGGCCCAAAATCAAACAGAAACGATAACTTGGCCAGATTGGTCCCGTTCGATTTTCGCATGACAGCAAATTTTTCAATCACAATTATGGATTGTGTATAAATTTAGCTGAATTGTTTTTTACAGTGCGAAATCTAAGGTCCAGTGTGAATTATCGGCTTGGCGGGCGGGACAGCGGGGTAATCCGCAACGATGTGATCCGGTTTCGATCCTTCATCAGCACGCCGAAGCGGAACCCGTAGAAGGTAAAGGTCTGGCCGACATCCGGGATCGACCGCGCCTCGTGGATCACAAGGCCGGCGATGGTGGTGGCCTGTTCGTCCGGCAGATTCCATTCCATGGCGCGGTTGAGATCGCGAATCGGCACGCTGCCCTCGACATGAACCGAACCGTCGGGCTGCGGCCATACGCCCGGCAGATTGACGTCATGCTCGTCGGTGATGTCGCCGACGATTTCCTCGATGATGTCTTCGAGCGTGACCAGCCCCATCACCTCGCCGTATTCATCGACCACCAAGGCCAGCGGCGTGCGCCGGCGGCGAAACGCCTTGAGCTGCTCGGTCAGCGACCGCACCGTCGGCACGAACCAGGGCGGGCGGGCCAGCGAAACCACGTCGATCTTTGCGAGATTGCCGCCGGCTTCCTGGAGCGCGACCAGAAGGTCGCGCACATGCAGGATGCCGACGAAATTGTCCGGAGTCCGGCTCCAGAGCGGGATACGCGTCACCGGCGCATCCAGCACCGCCTTCAGCACGATCTCGGGCCTGTCGTCGGCGCAGACCGTGATCATTTCGGTGCGGTGGATCATGACATCCGAGACTTCCAGCTCGCGCAGGTCCAGTACGCCCCCCATCATGTCGCGATCGTGCTTTTCGACACCGCCCTCGCGGTGCAGCAGGTCGACCGCGCCGCGCAACTCCTCCCGCGCAGCGAGAATCGGCTGGCTTTCGCCGACCCGCATACCGAATTGCGCGAGCAGCAATCGGACAAACCGCTCGATCCAGATCAGCACCGGTCCCAATATCGTCACCACAAACCGGATCGGCCGCGACACCAGAAGCGCGATCCGTTCCGGCGCATTGATCGCAATGGTTTTCGGCAGCACTTCCGTGAAAACCACCACGATGGCGGTCATCGCAATCGTCGCGTAGACCACGCCGACCGGTCCGAACCACACCAGCAGCAATCCGGTGGCTAAAGAGGACGCGGCGATATTCACCAGATTGTTGCCGAGCAGGATGCCGCCGATCAGCCGTTCGCGGGATTCGATCAACTGATTGACGATGCGGGCACGCGGATTGCCGCCCTTCTCCATTCGCAGCATGCGGGCTCTGGACAGCGCCGTGAGCGCGGTCTCGCTGCCCGAAAAGAAGAACGAGAGCAGCAGACACAGGAGAATCGCCAGCAGCGCCAGCCAGTCTTGAGCGTCCATGTATCAGCTGAGGTTTTCGGCGAGAAAACTGCGAATCGCAGCCACATCGATATCCGGCGCAATGAAGCTCTTGCCGATGCCGCGCGCCAGGATGAAGGTCAGCTTGCCGCGCCGGACCTTCTTGTCCTGCCCGATCAGTTCGATCAGACGGTCCGCATCCGGCCGCTCGCCGGGGATGTCGGCGATCTTTGTCGGCAGGCCGGCGGCGGCAAGATGGCGGGCGACCCGCTCGGCGTCGGACGGCGCGCACAGGCCGCTGCGGGCCGAGAAGGCGAAGGCCAGCACCATCCCGATGGAGATCGCCTCGCCGTGATAGAGCCGGTCGGAGAACCCGGCAGCGGCTTCGAGGGCATGGCCGAAAGTGTGGCCGAGATTGAGCAGCGCGCGGTCCCCGGTCTCGCGTTCGTCGCGCGCAACGATTTGCGCCTTCATCCGGCAGCTCACCGCAACCGCATGCTCGCGCGCCGGCGTTCCTTCAAAGACATCGCGCCAATTGGCTTCGAGCCAGGCAAAGAAATCGGCGTCCGCGATCAGTCCGTATTTGGCGACTTCGGCATAGCCCGCGCGCATGATCCGCGGCGGCAGCGTATCGAGTAACGCGGTGTCGGCGATGACCAGGATCGGTTGATGGAACGCGCCGACCAGATTCTTGCCATGGCCGGAATTGATCCCGGTCTTGCCGCCGACCGAGGAATCGACCTGCGCCAGCAGCGTCGTCGGCACCTGGACGAAGTCCATGCCGCGACGCACCGCCGACGCGGCAAATCCGGCAAGATCACCGATCACCCCGCCGCCCAGCGCCACCACGAGATCGCCGCGTTCGATCCGCGCCGCGATCAGTTCCTCGCAGACGCGCTCGAACATCGAATAGCTTTTCGAGGCCTCGCCGGCCGGCACGATCACGCAATTCGCCGCAA